>NZ_JBNCLC010000001.1:197266-329477 GCF_049844475.1 Micromonospora sp. DT47 | reverse complement strand
TGGGTACGTGGCGGGACCTGACCGACAACGTGAACTCGATGGCGTCCAACCTGACCAGCCAGGTGCGGAACATCGCCTCGGTCACCACGGCCGTCGCGAAGGGCGACCTCGGTCAGAAGATCACCGTGGACGCGCAGGGCGAGATCCTGGAGCTGAAGAACACCGTCAACACGATGGTCGACCAGCTCTCCTCGTTCGCCGACGAGGTGACCCGGGTGGCCCGGGAGGTGGGCACCGAGGGCAAGCTCGGCGGCCAGGCCCAGGTGAAGGGGGTCTCCGGCACCTGGCGGGACCTGACCGAGAACGTCAACCAGCTCGCCTCGACGCTCACCACCCAGCTGCGGGCGATCGCCCAGGTCTCCACCTCGGTGACCCGCGGCGACCTGACCCAGCGGATCGCGGTGAAGGCGCAGGGCGAGGTCGCGGAGCTGACGCACAACATCAACCAGATGATCGTCACCCTCAGGGAGACGACCAAGGAGAATGCCGAGCAGGGCTGGCTGGACTCCAACCTGGCCCGGATCGGCGGCCTGCTCCAGGGGCAGCGCGACCTGGGCGAGGTCTGCCGCATGATCATGATGGAGGTGACCCCGCTGGTCGACGCGCAGCTCGGCGCGTTCTTCCTGGCGGACACCTCCGACGGCGTGATGCGACTGCGGCTGACCGCCTCGTACGGCTTCGTGGCCCGCGGGCATGACGTCACCTTCGGGCCCGGGGAAGGGCTGGTCGGCCAGGCTGCGCTCTCCCGCCGGACGATCCGGTTGAACGCGCTGCCCGACGGCCGCCTCACCCTCCGGTCCGGGTTGGCCGAGACGCCCCCGGCGGACCTGGTGGTGCTCCCGGTCCTCTTCGAGGGCGAGCTGCTCGGCGTGATCGAGTTCGCCAGCGTGGCCCGCTTCTCCGAGCTGCACCTTCAGTTCCTGGAGCGGCTGGTGCTCACCATCGGCATCGCGGTCAACACCATCCAGGCCAACCGGCGTACGGAGGAGCTGCTGGCCCAGTCGCAGCGGCTGGCGCTGGAGCTGCAGGACCAGTCGGCGGAGTTGCAGCGCACCAACGCCGAGCTGGAGGACAAGGCGAAGCTGCTGTCGGAGCAGAAGGGCAACATCGAGACCAAGAACCGGGAGATCGAGCTGGCCCGGCTCGGCCTGGAGGACAAAGCGCAGCAGCTCACCCGGGCCTCGGCGTACAAGTCGGAGTTCCTGGCCAACATGAGCCACGAGCTGCGGACGCCGTTGAACTCGCTGCTCCTGCTGTCCCGGCTGCTCGCGGAGAACTCGGAGCAGAACCTCAGCCGCAAGCAGATCGAGTTCGCCCGCACCATCCACAGCGCCGGCTCGGACCTGCTCTCGTTGATCGACGACATCCTGGACCTGTCCAAGATCGAGGCCGGCCGGATGGACGTCGAGCCGACCGAGATCCGGTTCGCCGAGATCCGCGGCTACGTCGAGCAGGCGTTCGCCCCGCAAGCCGAGGAGAAGGGCCTGGACTTCCAGGTGCGGGTGGCCAAGGAGCTGCCCCCGGCGCTGGTCACCGACGCCCAGCGGTTGCAGCAGATCCTGCGCAACCTGCTCTCCAACGCGGTGAAGTTCACCGACAACGGCGCGGTCACCCTGCGGATCGCCCCGGCGCCGGAGAACGCGGTCTTCGACGTGCCGGCGTTGACCAACGCCCGCCAGGTGATCGCCTTCAGCGTGATCGACACCGGCATCGGCATCCCCGACGACAAGCTCTCGCTCATCTTCGAGGCGTTCCAGCAGGCTGATGGCACCACCAGCCGCCGCTACGGCGGCACCGGGCTGGGGCTGTCGATCAGCCGGGACCTGGCCCGCCTGATCGGCGGCACGATCACCGTGTCGTCGGCGCCGGGGCAGGGCTCGACCTTCACCCTGTTCGTACCCGACGTGCTGGCGCCGGACGCGGTGGTGGCGCCGCAGCCGCCGTCGCCGCAGCGCGCGGGCCTGCCGTCGTCGCTGCTGATGCCCCCGATGGAGCTGTTGCCGGCGCGGCCGGAGGCGCCGGTGACCCGGCAGCTCGACGGCGCGACCGTGCTGATCGTGGACGACGACGTGCGCAACGTCTTCGCGCTGACCAGCGCGTTGGAACTGCACGGGATGACCGTGTTGTACTCGGACAACGGGGCGGACGGTGTCCGCCTGCTGGCCGAGCATCCGGAGGTGGACATCGTGCTGATGGACGCGATGATGCCCGACCAGGATGGGTACGAGACCACCCGGCAGATCCGTCGCAACCACCGTTTCGCGGACCTGCCGATCGTCTTCCTGACCGCGAAGGCGATGCCGGGCGACCGCGAGTCGGCGCTGGCGGCCGGTGGCAGCGACTACATCACCAAGCCGGTGGACCTGGACGAGCTGATCGAGCGGATGGCGTCCTGGATCAGCGGCAGCCGAGGCGAGGAGAATTCGTGACGCAGACGGCCAAGGCGTTGCTGGTGGACGACCGGCGGGAGAACCTGATGGCCCTGGAGGCCATCCTGCAGGGGCTCCCGGTGCAGTCCGTCGCCGTGGAGAGCGGTGAGGCGGCGCTGAAGCAGCTGCTGGTGGACGACTTCGCGGTGATCCTGCTGGACGCCCAGATGCCGGACATGGACGGCTTCGAGACCGCCAGCCACATCAAGCGGCGGGAGCGGACCCGGCACGTGCCGATCATCTTCCTCACCGCCGCCGACAAGGACGCCCAGCTCGCCCTGCGCGGCTACGCGGTGGGCGCGGTGGACTACCTGACCAAGCCCTTCGACCCGTGGGTGCTGCGGGCCAAGGTCTCGGTCTTCGTGGACCTGTGGGTGAAGACCCGGCAGTTGGCCGCGCAGTCCGACGTGGTGCGGGAGCGGGACGCCCAGTGGCGGGTGCTCACCGACGCCGTCGACGAGGCGACGACGCTGCTGCGGGGTGGCGACGACGCGGAGTCCCGGGACCGCGCCGTGGAGCTCCTCGAGCAGGCCCGCTGGGGCAACCCCCACTGAGCCGCCGCCAGGATCCGTGCACTTTTACGCAAAGAGTGGCCATCCGCGTCGGGATGGCCACTCTTTCCGTGAACGTGCGGGTCAGGCGTCGGTGCGGGGGCCGTGGCCGGTGGCGGCGCGGCGGGCGCGCCAGCGTTCGCCCAGGGAGTCGATCTCTTCCTGGACGAAGACGAAGAAGTCGCGCATCTCGGCGACCCGTTCACCGGCCGGCGTCGCCGGACCGCGCAGCGCGTCGACGCCGGCGGTGGCGATGTCGATGAAGTTCTTGTAGAGGCCGGTCTTGGTGATCGTCGCCTCGTACCAGGGGTTGTCCGGCATCCGGTAGCGGTCCCGCCGGGACCCCTTCACCGGCTCCCGGACCAGCATGCCGAACTGGGTCAGGTAGCGGACCGCGCCGGAGACCGCCGCCGCGCTGACCCCCAGCCGCTCGCCGATCTCGGCCGCGGTGAGCGGCTCGTCGGCGCTCATCACGGCGAAGAGCACCCGGGCGGCCATCCGCGGGAAACCGACGTCCGCGAAGGCCATCGCCATCCGTTCGACGAAGAGGTGGACCTCCTCCTCGTGCGGCGTGGGCCGGCGTTCGTCAGCCATCCGTGGACGCTCCTCACTGCGGGTCGGGAAGCCGATCGTGCCTCAGATATCACTGCCTTCACAACTTTGTGAAACGAGTGTAGCTTCCGATACATGGAAACTCCCATAGAGGTGACCGGCCTGGTCAAGACCTTCGGCCGGACCCGAGCGCTCGACGGACTCGACCTCACCGTCCGCGCCGGTGAGGTGCATGGCTTCCTCGGCCCCAACGGCGCCGGCAAGTCGACCGCCATCCGGGTGCTGCTCGGACTGCTGCGGGCGGACGCGGGGGCCGTCCGACTCCTCGGCGGCGACCCGTGGCGGGACGCCGTCGCGCTGCACCGCCGGCTGGCGTACGTCCCCGGTGACGTCACCCTCTGGCCCCAGCTCTCCGGCGGAGAGGTGATCGACCTGCTCGGCCGGATGCGCGGCGGGCTCGACCCGAAGCGCCGGGCCGAGCTGCTGGAGTCGTTCGAGCTGGACCCGCGCAAGAAGGGGCGGGCCTACTCCAAGGGCAACCGGCAGAAGGTCGGCCTGGTCGCCGCCCTCGCCTCCGACGTCGAGCTGCTCATCCTCGACGAGCCCACCTCCGGGCTCGACCCGCTGATGGAGGAGGTCTTCCAGCAGTGGGTGGGCCGGGCCAAGCGGGACGGCCGCACCGTGCTGCTCTCCAGCCACATCCTCGCCGAGGTGGAGGCGCTCTGCGACCGGGTGACGATCATCCGCAACGGCCGGGACGTGGAGACCGGCACCCTGACCGAGCTGCGGCACCTGCACCGCACCTCCATCGACGCGGAGATCGCCGGCCCGCTGGACGGGCTCGCCGACCTCGCCGGCGTGCACGACCTGCGGGTGGACGGCAACCGGGTCCGCTTCGACGTGGACACCCCGGCCCTGGACGCCGCGCTGCGCCAGCTCACCGAGATCGGCGTACGCAGTCTGGTCAGCCAGCCGCCCACGCTGGAGGAGCTGTTCCTGCGGCACTACGAGACGACCGGCGAGCCGGCCGAGGTGGCCCGATGAGCACGCTCGCCGGCACCCGCCACCTGGTCCGGCTGATCCTGCGCCGGGACCGGGCGGTGCTGCCGATCTGGATCCTGCTGCTGGCCGTCCTGCCGATGACGTACGCGACCAGCTTCTTCGAGCTCTACCCGACCGCCGCCGAGCGGGCCGCGTACGCCTCCGGCACCGGGAACAACCCGTCGATCGTCGCGCTGCTCGGCCCGGTGTACGGCGACAGCGTCGGCGCGCTCACCGCCCAGCGCGGCGGCTTCCTGTCGGTGATCATCGGGCTGGTCGGCCTGCTCACCGTCGTCCGGCACACCCGCACGGAGGAGGAGGCCGGCCGCCGCGAGCTGCTCGGCGCCACCGTCCTCGGCCGGTACGCCGGGCTCACCGCCGCGCTGCTGGTGACGTACGGGGCGAACCTGCTGCTCGGCCTGCTCACCGCCGCCGGCCTGGTCGCCACCGGCCTGCCGGTGGCCGGGTCCCTGGCGTACGGGCTCGCTGCGGCGCTGGTCGGCATCGTCTTCGCCACCGTCGGCGGGCTCGCCGCCCAGCTCACCGAGACCGCGGGCGGCGCCCGGGGGATCGGGGTCGCGGTGCTGGGGCTGGCCTTCGCGCTCCGGCTCGCCGGGGACGCCGGCGACCGGGACTGGCTGAGCTGGCTCTCCCCACTGGGCTGGTCGGAGCGCGTCCAGGCGTACGTCGGCGACCGGTGGTGGGTGCTGGCGCTTCCAGTGGCCCTGACGGTGCTGCTCGCCGCGGTCGCGTACCCGGTGTCGGTGCGGCGGGACCTCGGCGCCGGGCTGCTGCCGCCCCGGCTCGGCCCGGCCACCGCCGGCCGGGGGCTGTCCGGGCCGTTCGGGCTGGCCTGGCGCCTGCACCGGGGACAGCTGCTCGGCTGGTCGGTCGGCTTCGGCCTGCTCGGACTGATCCTCGGCGGCGCCGCCGAGGCCGCCGGTCAGGCCGTCGCAGGCAACGCCCAACTGGAGGAGATCCTGGCCCGGCTGGGCGGGACCTCCGCGCTGGCCGAGGCCTACCTCGGTGGGACATTGAGCTTCGTCGGGCTGGCCGCCGCAGGCTTCGGCATCCAGGCCGCGCTGCGGATGCGGTCGGAGGAGACCGCCGGGCGGGCCGAGCCGCTGGTGGCCACCGGGGTGAGCCGATCCCGCTGGGTCGCCTCGCACCTGGTCTTCGCCCTGCTCGGGCCGGCGGTGGTGCTGGCCGCCGCCGGGCTCGCCACCGGCCTGACCTACGGGCTCAGCGTGGGTGACGTGCCGGGCGAGCTGCCCCGGATGCTCGGCGCGGGCCTGGCGCAGGTGCCGGCCGCCTGGGTGCTGGCCGGCCTCGCGGTGCTGCTGCACGGCCTGCTGCCCCGGCTCACCGCACTCTCCTGGGCGGTGCTCGCCGTCTGCGTGCTGATCGGCCAGGTCGGGGCGGTGCTGAAGTTGAGCCGGTGGCTGCTGGACATCTCCCCGTTCAGCCACACCCCGCAGGTGCTGGGCACCGGCTGGAGCGCCACCCCGCTGGTGGTCCTGACGGTGCTGGCGCTGGCGATGGCACTGGCCGGCCTGCTCACCTTCCGCCGCCGCGACGTCCCCGTCCCCTGACCCTCCAGCTCTCCCCGCCCCGTCGATTCAGGGCCGATGTTCGTGCGTAGAGATCAACGAGCGACGACATCCCCTGGATCGCGGGGGGACGCCGGGGCCGGGGAGCAGGGGGGCGGGTCAGGTGGGGAAGTCGTTGCGGATCATCAGGGCGGAGCGGAGTCCGGTGATGTCCAGGACGCGGAGCAGGAAGTCGCCGACGTTGCTGAGCACCAGCACGCTCTGCGAGCGGCTGGCCTTGCGGCTGAGCACCACCAGGGTGCCCAGGCCCTGGGAGTCGCAGAAGCTGACCCCACCCAGGTCGAGCACGATGCGCGGCGGGGGATCGGCGAGCACCTCGTTCACGACGGTCGACAGTTGGGCGGCGGTGAGCATGTCGATCTCACCGGCCAGGCGAAGCACCGCTTCGTCGCCCGTCCGATGTACCGTGATGGACAGTTCGGTACGATCCACCCGGTCAGCCTATCGCGACCTTGACGACCGGGCCCGGTGAGGCGATCGGCCGCTCCGCCCGCGCGCCATGGGTGAGCCTGGTAACCCCCGCCCCGGGGTGGCTGCGGATTGCCGGCTCGGCGCTGACACAATGGCCGCATCGTGACCGATACCTTTTTCGCCGGATCCGGCCGCTACCCGGCCGACGCGCCGGCCTCCGAGGCCCTGTTCGACCGCGCCAAGGCCATCGTGCCGGGCGGGGTGAACTCCCCCGTGCGCGCGTTCCACGCCGTCGGCGGCACCCCCCGCTTCATGGTCCGGGGGGAGGGTCCCTGGCTCCACGACGCCGACGGTCGGCGCTACGTCGACCTGGTCTGCTCCTGGGGTCCGCTGATCCTCGGTCACGCCCACCCCGAGGTGGTCGAGGCCGTGCGGGAGGCCGCCGGCCACGGCACCAGTTTCGGCACCCCGACCCCGGGCGAGGTCGAGCTGGCCGCCGAGATCGTCGACCGCACCCCGGTCGAGCAGGTCCGGCTGGTCAACTCCGGCACCGAGGCGACCATGTCGGCGATCCGGCTGGCCCGTGGTTTCACCGGGCGCCCGAAGATCATCAAGTTCTCCGGCTGCTACCACGGCCACTCCGACGCGCTGCTCGCCGCGGCCGGCTCCGGCGTGGCCACCCTCGGCCTGCCCGACTCGCCCGGCGTCACCGGCGCGGCGGCGGGCGACACCATCGTGCTGCCGTACAACGACGTCACCGCGGTCGAGGCGGCGTTCGCGGCCGAGGGCCAGCACATCGCCGCGATCATCACCGAGGCCGCCGCCGGCAACATGGGCGTGGTCGCCCCGCGCGACGGCTTCAACCAGCAGCTCGCCCGGATCGCCCACGCACACGGCGCGCTGCTCATCGTCGACGAGGTGATGACCGGCTTCCGGGTCTCCCGCGCCGGCTGGCACGGCCTCGACGCCTCCGACGCCGACCTCTTGACGTACGGGAAGGTCATGGGCGGCGGGCTCCCCGCCGCGGCGTTCGGCGGGCGCGCGGAGATCATGGCGCGACTCGCCCCGGCCGGTCCGGTCTACCAAGCCGGCACGCTCTCCGGTAACCCGCTCGCGTGCGCCGCCGGCCTGGCCACGCTGCGACTCGCCGACGACGCGCTCTACCGCAGGCTCGACGAGACGGCCGCCGTCGTGGGCAAGCTGGCCGCCGACGCGCTGGCCGCCGCCGGGGTCCCGCACCGGCTGTCGTACGCCGGGAACATGTTCTCGATCTTCTTCACCGACGCCGACGTGGTCGACTACGACAGCGCCCGCACCCAGCAGGTGCCCGCGTTCAAGGCGTTCTTCCACGCGATGCTCGCCGCCGGCGTCTACCTGCCGCCGAGCGCGTTCGAGTCGTGGTTCGTCTCGGCGGCGATCGACGACGCCGCCCTGGAGCAGATCTCCGCCGCGCTTCCGGCGGCGGCGAACGCGGCGGCAGCGGCCGGTCACGGGGGGTAGGGCGTGAGCAAGACGGTGGTCCACGTGCTGCGGCACGGCGAGGTGTACAACCCGGATCAGATCCTGTACGGCCGGCTGCCCGGTTTCCGCCTCTCCGAGTTGGGCGTCCAGATGGCCAAGGCGGCCGCCCAGGCGGTGGCCGAGCGCGAGGTCGTGCACGTGGTGGCCAGCCCGCTGGAGCGCGCTCAGCAGACGGCCGAGCCGATCGCCGCCCAGTTCGGGCTCCCGGTCGGGGTGGACGAGCGGCTGATCGAGAGCGCCAACTGGTTCGAGGGCAAGAAGGTCTCGCCGGGCGACGGATCGTTCCGCGATCCGCGCAACTGGTGGGTGCTGCGGGACCCGGTCACCCCGTCCTGGGGCGAGGCGTACGTGACCATCGCGGAGCGGATGTTCGCCGCCGTGCACGCCGCCCGGGTCGCCGCCGAGGGGCGGGAGGCGGTGCTGGTCTCCCACCAGCTGCCGATCTGGACCCTGCGCCGGTACGTCGAGCGCAAGCGGCTCTGGCACGACCCGCGCCGGCGGCAGTGCGGGCTGGCCAGCCTGACCTCCTTCCACTTCGACGGCGCGAAGGTGACCGGGATCGGCTACACCGAGCCGGCCGCGCACCTGATCGCGATCTCGCCGACCGCCCGGACGGCCAAGGGGGCCTGATGCGTTCCCGGAGGCCGATCGCCGCCCTGCTCGCCGCCGTCGCCGCCGGGACGCCGCTGGTCGGCTGCTCCTCCGGCAGCGAGGAGAGCCGCTGCGCCAACAACGGCGGCATCATCGAGTGCGCCCCGGACCAGCGGTCGAAAACCCCGAAGGTGATCGGTGAGCTGCTCACCGGCGGCAGCTACGACCTCTCCCAGGCCCGCGGCCAGGTGGTCGTGGTCAACTTCTGGGGCTCCTGGTGCGCGCCCTGTCGGGCCGAGGCCGACGACCTGGAGGCCACCTACCAGGCGACCAAGGGCTCCGGCGTGGCCTTTCTCGGCATCAACGTCCAGGACAACAAGGACAAGGCCATCGCGTTCGAGGAGGGCCGGGTCAGCTACCCGAGCCTCTTCGACCCGGCCAGCCGGCTCGCCCTGAACTTCGACATCCCGCCGAACACCACGCCCGCGACGGTCGTGCTGGACCGGGAGGGCCGGATCGCCACGGTGATCCGGGCCGCGGTCAAGCAGGACGGCCTGCAGCCGATCGTCGAGAAGATCGCCGCCGAGCAGCCGGCGTCCGACGGTTCCCGCTGATGGGCGAGACGTTCCGCGAGCTCGCCCAGTCCGGCCCGCTGCTGCTGGCCATCGGCGCGGCGGCACTCGCCGGGCTGGTCAGCTTCCTCTCCCCGTGCGTGCTGCCGTTGATGCCGGGCTACCTGTCGTACGTCACGGGGCTGGCCGGCGCGGACCTGGAGGGCCGGGCCCGGACCGCGCCCGACGAGCCGGCCGGTTCGGGTGGCGTGGCCGTGGCGACCCGGCCGGTGGTCGCGGTCAAGGGGCGGGTACTCGCCGGGACGTTGCTCTTCATCGCCGGTTTCACCGTGGTCTTCACCGCCACCGCGATCCTCTTCGCCAGCTTCGGCCGGGTCTTCTTCGACCACGAGCGGACCCTGGAGATCGTCATCGGCGCGCTGGTCGTGCTGCTCGGGCTCAGCTACCTCGGCGTGGTCCCGGGGATGCAGCGCGAGTTCCGGATCGAGCGGCTGCCCGCCGCCGGGCTGCTCGGCGCACCGGTCCTCGGCGCGGTCTTCGCGCTCAGCTGGCTGCCCTGCACCGGCCCGACGCTCGGCGCGGTGCTCGGCATGGCCACCGCCGGCGGGCAGACCGACCGGGCCGTGGTGCTGGCCGTGGCGTACTGCCTCGGGCTGGGGGTACCGTTCGTCGCCTTCGGGCTGGGCTTCCACCGCCTGCTCGGGGTGTTCCGCGCCGTCCGGCGCAACAGCCGCTGGGTGACCCGGATCGGTGGCGCCCTGCTGATCCTGATCGGCCTGGCGCTGGTCACCGGCGGCTGGCAGAACTTCGTGATCTGGCTGCAGACGACCGTGGGCGTGGGCGAGGTGAGCATCTGATGACGACCGTGGACGACCGGCCGGCGAGCCCGCCCGCCGAGGCGCCCCGGCGCCGGACCCACCCGGTGCTGGCGCTGCTGCGCAACTCGTGGCGGCAGCTGACCAGCATGCGTACCGCGCTGATCCTGCTCTTCCTGCTCGCGGTCGCCGCCATCCCCGGCTCGGTGCTGCCCCAGCGCGGGGTCAACCCGGAGAAGGTCAACCAGTACTTCGTCGACCACCCCGACCTGGCCCCGAAGCTCGACCGGATCGGCGCCTTCGAGGTCTTCGGCTCGATCTGGTTCTCCGCGATCTACCTGCTGCTCTTCACCTCGCTGATCGGCTGCGTCCTGCCCCGGATGCGCGACCACCTCCGCGCGCTGCGGTCCCGCCCGCCGGCCGCGCCGAAGCGGCTGGAGCGGCTGCCGCAGCACGCGGTGCTGGAGTCCCCGGCCGCCGCCGACCCGGCGGCGATCGCCGCGGTGCTGCGCCGCCGCCGCTGGCGGGTCGAGGTCCGCGGCAACGAGGTCTCTGCCGAGAAGGGCTACCTCAAGGAGACCGGCAACCTGCTCTTCCACACTTCACTGGTCGCCGTGCTGCTCGGGGTCGCGCTCGGCTCCTGGTACGGCTGGCACGGCAACAAGCTGCTGGTGGCCGGCGAGGAGAACGCGTTCTGCAACACCCGGCAGCAGTACGCCGAGGCGAAGCTCGGCCCGCGGGTGGACAGTGCCGACCTGCCGCCGTTCTGCCTCACCCTGGACGACTTCGACGCCCGGTTCCTCCCCTCCGGCCAGCCGGAGAGCTACCGGGCCACGGTCACCGTGGACGAGCGGGACGGCGCGACGCGGCAGGCCGGCTTCTCGGTCAACTCCCCGTTGCGTCTTGGCTCGGCCAACGTCTACCTGCTCGGCCACGGGTACGCCCCGATCCTGAAGTACACCGACAAGTACGGCCGCAGCCAGACCAGCACCGTGCCGTTCCTCACCACCGGGGACGCCAACCTCACCAGCGAGGGGCTGGCCGCCTTCCCGGACGCCAACGTCGACCCGAAGACCGGCAAGCGCGCCCCCGACCAGCAGGTCGCCTTCGAGGGGCTCTACCTGCCGACCGCGCCGGAGAGCGCGCCGTTCGCCGAGTCGCAGTACCCGACCGAGCGCAACCCGGCGGTGGTGCTGGTCGCGTACCGGGGCAACCTGGGGCTGGACGCCGGCATCCCCGGCTCGGTCTACCAGCTGGACCAGCGCCAGGTGACCAACGGCAAGCTCAAGCAGGTCGGCAACAAGAAGCTGGCCCCGGGCGAGACGTGGGCCCTGGACGACGGCAGCACGCTGGAGTTCCTCGGCACGAAGCCGTACATCACCCTGTCGGTGCGGCACGACCCCGGCCAGACGATGATGCTCGGCGCCTGCGTGGTGCTGCTGGCCGGCCTGATGGGCTCGCTCTTCGCCCGGCGACGCCGGGTCTGGTTCCGGGTGACGACCACCGACCCCGGCAGCGGATCTCCGACGAACGGTAGTAGCTTGGTGGAGGCCGGTGGGCTGCCGCGCACCGAGCATCCAGGGTTCGCCGACGAGTTCGCGCAGCTGGCCGCCGCGGTGAGCGACGGCGGCCGGGCCGACCGGCGGGCGCGAGAAGGAGACGAGTGATGTCCGCACTCTCCGAACTGCTGGTGGCGTTCGCCATCCTGGCGTACCTGGTCTCGATGATCAGCCACGCCGTCGAGTACGCGCTCGGCAACGCCCGCGCGGTCACCGCCGCCCCCGCCCGCGAGCTGGTCGGCGCCGGGGTGGGTGGCAGCGGCGGCTCCGCCGACGTGCCCGTCTCGCCGGCACCCGCCGAGACCCGGCGCAGCCGGTCGGCGGAGCGGGCCCGGCTGGCCGGCCGGATCGCCGCCTGGGTCACCGCGCTCGCCGCGGTGCTTCACCTCGGCGCGCTGGTCGCCCGGGGCGTCGCCGCCGAGCGGATGCCCTGGGGCAACATGTACGAGTTCGTGCTGACGGTCACCTTCATCGGGACGGCGGCCTGGCTGGCGGTGCTCTGGAAGCGCCCCGCGCTGCGCCGGCTCGGCCTCTTCCTGACCCTGGTCATGGTGCTGCTGCTGGCCTTCGCCGAGCTGAAGCTCAAGGTCCAGGTGGTGCCGCTGATGCCGGCGCTGCAGTCGTACTGGTTCGTCATCCACGTGTCGACGATCGTCTTCGCCTCCGGCATCTTCCTGCTGGGCGTGGTGCCGGCCGCGGCGTTCCTGCTGCGCAACGGGTACGAGGCCGGCAAGCGGAGCTTCCCGTACATCCTGGCCCGGCGGCTGCCGGGGGCGGCCGGCCTGGAGCGGCTGACCTTCGCGCTGCACGCCTTCGCCTTCCCGATCTTCACCTTCGCGGTGATCGCCGGAGCGATCTGGGCCGAGGCGGCCTGGGGCCGGGCCTGGGGCTGGGACCCGAAGGAGACCTGGGCGTTCATCTCCTGGGTGGTCTACGCCGGCTACCTGCACGCCCGGGCCACCCCGAGCGTGAAGCGCAACGTGGCCACCTGGATCGCGGTGCTCGGCTTCCTGACCATGCTGATGAACCTGTTCGGGGTCAACTTCTTCTTCACCGGCCTGCACTCGTACGCCGGCGTCAACTGACCCTGGTCGCCGCTCGGCGTCGGCCCGTGAGCGATCCGGCATCCGCTCAGTCGGACGTGGTCCTGGTGGACCCCGGCGTGCTCTACACCGGCGAGCGATGACCGCGGCGTGTCGGGGCGCTGACGTTTAGACGATCATGGGCTGGCCGGCTCAGCCGCCGAACCAGCCGGGGACGTCGAGGCGGAAGAAGTTCGGCTGGGCGACGCGGTGCAGGTCGTCCTCCATCGCGGCGACCCGCTCCTCGCCGAGAATGGCCGTCCAGCGCTCGCGGAGCCGGTCGAAGACGACCGCCGAGCGGCGCAGGCCGTCCAGGCCCTTGTCCGTCAGCCGGACCAGCTTGCGGCGGGCGTCGGCGGGGTCGTCGGCGCGTTCCAGGTAGCCGAGGGCGACCAGCCGGTCCACCGTCTTGCCGGCGGCCTGCTTGGAGACGCCGAGGCGCTGGCCCAGCTCGGACGCGGTGGTGCCCTCCGTCCCGACGGCCTGGAGGACGAAGCCGTGCACCGGCCGCAGCTCGGGATGCCCCTGCCGCGCGAGCTCCGCGTGCAGGTCGTCGATGAGCGTACGGAAGCCGGCGAGCAGCAGCAGGGGGAGCGCGAAGCCGGGACGCCCCGGATCAGGCGTTGCCACGTTCGACAACTCCGTTTACTATTTGGTCAACCACGTTGTCCATCGTACGCGAGAGGGCTCGCCATGTCCCGACCGGTCTTCACCGCCCACACCCCTGACACCGCACCCGCCGCCGCCCGGCCCACCATGGCCGGGGTGCACCGCCGGCTCGGCCACCTGCCCACCGCCGTCGCCCTGATGGCGGAGTCCCCCGAGCTGCTCAAGGGCTTCCTCACCGCCAGCGCCACCTTCGAGTCCACCGACCTCGATCCGGTCGCGCGGGAGGTGGTCGTGTTGACCGTGGCCACCCGCAACGAGTGCCACGTCTGCGTGGCCATGCACACCGCCACGCTGACCAGTGCCGACGCCGCCCCGGAGCTGGTCGCCGCGCTGCGAGCCGGCACCGAGCTGCCCGACCCGCGGCTGGAGGCGCTGCGCCGGTTCACCCTGGCCGTGCTCGACCACCGGGGCGCCGTCCCGGACGACGAGCTGCGCGCCTTCCTCGACGCGGGCTTCCGGCCCCGGCACGCCCTGGACGTGGTGCTCGGCGTCGGGACGTACACGATCTCCACCTTCGCCAACCGCCTCATCGACGCCCCACTCGACCCGCCCCTGGCCGCGTACGCCTGGCGGCCGGCCGCCTGATCGCGGCCGTCAACCACGCAGGAAGGGCAGCAGCAGGGCGAGCAGTTCGGCCGGCCGCTCCTCGAAGAGCCAGTGGCCGCACTCCTCGACCACCTCGCCGGTGACCTCGTCGGCGTACCGGCGGACCTGGTCGGCCACCTGGCCGCCGAGGCTGGCCCGGGCGCCGATCGCGAGCACCGGCATCGGCAGCCGGGTCGCCCGGTACGCCGCGTTGTCCGCGATGTCCTGTCCGAACGCGCGGAAGTAGTCGAAGCTCGCGCGCAGGTGGGCCGGGTCGCGCAGGTGCTGGGCGTACTCCTCGATGTCGTCCAGGCCGATGCTGCCCTTGTTGACCATGATCGAGTCGGTGAACCGGTCCACCCAGAGCGTCTCCCGGCCGGCGACGAGCTGTTCCGGCAGACCGTTCATGAGGTTGAAGAAGCCGAAGTTCCACACCGCCGGGCCGGCCGCCGTCAGCGCGGGGAGGGCGTAGATGCTCTCGTCGGGGATCGGCGCCTCGCTGAGCACCAGCCGCGAGACCCGGTCGGGATGGGCGGCGGCGTAGGAGTAGGCGACCATGGTGCCCACGTCGTGGCCGACCAGCCGGATGTCCCGGTCCAGGCCCAGCCCGCTCAGCAGGCCGTGCAGGTCGGTGGCGAGGTTCTTCTTGTCATACCCGGCGGCCGGGGCGTCGCTGTCGCCGAAGCCGCGCAGGTCGGGCGCCACGACCTCGAACGACCGTCCCAGCTCGGGCAGCAGGTGCCGCCACATGTGCCAGCACTGCGGATAGCCGTGCAGCAGCACCAGGGCCGGCCCCCGGCCGCCCCGGACATAGTTGATCGTGACGTCGCCGACCCGGGTCCGCTGCTCGGTGAACCCCTCCGGAATCCGTCCCTCGCCCATCACCGCCCCCTCCATCCGTCGGGCCCGACTACCCGGCCGCGTTCCGGCCATGCCCGCGCGGCGGGCAACCGGGATCGCGGGGGTCACACCACCCGGCTTGGTCGACCCGGTGAGCGGTGCGGGAGACTGGCAGCCATGGCGGCTCGTGGCTTCCCGTACACCGATCTCAAGGACTTCCTCGCGGCGCTGGAACGCGCGGGGGAGTTGCGCCGGATCGACGTCCCGGTCGACCCCACCCTGGAGATCAGCGAGGTGGTCACCCGGACCGTCCGCGCCGGCGGGCCGGCGCTGCTCTTCGAGCGCCCCACCCGGGGCGAGATGCCGATGGCGATCAACCTCTTCGGCACCGAGAAGCGGATGGCGATGGCGCTGGGCGTCGAATCGCTGGACGAGATCGGCGCGCGGATCGGCGCGTTGATCAAGCCGGAGCTGCCGGTCGGCTGGTCCGGCATCCGCGAGGGCCTCGGCAAGGTCATGCAGCTCAAGTCGGTGCCGCCGCGCAAGGTGAAGACCGCGCCCTGCCAACAGGTGGTCTACCGGGGCGACGACGTCGACCTGGGCCGGCTGCCCGGCCTGCAGGTCTGGCCCGGCGACGGCGGGATCTTCCACAACTACGGGCTGACCCACACCAAGCACCCGGAGACCGGCAAGCGCAACCTCGGCCTCTACCGGCTGCAGCAGCACAGCCGCAACACCCTCGGCATGCACTGGCAGATCCACAAGGACTCCACCGCCCACCACGCGGTGGCCGAGCGGCGCGGTGAGCGGCTGCCGGTCGCGGTGGCGATCGGCTGCGACCCGGTGGTCTCGTACGCCGCCTCCGCGCCGCTCCCCGGTGACATCGACGAGTACCTGTTCGCCGGTTTCCTCCGCGGCGAGCGGGTGGAGATGGTCGACTGCCTGACCGTGCCGCTCCAGGTGCCGGCGCACGCCCAGGTGGTGCTGGAGGGCTACCTGGAGCCCGGCGAGCGGCTGCCCGAGGGGCCGTTCGGCGACCACACCGGCTTCTACACCCCGGTCGAGCCGTTCCCGGTGCTGCACATCGAGGCGATGACCATGCAGCGCGACCCGGTCTACCACTCGATCGTCACCTCCAAGCCGCCGCAGGAGGACCACGGCCTCGGCAAGGCCACCGAGCGGATCTTCCAGCCGCTGCTCAAGCTGCTGATCCCGGACATCGTCGACTACGACCTGCCGGCCGCCGGGGTTTTCCACAACTGCGCGATCGTGTCGATCCGCAAGCGCTACCCGAAGCACGCGCAGAAGGTGATGAACGCGATCTGGGGCGCGCACCTGATGTCGCTGACCAAGCTGATCGTGATCGTCGACGAGGACTGCGACGTGCACGACTACAACGAGGTCGCCTTCCGCGCCTTCGGCAACGTCGACTACGCCCGGGACCTGCTGCTCACCGAGGGGCCGGTGGACCACCTGGACCACTCGTCGTACCAGCAGTTCTGGGGCGGCAAGGTGGGCGTCGACGCCACCCGCAAGCTGCCGACCGAGGGCTACACCCGGGGCTGGCCGGAGGAGATGTCGATGTCGCCCGAGGTGGTCTCGCTGGTCGACAAGCGCTGGAAGGAGTACGGAATCTGATGACGGCTGTGCTGGAGCGGCCCGGCCGCGTCACGTCCTTCCTCAAGTTGGTCGCGATCGAGCACTCGGTCTTCGCGCTGCCCTTCGCGTACCTGTCGGCGCTGACCGCGATGCGGGTCGACGGCGGCCGGGTGCGCTGGCTGGACCTGCTGCTGATCACCGTCGCGATGGTCGGGGCGCGGACGTTCGCGATGGCCGCGAACCGGATCCTCGACCGGCGGATCGACGCCCGGAACCCGCGTACCGCGAACCGGGAGCTGGTCACCGGGGCGGTGAGCGTCCGGACGGCCTGGACCGGCGCGGCGGTCGCGCTGGTGGTCTTCCTGGCCGCCGCCGCCCTGCTCAACCCGCTCTGCCTGGTGCTCGCCCCGCTCGCGGTGATCCCGCTGGTCGTCTACCCGTACGGCAAGCGGTTCACCAACTGGCCGCACGCCATCCTGGCGATCGCCCAGGCGGTCGGCCCGGTCGGCGCCTGGCTCGCGGTCACCGGCACCCTGGACGGCTCCTGGCCGGCCTGGCTGCTCGGTGCCGCGGTCGGCCTCTGGATCGGCGGCTTCGACCTGATCTACGCCTGCCAGGACGCCGACGTGGACCGGGAGATCGGCGTGCACAGCGTCCCCGCGCGCTACGGCCTGCGGTTCGCGCTGCACGCCTCGACCGTCGCGCACGTGGTGACCTTCGCGCTCTTCATCTGGTTCGGTGCGCTGGTCGGCTTCGGCTGGCTCTGGTGGATCGGGCTGGCGTTCACCGCGGTCGCGTTCGGCTACCAGCACCTGGTGGTCAGCCCGACCGATTTGAGCAAGGTCAACCGGGCGTTCTTCACCGCGAACGGCTTCGTCGGCATCGCGCTCTTCGTCTTCGCCCTGCTCGACCTGGTGATCCGCCTTCACCTGCGCCCCTGACCCCACGCCGCGCCCGCCCGGGCGGGCGCGGCGCGGGGGTCAGGGGTGGGCGGGGAGGGGGTAGGCGGGGAGGGGGTAGCGGGCGCTCTCCAGGGTCCAGTCGACGGTGCCGCGGACCGCGTTCGCGACCCCGTCGAGGTGGGTGGCGACCGACTCGTCCAGCGCCGGACCGAACGACGGCACCGCCGCGCGCAGCGCGACGAAGTGCGCCATCGAGTCCCGCCAGCGGTCGGCGACCAGCTGCACCGCCGTCTCCAGCGGCACGCCCCGCTCGGCGGCCAGCGCCAGCACCAGGTTGTGCCCGCCCGAGGTGGCCCGGTCCCGCTCCACCGAGGCGACGTCGTTGTACCAGGAGAGCAGGTCGTTGCCGAGCTCGCCGAGCCGGCGCAGCAGCGGGTGGTGGTAGACCGGGTCGGGCAACGGCCGGCCGGTCGCGAATTCGATCAACGGGTACGACACGTACGCCGCCGAGGTGGCCCGGCGCAGCTCGACGTACTCCGCCACCCCGGGCGCCCGACCTGCCTCCTTGGCGACCGCTTCCCGCCACGTCCCGTCGAGGTGGTGGCCGACCGCGTCGGCGAAGCGCAGCCGCCAGCGGGCCGGCATCCGGCGCCGGGGCAGCCGCCACCCCTCGACCAGCAGCCGGCGCAGCGGACCGCTGAAACCGGGGTGCCGGCGCCGGGGCCCCTCGTGCAGCAGGCTCAGCGCCCCGGCCCGCAGCGCGCGGATCTGCTCCGGGGCCAGCCGGTCGGGACCGTCGCAGGCGTCGTCGACCAGGAAGAACCAGGTGAAGAGGGCGGCCAGGGTCCGCAGGTCCGGCTCGGCGGCGTCCGGGTAGAGCCGGCCGGCGTACCGGGCGAAGCCGGCCCGGTCCAGCCGGTCCAGGGCGTCGGCGTCCAGCGGCAGGCCGAGCCGGGGGAGCCGGTCCAGCAGCCACTCCTGCACCGAATCGGCGTACGGCGACAGTCGGGGGGGAATGGGACAGGCGGCCCGCAGCGACCAGAGGATCCCGTCGGCCATGTTCGATCCCTCCCGCGCGGCGCGGATCGCCGACGGCAGCATGTCAGGTCGGTGGCGATCCCGCCGTCCGCATGGACAAGGGGTGTCAACGGTGACACGGGGGGTGGTCGCCGGGGCGCCACGCCGACCAGGCAGGCTGGGCGCCATGCGCGAACCATGGGTGGTCGGGGTCTCCGGCGCGTCCGGCACGCCGTACGCGGCGGCCGTCGTCCGGGGGCTGCTCGACGCCGGCGAGCCGGTGGACCTGATCGTCTCCCGGGCCGCCCGGCTGACCGTCCTCGACGAGACCGGGCGTCCGTTCCGGGACGGCCACTGGGCCGAGGACCTGGCCGCCTGGCTGGGCCGGGACCTCGACGACGCGGACCTGCGGCACTGGCCGGCCGGCGACCTCGCGGCCGGACCGAGCAGCGGCTCCTACCGGGTACGCGGGATGGCGGTGGTGCCGGCCAGCACGGCGGCCTGCGCCGGCATCGCGATCGGCCTCTCCAAGGATCTGTTGCAGCGGGCCGCCGAGGTCAACCTCAAGGAGCGCCGCCCGGTGGTGCTGGTGCCCCGGGAGACGCCGGTGACCCGTAGCCACCTGGAACACCTGATCGCGCTGCACGACGCCGGCGCGGTGGTGTTGCCGGCCAGTCCCGGCTTCTACGGCGCGGGGGCGTCCGCCACCGCGCAGCAGCTGGTCGACTTCGTGGCCGGCAAGGTGCTCGACGCCCTCGGCGTGCCGCACACGTTGTTCCGGCGCTGGTCGGGGCAGCTCGGCGCCGACCGCTCCTGAGCCGGAGCCGCAGCGCGGCGCCTCTCAGCTCAGACGGAAGCGGACCGGACCCTGCGGCCGGTCCGCGCTCCCATCTCGCACCATTCAGTACATCCCGGCATTGGCCGGACCCGGCCCGGTCGAGGCGGCGGGGCCGACGTTGCGCGGCTTGCCCATCTCTTCCGCCTCGTCCAGCATGCCCTCCCCTTCCAGCAGGGCCCGCACCTCGGATTCCCGAAACCGGCGATGCCCGCCTGGAGTCCGGATGCTGCCTATCCGGCCGGCCGCCGCCCAACGCGTCACAGTCTTCGGGTCTACCCGAAACAGCGCGGCGACCTCACCCGGTGTCAGCAGGCGATCTCCAGTGTCCACAGCCCCCTCCTCGCGTCGACGAAGCCCCCGGCTGAACACACTGCCCCCGGCCGGTGCGAGCCCAGAGCCGTCATGAGGGACGTATGGCAATTACAGCACCAGCGACCTGGCCTGTCCGCCAAACGCGAAAAACGCACTGAGTGAGAAGTTAGTAAATGGTACCGGTGGAGATCCCCCTTGACCATCAGTATGCGAACGATGACGCACTGCATGTTCAACGGATGCCGGCCGCCGGACGTTACGCCCCGCCAGCTAAGGTCACACTCCGTGGACGCCATCGACCTGAGCCTCGTCGAACTGCTGCGCGGCAACGCCCGCCTGTCGTACGCCGAACTGGCCCGGCAGGTCGGCCTCTCCGCGCCGGCCGTGCACGAGCGGGTCGGCAAGCTGGAGTCCAGCGGCGTCATCCGGGCGTACCGGGCCGAGGTGGAGCCGGAGGCGATCGGGCTCGGCGTGACCGCGCTGATCGGCATCGTCGAGGACTCCGGCGGCGACACCGACGACGTGCTCGAGGCGTTCCGCCGGATGCCCGAGATCGAATCCTGCTACTTCATGGCCGGCGTCGAGTCGTTCCTGCTGAAGGCGCGGGTCGGCACCATCGCCGAGCTGGAGCAGCTGATCGTGCGGCTCAACCGCACCCCCGGCGTCGCCTCCACCCGGACCGGGATCGCGCTGTCGACCAAATGGGAGAACCGGCCCCAGCCGCTGGAACCGGCCAAGTCCTGACCTGTCGGCCCTGGCGCTGGCCCGTCCCCTGGCGATACCTTGCGCCGATGACGACACCGGCGCCCGGAGCGGCCGTGGTGACCGGGGCGGCCGGCGGCCTCGGCCGGGCGATCGCTGCCGCGCTGCACGCCGACGGCTGGGCCGTACTCCTCACCGACCTGGACGCCGACGCGGTCGGCGCGGCCGCCGCGCCGCTGGGTGGCTGGTCCCGGCCGCTGGACGTGCGGGACGAGGCGGTCTGCGCCGAGGTCGCCGCGGAGGCGGCCGGCCGGGGCGGGCTCGGCCTCTGGGTCAACAACGCCGGCATCCTGGTCACCGGCCCGTCCTGGGGGCACGACGCGGCCACCCGGCGGCGGGTGGTCGAGGTGAACGCGCTGGGCGCGATGACCGGCACCCTCGCCGCCCTCGACGTGATGCGCGCCCAGGGGCGCGGGCACGTGCTCAACGTCGTCTCCCTCGCCGGCCTGGTCGCCGCGCCCGGCGAGACCGTCTACGCGGCCAGCAAGCACGCGCTGCTGGCGTTCAGCCTCGGCACCCTGGCCGACCTGCGGATGGCCGGGCTCCGGGACGTACACGTGTCCTGCCTCTGCCCGGACGGGATCTGGACGCCGATGCTGCACGACCGGCTGGACGACCCGGGCGCGCTGGCCTCCTTCACCGGGACGATGCTGACGCCGCAGCGGGTCGCGGCCCGGGCCGCCCGGCTGGCCCGCCACCCGCGCCCGGTGGTCAGCCTGCCGCGCTGGCGTGGCGCCCAGGTTCGGCTCCTCGACACGCTGCCCCGGCTGGCGCTCGGGCTGACCCCGGTGGTCCGCGCCGCCGGTCGGGCCGGACAGCGCCGGCAGCGTCGCCGGGTCGGGCCGGAGCCGAGCTGAGCTCGCTTGTAACCTTGCCGGCGTGACTCATCTGGACCGGTGCGACGAGGCCAGCCGGGCGTGGGTGACCGAGGCGATCGCCACGGTGGAGGCCGACGCCAACCGGTCCGCCGACACCCACCTGCTGCCCTTCCCGCTGCCCCGTCAGTGGGGGATCGACCTCTACCTCAAGGACGAGTCGGTGCACCCCACCGGCTCGCTGAAGCACCGGCTGGCCCGCTCGCTCTTCCTCTACGGGCTCTGCAACGGCTGGATCGGGCCGGCCACCACGGTGATCGAGGCGTCCTCCGGCTCGACCGCGGTGTCCGAGGCGTACTTCGCCCGGATGCTCGGGCTGCCGTTCATCGCGGTGATGCCCGCCTCCACCTCGCCGGAGAAGATCAGCCAGATCGAGTTCCACGGCGGGCGCTGCCACCTGGTGGAGGACCCGGCCAAGGTGGTGATCGAGGCGCGTTGGCTCGCCGAGGACACCGGCGGGCACTTCATGGACCAGTTCACCTACGCCGAGCGGGCCACCGACTGGCGGGGCAACAACAACATCGCCGAGTCGATCTACGCCCAGCTCTCCCTGGAGCGGCACCCGATCCCCGCCTGGATCGTGGTGGGCGCCGGCACCGGCGGCACCAGCGCCACCATCGGCCGGTACGCCCGCTACCGGCGGCTGGCCACCAAGCTCTGCGTGGTCGACCCGGAGAACTCGGCGTTCTATCTGGCCTGGCTGGCCGCCGACTGGTCGGTGCGCACCGGCCGGGGCTCCCGGATCGAGGGCATCGGCCGGCCCACCGTCGAGGCGTCCTTCCTCCCCTCGGTGGTGGACCGGATGACGGCCGTCCCGGACGCCGCCTCGCTGGCCGCCATGCGGGCCGGCTCGGCCGTGCTCGGCCGCCGGGTGGGCGGCTCCACCGGCACCAACCTCTGGGGCGCCTTCGGGCTGATCGCCGAGATGCTCGCCGAGGGGCGGACCGGCTCGGTGGTCACCCTGATCTGCGACGCCGGCGACCGGTACGCCGACACCTACTACGCCGACGAATGGGTTGCCGGGCAGGGCTTCGACCTCGCCCCGCACCTGGCCACCGTCGAGCGCTTCCTCGCCACCGGCGCCTGGCCGGCCTGACCGCCGGCCCCCGGCGCCGAGGTGGTCACCGCGCTACAGACCTGATGACGCGAACGAATCACCGTGCCGACGCCGCCTCCCGCCTCCGCCCGGCGACGCCGGCCGGGGCTCAGCGGGCATCGACCCGCTCGGCCACGCCCGGGTAGCGCAGCACCAGGCCGTTGCCGTCCAGCTCCAGGTCGGCGCGGAAGGTGTCGCTGGCGAACCGGACCCGGTTCGGCCCGAGGGCCGTGTAGACCTGCTCGGCGGGTACGACCTCCAGGCTCGGCACCAGCACCCAGGCCACGGTGATCGTGCGCGGGAGGTCCGGCGGCGCGCCGGCCAGCCCGAGCCGGCGCACCGGCAGGCTGTTGAAGAGCGGGGAGCCGCCCAGGTCCACGTCGAGGGCGTCGTGCAGCCGGTCCGGGTCGTCGGCGCCCGGCAGGCCGGCCGGCGGGTGCCCGGCGGCCCGCAGCGCCGCGTCCAGGTCGCCCTGCTCGCCGGCGGTCACCCGCCACCCGCCCGCGCCGCGCTCCAGGCGTACGCGGCGCGACCAGCCCGCCCCCTCGGCCTCCACCTCCAGTGACGTGGTGGCCCCGTCCGGCCCGGCGGCCAACCGGTAGCGGCAGGTGTATGCGATCGGGTCCACGGCGAGCTGGGTGCCGCGAGCGGCGAACCCGGTGCCGTCGTCGAGGACGGCGTGCTCGGTGCCGGCCGTGTCCGTCCGGCTCCAGAAGAGTGACCTCGGCATGGGTCGGACGTTACGCGAGCCGGCCGGCGCCGGCAGCGCATGCGGAAACGCCGCCGCGGAGCGTGGGCTCCGCGACGGCGTTCCGGGTGGTCGGCAGGATCAGTGGGTACGCGCCGGCGGCCGGCCGCCGAAGCCGCGCCGGTCGTCGCGCGGCTGGTCGTCCCGGCCCCGCCCCTCGGGACGGAACCCGCCCTGACGGTCGCCGCCGCGCTGCTCGCCGCCGAAGCGACGCTCACCCTGCGGGCGGTCGCCGAAGCGCTGCTCGCCCCGGGTGTCCCGGTCGCCGAACCGGCGCTCGCCGGCCGGCCGGTCGGTGCGGTCGCCGAAGCTCCGCTGGCCGCGGTCACCGATTGAGCGGTCGCCGCGGTCACCGAAGGAGCGGTCGCCGGCCGGACGCTCGCCGCGGCCCTCGAACCGGCGCTCGCCCCGGCCGTCGCCGCCGCGCTCAGCGCGGTCGCCGAAGCGCTCGCCCCGGCCGTCGTAGCGGCGCTCGCCCTGCGCGCGGTCGCCGAAGGAACGGTCACCGGCCGGGCGCTCGGTGCGGCCGTCGAACCGCCGGTCGCCGAAGCGCTCGCCCTGCGGCCGGTCGCCGAACCGGCGCTCACCGGTCGGCCGGTCGCCGAACCGGCGCTCGCCCCGGCCGTCGCGGTCGCCGAAGCGGCGCTCGCCGCTCGGCCGGTCGCCGAACCGCCGGTCCCCGCGGTCGCCGAAGCGGCGCGGGCCGCCGGGCCGGTCGCCGTGCCGGCGCGGCTCGGGCTCCTCACGCACCGGGACCCCGCTCGGCTCGCGGGCGCCGGTCAGCTCGGCCAGCGTCGGGTCGCCGGCCCGCACGCGGGACTCCTCCGGCTCGACGCCCGCCTTCTCCAGCATGGCCAGGGTGGTGCGGCGCTGCTTGGGCAGGACCAGGGTGGCCACCGCGCCGGACTCGCCGGCCCGGGCGGTACGGCCCGCGCGGTGCAGGTAGTCCTTCGGTTCCTTCGGCGGGTCAACGTGCAGTACCAGCGAGACCCCGTCGACGTGGATGCCCCGGGCGGCCACGTCGGTGGCGACCAGGACGTTCACCCGGCCTTCACGGAACTCGGCCAGGGTCTTGGTCCGCATCCGCTGGGTCTTGCCGCCGTGCAGCCCGCCGGCCCGTACGCCCACCGCGGCCAGCTGCTCGACCAGCCGGTCGACGCCGAGCTGGGTACGGGCGAACACCATCGTCCGGCCGTCCCGGGCCGCGATCGACGCCGTCACGGAGAACTTGTCGTGCGGCGGGATCAGCAGCATGTGGTGGTCCATGGTGGACACCGAGGCGGTGGAGGGCGCGGTGGAGTGGGTGACCGGGTCGGTCATGAACCGCCTGACCAGCGCGTCCACGTCACCGTCCAGGGTGGCCGAGAAGAGCAGCCGCTGCGAGCCGGCCGGCGTCTTCGCCAGCAGCTCGGTCACCTCGGGCAGGAAGCCCATGTCGGCCATCTGGTCGGCCTCGTCGAGCACGGTCACCTCGACGTCGTCCAGGTTGCAGACGCCACGGGAGATCAGGTCGCCGAGCCGCCCCGGGGTGGCCACGATGATCTCCACGCCGCGGCGCAGCGCGTCGATCTGCCGGTCGTACGGGACGCCGCCGACGGTGGTCTTGAGGAAGATCCCGACCGCCTTGCCGAGCGGCATCAGCGCGTCGTTGACCTGCATGGCCAGTTCCCGGGTGGGGACCAGGACCAGGGCCCGCGGGTGCAGCGGCCGGGCCCGGTTGCGGTCGGCGAGCCGGGCGATGATCGGCAGGCCGAAGGCGAGGGTCTTGCCGGAGCCGGTCTGGCCCCGGCCGAGCACGTCCCGGCCGGCGAGGGCGTCCGGGAGGGTGGCCCGCTGGATCTCGAACGGGGTGGTGATGCCCTGCCGGGCGAGCGTGGCGACCAGCGGCTGGGGCAGCCCCAGGTCGGCGAAGTTGATCTCGGCGACGGGGGCGTCCCCGGTCGGGAGGTCGAGGGCGGACGGAATGGTGCCGGGGTCAGCGGAGGTGGTCAAGAAATGCCTTTCGAGCGGGGCGCATCTTCGCGATGGCCCGCCGCGGCTGTGCACTCCGCCGAATCGCCCGCAAGATCGCCCATGGGCGCGCACCGTGCGCGCCAGGTCAGTGATCGGGACAAGTGTACGGCGGCCCGGCGACACCGACGGCCGAGCGCGAGCGGGTAGTGGGCGGGCTCACCATCGCTCCCGTCCCGGGGCTCACTTGCTCAGGACGTTGCCCACCAGACCGTCCAGCGCGTCGTTGGCGAGCAGGACGAGCAGCACGCTGATCGTCACCAGCAGCCCCAGGGAGGCGGCCAGCACGATCACCACCTTGGCTGTGTTGGACCGCGGGGTGGGCGTGTCGGCCCAGCCCTGGGCGAGGATGTGCCCGGTCAGCGAGCCGGAGTTGTCCAGTGGGTTGCCGGCCGGGAAGGAGACCGTCGAGAAGCCCGGCCCGTCGGTGCCGCCGTAGGCGGTGCTGGCCAGGTCCGGCCCGCCCCGGTACGGGGTGCCCGACCCGCCCGCGCTCCCGCCCCGGTACGGCCCGCCAACGGTCCCGCCCCGGTACGACCCGCCCGCGCTCTCGCCGGCCGGGTGCCCGCCGCCGGGCGTACCTCGGGAGGGCGCGCTCCGGTGGTCGGTCAGGTCGGATGCCGGCCAGCTCGGCGTGGCCGGCGCCGGCACCACCGGCGGCGTCGACGCGGCCGGCGGCGCAGCGGCGGCGCGGTACAGCGGCCCCGAGCTGACCGGCGGCGCGGAGGCGGGAGCCGTGGAAGCCGGCGGCGCGGAGACGGACGCGGCGGCCCGGTACGGCGGCGCCGAGACGGGCGCCGTGGCACGCGCGGACGCGATGACCGGGGACCGGCCGGCCGGCGGCGCGGAGACCGGGGCTGCGCCGGTCGCGCCCGGCATGGCCGGCGGGGGCGGGAACGGCGGCGCCGGCATCGGGCCGGGCGGCGGCGGTGGCCCGGGCAGCGGCGGACCGGGCGGCGGCACGGGCGGGCCGGGCACGGGCGGCACCGGCCCCGGCGGGGTGGGACGCGGCCCGGGCGGCGGACCCGGCAGCGGCGGCACCGGCGCGGGGAATGGCCCGGGTGCCGGCGGCTCTGGTGTCGGCGCCGGCGGGACCGGGCTCGGCGCGGGCTCCGGGGCCGGTTCCGGCTCGGGCGTCGGTGGGGTGGGCGGCTGCGCCGGCTCCGGTGGCTGGGCCGGCTCGGGCGGCTCCGGATTGACCGGGGTCGACCGGTAGACCGTGGCGGCGCCGCCATCGGCCCGGCCGACCGCGCCGGCGGCAGCTCCGGCGCCGGCCTCCTCGGCGGAGATCCGGCTGAGCCCGGGCACGACAGCGCTGGCCCGGGCGGGTCCGCCCGGCGTGCCACCCCGCTGCTCCGGCACCGCCGGGGCGGCCGGGGCGGGAGCGGAGTCGGACGGGTGGCGGCCGGCCTGCCCCGGAACGAGGTCGGTGGGACGGCGGCCGGTCGGCCCGACGGCGGGGGCGGCCTCGTCCGGACCGGCGGGGGAGCCGGTCGGGGTGGCGGCGGGCGCACCGGCGCGGTAGGTGGTGCTGGTGGCCGGGGCCGCCGGCAGGTCGCCGCCCTCGGGCGGTGCGGTGACGGTGGCGACGCTGGCCCGGGCCCGCGCCGGCGCGGCGGCACCCGCCCCGACCTGCCGGGGGCCGTCGACAGCGGACGGACCGGAGGCGGCTTCCCGGCCGGCGGGATCGGGCACGGATCCGCGGTCGACGGTCTCCGCCGGAACCTGGTGATCGCCCATGCTCGCCCTCCGCGCCGCGCCCGCACCCGCGCCCGTGACTCCGGGCCGGGTGTGCCTGCCTGTCACGGTGCCACATTCCGACCCTTCGGCACAGTCGGAGGGCATACCGGAGGTGGGGCGGCCCGGCTGCCGCGGGTCAGCTCCCGGTGCTCGCCGAGGTCGAGGTCGAGGCGGAGGTGCTGCTCTCCGGTGCCGTGCTGCTCTCGGCCGTGGTCGGCGCGACGGTGCTGGTCTCCGGCGTGGGCGAGGTGGACTCCGACGTGCTCGGCACCGGGGCGGGGCTCTCCGACGGCGGCGGAGTGGTGGGCGACGGCGGGGTGCTCGGCGGCGTCGAGGGCGGGGTGGTCGGCGGCGTCGACGGCGGGGTGCTCGGCGGCGTCGAGGGCGGGGAGGTCGGCGGCGTGCTCGGCGGCGTCGACGGGGGCCGGGTGGGCGTCTGGCTGGACGTCCCGCCGGGCCGCGGCGACGGCGTGGTCGGCAGCGGCGCCGGCGGGATCGAGGTGACCGGGCCGGGCACCGCCCCGACGACCCGGGTGGCGGCGTAGAGCGCGGACCACCGGACCGTCGAGATCTTGACCACGTCGCCGGTGCTCGGCGCCTGGACCATCTTGCCGCCGCCGAGGTACATCCCGACGTGGTGGATCGCCGTCCAGCTGCCGCCGGAGGCGAAGAAGAGCAGGTCGCCGGGGAGCAGCGCGCTGCGGTCCACCGTCCGGCCGCGAGTGGCGTAGTACTGGTCCCGGGAGACCCGGGGCAGATCGTAGTAGCCGGCCGACCGGTATGCGGCCCACATCAGGCCGGAGCAGTCGAAGCGGTCCGGCCCCTCGGCCGACCAGAGGTACGGGTCGCCGAGCTGCGCCAGCGCGTAGCGGACGGCGGCCAGGGCCTGCGGGCTGGCGATCAGCCCGGTGGTGCTCTGCCCCTCGACGTACGCCGCGCCCAGCTTCTGCTCGGCGGCCTCCCGCTGGCGCTCGAACTGGATCAGCTGGGCCTGGTTCTCGGCGCGGAGCTTGACCAGCTCGGCGTCGCTCTGCCGCAGCCGGGTCTGGGCGGTGGTGAGCTCCCCCTCGGCCCGGCGGACCCGGTCCTGGGTGGCGGTCAGCGCCTGGGCGGCCCACTGCTCGGCCGCCCGGGCCCGGGACAGCTCCCCGTCTGCGGCGGTGGTCGCGCCCTCGGCCTGCTCGCCCCGGGAGAGCCGCTTCAGGTCGCTCAGCCCCTGCAGGTCCCGGGCGAGCTCGCCGGGCGGCAGTGCGGCGGCGGCCTTGAACGCGTCGGCGGCGACGTCGTCGGCGCGCTGCTGGGCATTCGCCAGCGCGTCCCGGGCTGTCGCCAGGTCACGCTCGGCCAGGGTCAGCTGCGCGCGGGCGTCGTCGCGCTGCTGGCGCAGGTCGAGCATGTGGTCGCCGAGCTGCCGGTTCTCCTCCTGCAGGGCGTCGATCCGGGCCAGCAGTGGGTTGGCGGCCACGCCGGTGGTCGGCAGGGTGGCGGCGCCGCCGGGCAGCGTCGTGGTGGGATAGCCGGGCAGTCGCAGGTCGCCGGTGGCGACCGGGCGGGCGCCGGTGTCGGGTACGACGCCGGGCAGCGCCGGATCGGCGTACGACGGGGTGGCCAGCGCCATCGCCGCGACGGCGCCGAGCAGGGCCGACCAGAGCGTCGGGCGCAGCACCGGCGAGATCACCGGGGTCCCGCGTCGTCGCTGCCGTGGCCCGCGCCCACTGTCGACCATTACGCTCCCCGCTCGGCGTGCCGTGCCGCGCTAGGTTGCCGCGGCGAACCGGGACGCTACCAGTGTGTGTCGCGCCCCACTCTGTCTACCGCACCGGGGCAACGATGTCGATGCGTCGCCGGGTTACGTCAGGCTGAGAGTCCGGTGAAGTACGTCGCTGCCGGTGCCCGTCCTGCCGGCCGGTCGGTGGGCCGACGTAGGCTCGACCGGGACCGCAGGTGGAAGGGACGTGGCTTTCGATGGACGCCGGACTCAAGCGTGAGCTCGAAGCGAAGGTGTACGCCGGGGAGCGGCTGAGCCGCGAGGACGGCATCGCCCTCTACGACAGCGACGACCTGGCCTGGCTGGGGCGGCTCGCCCACCACAAGCGCACCGAGATGAACGGCGACCGGGTGATGTTCAACGTCAACCGGCACCTCAACCTCACCAACGTCTGCTCCGCGTCGTGCGCGTACTGCTCCTTCCAGCGCAAGCCGGGGGAGAAGGACGCCTACACGATGCGCATCGACGAGGCGGTCCGCAAGGCCAAGGAGATGGAGGACGAGCAGCTCACGGAGCTGCACATCGTCAACGGCCTGCACCCGACGCTGCCCTGGCGCTACTACCCCAAGGTGCTGCGCGAGCTGAAGGCGGCGCTGCCGAACGTCAAGCTCAAGTGCTTCACCGCGACCGAGGTGCAGTGGTTCGAGAAGATCAGCGGCCTCTCCGCCGACGAGATCCTCGACGAGCTGATGGACGCCGGCCTGGAGTCGCTGACCGGCGGCGGTGCGGAGATCTTCGACTGGGAGGTCCGCCAGCACATCGTCGACCACGAGTGCCACTGGGAGGACTGGTCGCGGATCCATCGGCTGGCCCACTCGAAGGGCATGAAGACGCCGTCGACCATGCTGTACGGCCACATCGAGGAGCCCCGGCACCGGGTCGACCACGTGCTGCGGCTGCGTGAGCTGCAGGACGAGACGGGCGGGTTCGCGGTCTTCATCCCGTTGCGCTACCAGCACGACTTCGTCGACTCGGCGGACGGCAAGATCCGTAACCGGATCCAGGCCCGGACCACGATGGCCTCGCCGGCCGAGTCGCTCAAGACCTTCGCGGTCTCCCGGCTGCTCTTCGACAACGTCCCGCACCTCAAGAACTTCTGGGTGATGCACGGGCTCTCGGTGGCCCAGCTGTCGCTCAACTTCGGCGTGGACGACCTGGACGGTTCGGTCGTCGAATACAAGATCACCCACGACGCCGACTCGTACGGCACGCCGAACACGATGCACCGGGACGACCTGCTGCACCTGATCTGGGACGCCGGCTTCCAGCCGGTCGAGCGGGACACCCGCTACAACGTGGTCCGGGAGTACGACAAGCCCCCGTCGCTGGCCGAGCGTCGCTCCGAGCCGCAGCAGGTCTGGGCCTGAGCCGGCCGTGGCGGGCCGGGGGCACCGGCTCGCGTACCCTCGTAGCGTCATGAGTGAGCAGCGGAGCGGGTTTCCCCGCCGGGACGCCGAGGGGCGCATCCTCACCCTGGGCGACCTGGTCGGGATCGGCCTCGCCGGCTGGGTCGTCGGCATGCTGGCGCTGGTGCTGTTCGACCTGGCCTTCGCGTCGATCGGCGCCGGGGATTTCGGGCGTACCAACGGCTGGCTCGCGGTGATCCTGCCGGCCTGGCTGTTCTGGGACGACTTCCGGGCCTGGGAGTTCGGCGCCGCCCGGGTGGTCGCGGCGCTGGTCGCCGCGGCGGTCGCGGCGGTCGGCGGGCTGCTGGTCGCCGGGCTGGCCGGCGGCCTTGCGCCGCTGCTCACCGGTGGGCTGGGCGCGCTCGCGTTCACCCTGGTCTACGCGGTGCTCTGGTTCCAGGGCGTGCACTGGCTGGCCCGGCGGACGGGCTGAACCACCCGCCCGGGGCCACCCGGGGCGCGGAGAACGGAGTGGGAACGTGAGCGCGGCGGTCAAGTACACGCTGGGCCGGATCGGGCTGTTCGTCGTGGTCGTGGCAGCCCTCTGGCCGATCGACATGAACCCCTTCCTCAAGCTGATACTGGCGCTGGCGTTCTCCGCGGCGGCCTCGTTCTTCCTGCTGCGCGGCTGGCGCGACGAGATGGCCGAGGAGATGGCCGCCGCCGCCGAGCGGCGGCGCGCCGAGAAGGAGCGGCTGCGCTCCGCGCTGGCCGGCGACGACCAGCCGGGCGAGGGCGAGCGTCGGGAGAGCTGACCCGGGGACGCGCGTCCGCCCGGATCGGACCCACCAGCGGCGAAAACGGGGCAGCGGGATCGGTCCGCGCCCGCTAGGGTCTGCCGCCGTGGCTTTCATGGACAAGATCAGTGGCTGGCAGACGAAGGTGTTCGTCTGGATCGGGCTCCCGGCGATCGCCGCCATCGGGCTGATGCTGGGCGGCACCGACCTGGTGCCGACCTGGCAGGCCAAGGGCGGCGGCGGTACGGCGGGCACGTTCACCGCGGTGGACGAGGAGTGCTCGCGCCGCAACTGCGAATGGCATGGTGACTTCGTGGCTACGGAGGGCGGTGCCCGGCGCACCGACGTCCTCCTCTACGACGCTCCGGACGGGCTGACCGAGGGCGCCACCGCCCCGGCCCGGGACACCGGCGCCCGCAAGGGCGTCTTCTCCACCACGGGTGGCTCCACCTGGCTGGTGGTCACGGGGATGACCGTGGCGGGCGTGCTGGCCGCGGTGGCCTGGGTGGTCATCATCGTCCGGATGGTCCGCCGGCGCCGTGAGGAGTCGTCGGGCGAGGTGTTCTCGTACACGCCCGGACAGGGCTAAGTGGTAGGACGGGTCCGGCGCGGTCGACCGCGCCGGACCCGTCCGCCTTCACCAGTTGGTGGAGCCGGGGACCGTCGGCCAGGGCACGTCGGTCGGCTTGATCAGGTACGCGATGCCGCCGGAGCCGCTGCCGGTGCCGCCGCTGGCGGTGGTGCGCTTGGTCCGCAGCCAGATCTGCTCGAACTGCTCCCGCTGGTAGACGTTCCGGACCGCCTCATTGCTGGACGAGGCGGGGTCGTTGGCGATCACGTCGCCGTCGGCGGTGAAGCCGACCACCACCATCAGGTGCCCGGAGGTGCCGTAGCCCGCCCCGTCCAGCTCGCTGGCCAGGAAGGACTGGCTGGTCACCACGGGGATGCCGGCGGCGATGAAGTGCTCCAGCTCGTCCAGCGAGTGCAGCCGGGTCACCCGCCCCTCCAGGCCCGGGAAGGTGGCCGCGTACGCGGTGTTGAACGGCCAGTTGCCGGCGCCGTCGTACTGGTGGTCGTAGGTCGACCGGGCGGCGTGGTTGACCGTGGGGTCCGGGTACGTCGGGTCGACCCAGGCGGTGTCCGCCGCGGACGGCTTCCGGCCCCAGTACTCGATGACCATCTCGGTCGAGGTGGGCGAGCACCAGGCCTCGCCGCCCCCGTCGTACTCGGGGTAGTGGCCGGCGTGGACGTTCTGCGAGTAGCGCGGTACGGCCAGCTCGGTGCCCCAGGCGATGCCGCCGGCGCTCGGGGTGACGGTGAACCGGTCGGGCACGTGCGAACTCATCGTGCCGACCGTGCGGACCACCGGCGACGCGGTGCCCGCCGGGTCCCGGTAGAGGGTCAGCCGCAGCTGGTACGCCCGCAGCAGCACCCCGGCGGCGGCGTCGTCGATGGCGAAGGTGTCGGTCCAGACGCTCGAGGTCTTGTCGCCCTGCTTGTCGACGGTGGTCCGTTTGATGTCGGCGTCGCCGGAGGCCCAGCGTCCCATCACGTACCAGGGGGTGTGGGTGCCGGTGGTGTAGGTGCCCTGGAGCTCGACCTGGATCCAGGTGCCGGCCGGGGTGTCGGCGTTCCAGGAGGCGACCAGCTCGGTGGCGTCGAAGCCGACCTCGGTCACCGGTGACGTCCAGGTGCCGTACGCCCAGCTCCGCTTGCTCTTGCTGTGCGGGTCCTTGTAGACGGTGGTGCCGACCGGCGTGCCGAGGGTGAGCCCGGCGGGGGCGACCACCGTGCCGGCGGTGTCGCCGGTCGCCCAGTCGGTGTCGCTTGTCCAGTCCTGCCAGGTGATCTGCTCGTCGTGAACGAGGGCGGTGACCGGATCGGCGTGGGCGGGGGCGGTCGCGTCGAGAAGGGTCAGCGCGGCGACTCCGGCGAGGGCGACCGCGCGCAGGGGGGTGCTGGCAACCATGGCAACTCCGCGAGATGAGGGCATCGTTGCTGTTCACTGTCCCGCTCGGAAGGAAGTTTCGCCAGAGGTTGAGCAGCGGAAAATCATTGCCGGTATGAGGATCCGACCGGGATGGTTCACAGCAGCGATGGATATTGATATGACCATGTGACTCCTGGTGAAGTGTGCGGACAACGGGATCTCCCGCACCCCGAGGAGGTTGTCCATGGCCCTCCGCACGTCCCCCCTGCGGCGCCGGCTCGCGCTGGCCGTCGCCGTCGGGCTCGGCCTCGTCACCGTCGCCACCGGCCCGGTCTCCGCACGACCGGCCGCCGAACCCGAGCCGGCCGCCGTCGGCTACCGGGTGCTCGGCCCACGTACCCTCGCCGACCGGAACGCCGTCGCCCGCACCGGCGCGGCGATCGACTACTCCGAGCACGGCGTGCTGCACGTCTCGGCCACCCGGGCCGAGGCGGCGGCCATCACCCGGCTCGGCTTCCGGCTGGAGCGGGACGCCGCGGCCGCCCCGTCCGGCGAGGCCGGCACCCTGGCCTTCCCACCCGCCGACTCCAACTACCACGACTACGCCGAGCTGACCGCCGTGGTGAACCAGGTGGTCGCGGACCACCCGGCCATCGCGAAGAAGAGCAGCATCGGTACGTCGTACGAGGGTCGCGACCTGATGGCGGTGAAGATCTCCGACAACGTCGGCACCGACGAGAACGAGCCGGAGATCCTCTTCAACGCCCAGCAGCACGCCCGCGAGCACCTGACCGTCGAGATGGCGATCTACCTGCTCAACCTCTTCACCGACAGCTACGGCACCGACTCCCGGATCACCAACATCGTGAACTCCCGGGAGATCTGGATCGTCCCCACCGTCAACCCGGACGGCAGCGAGTACGACATCGCCACCGGGTCGTACCGCTCCTGGCGGAAGAACCGGCAGCCCAACAGCGGCTCCAGCTACGTCGGCACCGACCTGAACCGGAACTGGTCATACCAGTGGGGCTGCTGCGGCGGCTCGTCCGGCAGCACCTCGTCGGAGACCTACCGCGGCCCGTCCGCCTTCTCCGCGCCGGAGACCAGCGCCCTGCGCAACTTCGTCAACAGCCGGGTGGTCGGCGGGGTGCAGCAGATCAAGGCCAACATCGACTTCCACACCTACTCGCAGCTGGTGCTCTGGCCGTTCGGCTACACCACCGCGAACACCCCCGGCGGGATGAGCGCCGACCAGTACAGCACCTTCGCCACCATCGGCCAGCAGATGGCGAACACCAACGGCTACACCCCGGAGCAGTCCAGCGACCTCTACATCGCCGACGGCACCAGCATCGACTGGATGTGGGCCACCCACGGCATCTGGGCGTACACCTTCGAGATGTACCCGGGCTCGGCCACCGGTGGCGGCTTCTACCCGCCGGACGAGGTGATCCCCGCGCAGACCTCCCGCAACAGGGAGGCGGTGCTGCTGCTCGGCGAGTACGCCGACTGCCCGTACCGGGCGATCGGCAAGCAGTCCCAGTACTGCGGCGGCGGTGGCGGCACCACGGTCTGGTCGGACACCTTCGAGACCGCCACCGGCTGGACCACCAACCCGAACGCGACGGACACCGCCACCACCGGGGCGTGGGAACGGGGTGCCGCCCAGGCGACCAGCTCCTCCGGCGCCAAGCAGCTCACCCCGTACGCCGGGAGCAACGACCTGGTCACCGGCCGGTTGGCCGGCACCGCGGCGGGTGACCACGACGTCGACGGCGGGGTGACCAGCGCCCGCTCCCCGGCGGTGACCCTGCCCTCGACCGGCACGCTCACCCTGTCGCTCGCCTGGTACCTGGCGCACGGCTCGAACGCCTCGTCGGCCGATTACTTCAAGGCCAGCGTGATCCACAACGGCGGCACCACCACCCTGCTCAACCAGGCCGGGGCGGCGAGCGACCGGGACGGCGCCTGGACGGTGTCGAACCTGAATCTCACCCCGTACGCCGGCCAGTCGGTGCGGATCCTGGTCGAGGCCGCGGACGCCTCCGGCGCCAGCCTGGTCGAGGCGGCTGTGGACAACGTCACCATCACCAGTTCGTAACCCCGGGTGGGGCCCCGTAAAGACCCGACGGGGCCCCACCCACCCCTCCCGTCCGGACGATCTCCGCTGGTCGTGCGCTACCGTGGCACCGACCATCCCGCAGCGAAGCCGGTGCGAAACCGGCGCTGTCCCGCAACTGTGATGCCCCGCCCCGCGCGGGGACGAGCCAGGTCGCCTGCGGCTGGTCGCGACACGCGCTCTCGAGGAAGGGCGCCTCGCGGGCGGGTACGCGTAGGCGGTCCCTGTCGGCGAAGCACCACACTCCTCGACCGACAGGAGGACAGATGTTCCGACGTACCCCCCGGCTCCTCGCCGCCACCCTCGCGGTGGCCGCGCTGACCCTCGGCGCCTGCGCCGAGAAGACCTCCGACGACACCCCCGCCGCCAGCAGCAGCTCGGCGGCCACCTTCCCGGTCACCGTCGGCAAGCTGACGCTGGAGAAGCGCCCGGAGAAGATCGTCTCGCTGTCGCCGACGGCGACCGAGATGCTCTTCGCCATCGGCGCCGGCAAGCAGGTCACCGCCGTCGACGACCAGTCGAACTACCCGGCGGACGCACCGAAGAGCGACCTGTCCGGCTTCCAGCCGAACGCCGAGGCGATCGCCGGCAAGAGCCCCGACCTGGTGGTGCTCTCCAACGACACCAACAAGATCGTCGACCAGCTCACCACGCTGAAGATCCCGGTGCTGCTCACCCCGGCGGCGGCCACCCTGGACGACTCCTACCAGCAGATCACCGACCTGGGCGCGCTGACCGGCCACCCGGCGGAGGCGTCCGACGTCACCAAGCGGATGAAGGACGACATCGCCAAGCTGGTCAAGGACCTGCCGCAGCGGGCGAAGAAGCTGACCTACTACCACGAGCTGGGCCCGGAGCTCTACACCGCGACCAGCAAGACCTTCATCGGCTCGATCTACGCGCTGGCCGGCCTGGAGAACATCGCCGACCCGTCGGACGCCGACGGCAAAAACGGCGGCTACCCGCAGCTCTCCCAGGAGGTCATCGTCAAGGCGAACCCGGACTTCGTCTTCCTGGCCGACACCAGGTGCTGCAAGCAGACCCCGGAGACGGTCAAGGCGCGCAGCGGCTGGGCCGGCGTCACCGCGGTGAAGAACAACCAGATCGTCGCGCTCGACGACGACATCGCCTCGCGCTGGGGCCCGCGCGTGGTCGACCAGCTCCGGTCGATCGTCGACGCCGTCGCCAAGGTGCCCGCGTGACGGTCACCCGTCGGTGACCGTGCGACCCACGGACTCCACCGACCGGACGGCCGGGACGTCAGGAACGTCCCGGCCGTCCGGCGTACCCGCGTCCGGCCCGGGTGACGACGCGTCCACGGTGTCCGGCGCCGCCACCGCAGGCCCGTCCGGCGCCACCGCCCCGAGGCCGCGTCGGGCCGCTTCCGGGCCGGGCGCCGGTGGTACGGCCCGACCGGCCGGGCTGCGCAAGCGCTGGCTCGCCGCCGGACTCGGCGCGGTGCTGGTCGCCCTGGTCGCCGGCGTGTCGTTCGGCCCGGTCAGCCTGCCACCCGGCAGCGTCACCGTGGAGCTGCTGAACCTGCTGCCCGGGGTGCACCTGCACAGCGGTCTCACCGAAAGTGAGATCAACATCCTGATCAAGCTGCGGCTGCCCCGGGTGGTGCTCGGCCTGCTGGTCGGCGGGCTGCTCGCCCTGGCCGGCGGGGCGTACCAGGGGGTGTTTCGCAACCCGCTGGCCGACCCGTACCTGCTGGGCGTGGCGGCGGGGGCCGGGCTGGCGGTCACCGCGGTGATCGCGCTCGGCGCGGTCCCGGATCCGGTGACCGGGATGTCGGTGACCGTGCCGCTGGCCGCGTTCGTCGGCTCGCTCGGCGCGGTGGCGATGACGTACCTGCTCGGGGTGGCCGGCGGGCGTGGCCGTTCCCCGGCGACGCTGATCCTGGCCGGGGTGGCGGTCTCGGCGTTCCTCTCCGCCGGGCAGACGTACCTGCTGCAACGGCACTCCGACAGCATCCAGCAGGTCTACTCCTGGCTGCTCGGCCGGCTCGCCACCGCCGGCTGGCACGACGTCCTGCTGGTCCTGCCGTACTTCGTGCTCACCGCGGTCGTGGTGCTGTTGCACCGCAGGGAGCTGGACGTGCTCTCCGTGGGCGACGACGAGGCCCGCGGCCTCGGGCTGCACCCGCAGCGCTCCCGTTACCTGCTGATCGCCGCCGCCTCGCTCGGCACCGCCGCGGCGGTCTCCGCCTCCGGCCTGATCGGCTTCGTCGGGATCATCGTCCCGCACACCGTGCGGCTACTCGCCGGGTCGAGCTACCGGGTGATCCTGCCGCTCTCCATGCTCTTCGGCGGTGCGTTCCTGGCGCTGACCGACGTGGTCGCCCGGACCGCCGCCGCACCCGCCGAGATTCCGATCGGTGTGGTCACCGCCCTGCTCGGCGGCCCGTTCTTCGTCCTGGTGCTGCGCACCACCCGGCGGGTGCTGTCATGACGGCTCCGGCGATCGAGGTCCGCGACCTGCACGTCATGCTGGGCGGCGCGCCGATCCTGGCCGGTATCGACCTGACCGTCGCGTCCGGCGAGTGGGTCACCGTGATCGGCCCGAACGGCGCCGGCAAGTCGACCCTGCTGCGCGCCGTCGGCGGCCTGCTCCCCGCGCCGCACGCCATCTCGCTCTTCGGTACGCCGTTGCGGGCGCTCCGCCCCCGCGAGCGGGCCCGGGTGGTGGCCACCGTCGCGCAGACCCCGGTGGTGCCGGCCGGCATGTCGGTGCTCGACTACGTCCTGCTGGGGCGCACCCCGTACATCCCGCCGCTGGGCCGGGAGTCCGCCGCCGACCTGGCCGCGGTGCACGACGTGCTGGACCGGTTGGACCTCGGCGCGTTCCACGGCCGGGAGCTGGCCACCCTCTCCGGCGGTGAGCGGCAGCGGGTCTTCCTGGCCCGGGCGCTCGCCCAGGGTGCCACCCTGCTGCTGCTGGACGAGCCGACCAGCGCGTTGGACATCGGCCACCAGCAGGAGGTGCTGGAGCTGGTCGACCAGCTCCGCCGGGAGCACGGCCTGACCGTGCTCGCCACCATGCACGACCTCTCCATCGCCGGCGAGTACGCCGACCGCCTGGTGCTGCTCGCCGACGGCCGGGTGGTGGCAGCCGGCCCACCCCCCGAGGTGCTCACCGAACACCTGCTGGCCACCCACTACGGCGCCAACGTCCGGGTCATCCCCGGCGACCACGGCCCCCTGGTCGTCCCCGTCCGCCCCCGCTGACCCCCCGGCCCTTCACTCCCGCCCCGGCGACACGTCGCAACCGGCGGTGTCCGGCGCCCGGGACACCGCGACATCCCGCGATCCGCGGGCGGATCAGGCGGAAGCGCGACACGCCGCACACCGCGCGGGCGGATCAGGCCGGGGCGGGGTCGGCGGCGGTGAGGGTGATGACGGCGAAGAGGGCACCCTGGGGGTCGCGGAGGGCGGCCAGCCGGCCCTGCGGGCTGTCGTGCGGCGGGACGAGGATGGTGCCGCCGAGGGTGGCGGCCCGCGCGGCGGTGGCATCGGTGTCCGCCACGGCGAAGTACACCGACCAGTACGCGGGCAGGTCGTCCGGGTAGCCGTCGCCGAGCGGCGGCATCATGCCGGCCACGATCCGCGCGCCGCACCGCCAGCCGGTGTAGACGATCTCACCCGCCAGCCACTCCTCCGGGTGCCAGCCGAAGACCAGCTCGTAGAAGACCTTCGCGCTCTCCGGGTCCGGGCTGACCAGCTCGTTCCAGCACATCGCCCCGGGGACGTTGAACAGCTCCGCCCCGGCCATCCGGATCGGCTGCCAGACGCTGAACACCGCGCCGCTCGGGTCGGCGAAGACGCCCATCCGCCCCTGGTCGAAGACGTCGAACGGGGCGACCAGCACCTGCCCGCCCGCCGCCTCCACCCGGGTGGCCGCCAGGTCGGCGTCGTCGACCGCCACGTACGTCGACCAGATCGGCACCTGGTCGGGGACGGCCGGCGGTCCGGCCCCGGCCACCGACCGGCCGTCCCTGAGGAAGGTCGTGTAGCCGCCCGCCCCAGGCTGCGGCGCGACCCGGCCGGTCCAGCCGAACAGCTCCGGGTAGAACCGCTTCGCGGCCTCCAGGTCCGGCGTGGCCAGGTCGGTCCAGCAGGGCGTGCCCGGCGGGACGGTGCTCACGCTGACCCCTCTCGGCAGGGGGCGGCCCGGCGGCCCGCCCTGCCGGCATCGTGGCACCGCCCGGTGGCCCGCCGGGGCAGAATCGGACGAAACGTCAGCTGAACCGGCGACCCTCGTCCCGCCGGTACGCCCACCCGGCGAGCGCGGCCAGGGCCACCACCCAGACCCCGAGCATGACCAGGGAGACCGGGTTCGGCCGCCAGTCGGTGACCGCCGTCCACATCAGCTCCACCGCGCCCCGGGTGGGCAGGTAGGGGGCGATCGCCCGGATGAAGCCGGGGGCGTCGTCCGGGCCGGAGAGCAGGCCGCCGCCGAAGGCCAGCGGGAAGAAGACGACCTGCGCGACCACGACCGCCGCCTTGCTCGGCAGCCCGTACCCGATGGTGAGGCCGAGCAGGGTGAACGGCACCGACACCACGGCAACGGTGGCGGCGCCGAGCAGGAACTGCAACGGGGTGACCCGGGCGGCGGTGGCGACCGCCGCGATGACCACGACCGGCAGCATGGACAGGTACGTCAGTACCAGCCCGGCGAGGATCCGGCCGGCGAAGCGCGGCGCGGCCCCGGCCGGCAGGGTCCGGGTGTACGGGTTCCAGGGCTGCGCGCGGTCCTCGGAGACGCCGACGCCGTACTGGAAGACGTTGGCGGTGAGCACGGAGAAGGTGACCATCGCGGCGGTGGCGTAGGTGGCCGCGGTCGGGTCGTCCCCGGCGAACGGCACCACGAAGAAGATCATCGAGGCGGCCGGGAAGAATGCGCTGCCGACCACGGCGACCGGGATCCGGAGGATCTCCAGCAGCTGGTAGCGCGCGTGGACCAGGGCGAGCTGCATGGTGGTCGGCTCCTCAGGCGGCGGCGGCGGGCTCGGCGACGGGTTCGTCGCCGGCGGTGATGGTCAGGAAGGCCTCCTCCAGCGAGGTGGGGCGGACCTCCAGCTCGCGGAACGCCACTCCGGCGCCGACCAGGTCGCGGACCAGCTGGTCGGCGTCCGTGGTGAGCAGGTGGGTACGCCCCTCGGCGTGCTCGGTGGCGACCACCCCGGGCAGCGCCGGCAGGTCGTCGGCGACCAGGCTGACCCGACGTACGCCGACGATGCCGCGGATCGCGTCGACGGTGTCGTCGGCGAGCACCCGACCCCGGCCGATCACCACCACCCGCTGCGCCAGCGCCTCCACCTCCTCCAGGTAGTGGCTGCTCAGCAGGACCGTCCCGCCGTCGGCGTGGAACGCCCGGATCGCCTCCCAGAGGGCGTGCCGCGCCTCGACGTCCAGGCCGGTGGTCGGCTCGTCGAGCACCACCAGCCGGGGCCGGCCGACGAAGGCGAGCGCGACCGCGAGCCGGCGCCGCTGACCGCCGGAGAGGCCGCCGGTCTGCCGGCGTACCTGGTCGGCGAGGCCGAACCGGTCGAGCAGCTCGGCCCGGGGCACCGGATCGGGGAAGTGCGCGGCGACGAAGTCGACCACCTCGCCGACCCGGAGGGTGCCGGGCAGGCCGGTCTCCTGCGGGGTGAGCCCGAGCCGCCGGCGCGACGCCGGGTCGCGCGGGTCGCCGCCGAAGAGCTCGACCCGGCCGGCGGTGGGGTGCCGCAGCCCGACCAGCAGGTTGATCAGGGTGCTCTTGCCGGCGCCGTTCGGCCCCAGCAGGCCGACCAGCTCACCGGCGCCGACGGTGAGGTCGACCCGGTCGAGGGCGAGCACGTCGCCGTACCGGCGGGTGGCCTGGTCGGCGCGGGCGAGGATCATGGTGGCTCCCTTCGGGTTGCGGTCCCGGGCGGATGCGCGGCCTCCTGTGTACCTCCCCGACGCCATCCCCGACGCCCCGCGGCGCGTCGGCTGGCCCGCCCGGTCAGGCCGCCGCGTCGACCAGCGGGGCGGGCAGCGCCACGCTGTGCAGCACCGACAGCCGGGAGACCGCCCGGGTCAGCACCACGTAGAGGCGGTGCAGTCCGCGCGGCTCCGCCGCGACGATCGCGGCCGGCTCGACGACCACGACGTGGTCGTACTCCAGGCCCTTGACCAGGGTCGCGGGGACCACGGTGACCCGCGCCGCGGCCGCCACGTCGTCGGCGGTCGTGGTCTCGACGCCAGCGGCGGCGAGCGCCGCGCGGAGCCGGTCCACCGCGGCGTCGGCGGCGATCACACCGACCGAGCCGTCGTGCGCGAGCGCCGCCCGCACCTCGGCCACCGTCGCCGCGTCCAGGTCGGTCACGGTACGCACGTCGAGCGCCCCGTCGCGGCGCAGCGACTCGGCCGGGGGCACGTCGACGGCGAGCGCCGGCAGCAGCCGGTTGGCGAACGCGACCAACGCGGCGGGCACCCGGAAGCCGACGCTCAGCGGCACCACCGCCGCATCCGGCTTGCCGAGGTGGGCCAGGGACTCGCGCCAGTCGGTGGCGGCCCACGGCGCGGTGCCCTGGGCCAGGTCGCCGAGAAGGGTGATCGAGCCGTGTTCACTGCGCCGGGCGATGGCCCGGCACTGCATCGGGGAGAGGTCCTGCGCCTCGTCGACCACCACGTGCCCGAAGCCGGCCGGCCGTTCGATCAGGCCCGCGGCCTCGTCGATCAGCACCGCGTCGGCGGCGGTCCACTTCGTCGCCTTCGGCGTGCGGCCGAGCCTCGTGCCGGTCGCACCCCGGTCCTGCCGGCGCCCGGCCGCCGCCGTGTCGTCCGGTCCCTCGGTGGCTGCCCGGCCGAGGAGCAGCGCCTGCTCCTCGGTGGTGAGCAGCCCGTCGGCCGCGGCGGCCAGCGCCGCCGGGTCCCCGAGCAGCGTGTGCACCAGCCCTTCCGGGGTGAGCGCCGGCCAGACCGCGTCGAGGAAGGCGGTCACCGGCCTGGCCTTGCCCATCCGGCGCAGCCAGGCGTCACCCGGCGACTCGGCCCGGCGCGCCTCGGCCTGGCGTTGCAGCAGCCCGACCACTCGGGCCCGGACCCGCTCCCGCCCGGTGCCGTACGGCAGCCCCTCCCGGCGGGCCTCCCGCACCACCCGGTGCAACGGGTCGAGGCCGATCCGCCAGCGGAACGACCCGTCCGACACCATGATCGGCTCGGTCGGCTCCCCGATCTGCGCGTCGACGGCCCGGCGCAGCACCTCGGCCATCCGCGCGTCGTGCTTGAGGGCCGCCACCGCCGGGTCCTCGACCGCGCGCACCGGCACCCGGGCGAGCAGGTCCTCCACCGTGGACTGCTCCACCTCGACCTCGCCGAGCGCGGGCAGCACCGCCGCGATGTACGACAGGAACGCCCGGTTCGGCCCGACGATCAGCACGCCCGAGCGGCGCAGCCGCTCCCGGTGCAGGTAGAGCAAATACGCGGCCCGGTGCAGCCCGACGGCGGTCTTCCCGGTGCCCGGCGCGCCCTGGACGCAGATCGAGTCGGTCAGGTCGGCCCGGACCAGCTCGTCCTGCTCGGGCTGGATGGTGGCGACGATGTCCCGCATCGGCCCGACGCGGGGGCGCTCGACCTCGGCGGTGAGGATCCGGCTGGCCGTACCCAGCTCCTCGCCCCGGTCCAGGTGCTCGTCCTCGAAGCTGGTCAGCACCCCGGTGCTGAACCCGAACCGGCGCCGGACGGCGACGCCCTGCGGGTCGCGCGCGCTGGCCCGGTAGAACGAGCGGGAGACCGGGGCCCGCCAGTCCAGCACGAGCGGCTCGCCCCGCTCGTCGGTGACGTGCCGGCGACCGACGTGGTACTCGCGCCCAGCGTGGTCGGCGTCCGCCTGGCCGCCGTGCTGGCCTTCGGCGGTCCCGCCGAAGTCGAGCCGGCCGAAGAAGAGCGGGGTGGTCGGGTCGTCCGCGAGCTCGGCGACCCGCCGGGCCAGCGTCCGGCCCAGCATCTCCGCCGCGTACGGGTCACCGGCGACCTGGTCGCCGCCGGCGAAGAGCGCCTCGGCGCGTTCGCGCATCCGGCGCAGGGCGATGCGGGAGGTGTCCAGGTGGGCCCGCTCGGCGGCGAGCTCGGCGTTCAGGGACCGTTCTTGGGCGTGCAGGGTCATCCACGTACTCCTCGTGACGGGGAACAACGCTGCCGCTCGCGTTTCCGACTCGTCGGTCGGCGCGGGGACGTCCGCTGCGGTGCTTACTCACCGCGGCCGTCAGGCGGGAAACGAGCAGCTTACTCCCCTGAATCGGCCGGGCAACCGAATTCCTCGAGGCGCCTGCCGCTGACCCGGCCCGCACGGCGGCCCCGCTCATCGGAGCCTGCGGCGGTTGATCAGTCGGAGGGCTGAGCCGGTGGGTGGTAGTGCAGGTCGAGGACGTCCCGGCGCTGCTGGCCGAGACTCCAGTCGGAGACCTGGGTCAGGTCGACGGTGACCCGCAGGGTGCCGATCTCGCCGGCCGGCAGTTCGGCGAGCACCTCGCCACGGGGCGAGACGACCATGCTCGGACAGTGCTGGCGCTCGTCGGCGAGGTTGACAGCGAACACGAACCGCTGGTTCTCAGCGGCCCGGCTGATGAGATGGCTGCGCCAGACGCCGGCCGCCGCTTCGGGGCTGGCGGCGTTGGTCAGGTAGACGAAGGCGTCCGCGCCCGAGCGGGCGAGGTGCTGCCACTGCTCCGGGTAGCGGATCTCGCGGCACAGCTGCACGCCCACGACGAGGTCCCCCCAGGGCTGGGGTACGCGGAGCGTCGGCAGCTCGGCTCCGGCGCGCAGCACGGGGCGCTCGTTCACCGCCAGGTTGATCTTGCGGTAGGTCCACCGGTCGCCGGACGGCGCGAAGTAGAGGGCGGCGTTCCACCAGGCGCCGCCCTCGGGGAGCAGCGACCCGCAGAAGAGGTGGACGCCCCGGCGTCGGGCGATCCCGGCCACCGTGTCGATCGCCTCGGCGAGGGCCGCGCGGTCGAGCGTGGCGAGCGGCGACAGGTCCGGGGCGTAGCCGGAGAGGGCGCCCTCGGGCAGCAGCACGACGTCGTCGGGTTTGCTGTCCGCCACGACCTCCTCGATCGACGCGAGATTCGTGTCGATGTTCCAGCCGGTCGGGATCTGGCCGATCGTCACGGACGTCTGCATGTCATCTTCCTGCCCCGGGTCCGCCGAGCCTAGTTGCCGGTGTCGGGTGGCGTGGGGCGATGGTGCCGGGGAGGGTGGGCCGGGATCATGGGGGGCATGACCGAGGCGCGCCCCGAGCAGCGCCGGATGACGATCAGCGACCCGCAGGTGATGCGGGCGCTGGCCCATCCGGCCCGACTCGCGATCATGGAATACCTCAGCTCGCTGGAGGGCGGCGCGACCGCCACCGAGTGCGCCGAGATCGCCGGCCTCTCGCCGAGCGCGACCAGTTACCACCTGCGGGCGCTGGCGAAGTTCGGCCTGATCGAGGAGGCGCCCAGCCGGGGCGACGCGCGGGAACGGGTGTGGCAGGCCTTCAGCCCGTCCTACTTGGTGGAGGCCGGGCGGTCGGCCGACTCGGAGGCGCAGGCCGCCGAGCTGGCCCTGGTGGAGGCGCACACCGCCCGGGACGCGCAGCGCACCCGCGACTGGATCCGCCGGGCTCCGGGAGAGCCGCCGGAGTGGTACGACGCGGCCTGGCTCAGCGACTCCCTGTTGCTGCTCACCGCCGAGGAACTGGCCGCGCTGAACCTTTCCGTCCAGGAACTGCTCAACCCCTATCGGAAGCGGCTCCGGAAGGATCCGCCCGCTGGTGCTCGCACCGTCGCCTTGCAGTACCGGGCGTTGCCCATCGACTGACCGGGGTTGCGTCCACCAGGTGTGAAGGATTATTTTCGAAGTATGTCTTTCACAACTGGTCCGTCGCGCTGGTCCGACGTCTGGCTCGCCACCGCTGCCCGAGGCGTCTCCAGCTGTGGGGACTTCCTCGCCGCCAGCGCGCTGATCTTGGCGTTGCAGTCCGCTGGGGCGGGCGGGCTGGCCGTGTCCGGGCTGCTGTTGGCCGCGACCCTGCCGCTGGTGGCGCTCGCCCCGCTGACCGGGCGGCTCGCCGACCGGGTGGACAGCCGCACGCTGCTGGTGGTCACGGGGACCGTCCAGGCCGGGATCTGTCTCGCGCTGGCGTACGCCGGGCACCCCGCGCTGGTGATCGGCCTGCTGGCGCTGCTCGCCGCCGGCCTGGCGGTCACCCAGCCGGTGCTCTCCGCCCTGGTGCCCGCCATGGTCCGGGCCGACGACCTGCCCCGGGCCAGCGCGCTGAACCAGACGGCCGGCACGCTCGGCGCGCTCGCCGGCCCGGCGGTGGCCGGGGTGCTGGTCGGTGAGTTCGGCGCCCGTCTGCCGCTGCTCGTCGATGCGGGCAGCTACCTCGCCCTGGTGGCGGCCGGGCTGCTCATCCGTACCCGACGGGGCGGCCGGCGTGCGGAGCCGGCGGCCACCGGCGATGCGGCGGCGGTGACCACCTGGCGGCTGCGGCGCGACCCGCTGCTGGTCGCGATGGTCGCCACCCTCGCCGGGGTGATCGGCGCGGTCGGGGCGATCAACGTGGTCGAGGTCTTCTTCATCCGGGAGACGCTGGGCAGCTCCACTACCGTGTACGGCCTGGTGACCGGCGCCTGGACGCTCGGCATCCTGGTCGGCGGCTGGCTCTTCGCCCGGCTCGTCCGGCGGCTCACCGACGACGGCGCGCTGCTCGGGGCGGGTCTGGCCCTGCTCGGCGGGTGCTGCCTGATGGTGCTGGTCTCGGCGGCGGTCCCGTCCGCGCTGCTGCTGGTGCCGATCTGGCTGCTCGGCGGGGTCTGCAATGGCGGTGACAACGTCTTCAACAACGTGCTGCTGGCCCGGCGGGTGCCGGAGGCGGCGCGCGGCCGGGCGTTCGCCGTCTTCGGGGCGGCGGTCCAGGGCGCGGCGATGGCCGGCTTCGTGGTCGGTGGCCTGCTGCTGGCGGTGGCCGATCCCCGGCCGCTGGTCGCCGGGTGCGGGGTGGCCGGCCTGCTGGTGGTCGCCGTGTTCGCGGTGCCGGTGCGCCGGGCGATCCGCGCCGAACGCGCGGTCGGCGCGAAGCCGACCAGCGGCAGCGCGGTAGGTGCCGGCCCGACGGGCGGCAGCGCGGTCGACGCGGACCCGACGGCCGGCGGCCCGGCTGGTGAGCCCGCGCCGGTGCCGGCCGGTGCGGGGTTGGCCACTCCGGGGTCGACCCGCTGAGCCGGCCGCGGCCCGCGGGGATACGGTCGGGTCATGGCTGAGCGCGTGGCACGCCCCCGGGTCGGGCACATCCAGTTCCTCAACTGCCTGCCGATCTACTGGGGGCTGATGCGCTCCGGTGCGCTGCTCGACGTCGACCTGCACAAGGACTCCCCGGACCGGCTCAGCGCCGCGCTGGTCGCCGGTGACCTGGACATCGGCCCCATCTCGCACGTGGAGTACCTGCGGCACGCCGACGAGCTGCTGCTCCTGCCGGACCTGGCGGTCGGCAGCGACGGTCCGGTGCTCTCGGTCAACGTGGTCTCCACCAAGCCGCTGGCCGAGCTGGACGGCGGCCGGGTCGCGCTCGGTTCGACCTCGCGGACCGGCGTGCTCCTCGCCCGGCTGCTGCTCGGCGAGCGGTACGGCGTCCGCCCCGAGTACTTCCGCTGCCCGCCCGACCTGACCCAGATGCTGCTGGAGGCCGACGCCGGCGTACTCATCGGCGACGTGGCGCTGCGCGCCCTCTACGAGGCGCCGCGCCGCGGGCTGGAGGTGACCGACCTCGGCCAGGCCTGGCGGGACTGGACCGGGCTGCCGATGGTCTTCGCCGTCTGGGCGGTACGCCGCGACTTCGCCGCCGCCCACCCCGGGATGGTCAAGGAGGTGCACGAGGCGTTCCTGCGCTCCCGTGATCTCTGCCTGGCCGAGCTGGACCAGGTGGCCGAGGCGGCCGCCCGGTGGGAACCGTTCGACGCGGCGACCCTGGCCACCTACTTCCGTACCCTCGACTTCTCGCTCGGCGAACGGCAGGTGGCCGGCCTCCGGGAGTTCGCCCGGCGGGCCGCGGAGATCGGCGAGGCCCCCGCGCTGCCCGCCGACGGCCCCGAGTTCTTCGCCGGCTGACCACGCCGCCCGACCACGCTGCCCCCTGGCCGCCCGACCACGCCGCCGTCCGGCGCGTCCGCGCCGGGCGGGCGGACGCCGGAACGGCGATGTGGCGGTGTCCCCGAAACCGGGACACCGCCACATCGGCGAAACGGGGGTGGATCAGGCGGCTCAGGTGTCGCCGCGGAGCACCGCTTCGGTGATCTTCTGGCAGTTCTTCATGCCGTAGTCGTAGCCCATGCCGATCGGGTAGCGGACCATCACGCCCATCGTCCAGTTGTCGCCGATGGCCAGGCAGTTGATGTGGATCTCCTGCTCCCTGGTCCGGTCGACCCAGCCGTTCTTGATGGCGATGGTCTTCTGCTCCGCCGCGGGGAACGCCTTGCGGATGCCGAAGTCGCCCGCACCGCGGACCTGCCGCATCTCGTTGAGCAGCCACTTGGTCCACTGCGGACCGGCGGCGCGACCGTCCTTGATGCACGCGCCGAGCCGGGCGGTGTCCCGGGGGGACAGGTTGGTCCGGCTCCAGCCGCCGTCCGCGGCCGGCCTGCTGTCGGTGGTCTTGCAGATGGAGACCATCCGCTTGATCGAGGCGGACCGCCCGATGGAGTTGTAGAACTTCTCGGCCCGGGTGTTGTCGCTGTCCCGGATGATCCGGGTGGCGTCCGCGAGCTTGGCGTCGCTGGGGGTCGTGCCGGCCTCGTCCGCCCTGCGCAGGTAGTCGGCGACGATCCAGGACTTGATCAGCGAGGCGGTGGTACTGGTCTCGCCCATGTTCTTCGAGCCGATGATCTTCCCGGTCCGGGTGTCCAGCACGCTCCAGGCGTACCAGCCCGTGAGGTCGAGGTCGATCTGCCTGTCCTCGAACGGCAGCGGCTCCAGCGACGGCGTCGGCGACGGGGTCGGCCTGGGACGGTCGCGGCGGTCGGTCGGGGCATCGGTGGACCGGTCCGGGCCGGACGGGTCGCCCCAGTGCGAGGCGACCGACTGGAGCGGCGATCCGGGCAGCAGCCGCAGCGACACCAGCACCAGACCGATCAGGATCGCCGCGAACGCGGCGAGCTTCAGCGGCTGGTTTTCCCGCCGGCCGCCACGACCGCCGCGCCGTTTGCCGGCCATCAGAGCTTTCCGACCGGCTGCTGCGGCACCTTGAGCGCCGCGCCGGGCTGCGGGGTCACCAGCTGGGTGGCGACACTGGCGCAGACCTTCGCGCCGTAGTCCAGCTTGCCGCTCTGTGGGTAACGCAGCATCACGGCGAGGCTCCACTTGTCGGTGACGGCGAGGCAGTTGACGTGCCAGTTGCCGTCGTAGCTGAGCGGGGTCCAGCCGTTCTTGATGCTCACCGGGCCCTGCGCCTTGATCTCGGCCGGCAGGCCGTCGACGATGCCCCACTTGCCGCCACCGGAGCGCGTCTGCTGCTGGCTGACGCTGCCCCGGACCTTGGACATCTCGTCCAGCACCCACTTCGTCCACTTGGGGCCGGCGGCCTTGCCGTCGGCGATGCAGTCGCCGAGCCGGACCGCGTCCCGGGGGGACATCCGGGTGAAACTCCACCAACCCTCGTAGCCGGGCACGTTGCCGCGCTTGGTGTCGGTGAGGCCGCAGGTGCTGATCGCCCGCTTCACGACCGGGCCGGGCTGGCCGCCCGCCGGCACCTTGTAGGAACCGCCCGCGGCCCGGTAGACCGCGTTGGCCGCGTCGTCGTTGCTGTCCCGGATGGCCAGGCTGGCCTGCTTCTTCAGGCTGGCCGACGGCTCCTTGTCGCCGAGCTGGCGCAGGTAGTCGGAGACGATCCAGGCCTTGAGCATCGACTCGGTCGAGTTGGTCGCGCTCAGATTCTTGGAGCCGGAGACCTTGCCGGTCGTGCGGTCCATCAGGGCCCAGGAGAAGTACTCGCCCTTGAAGTTCACCGCGACCGGACCGGCCGCCAGGGTCGGCGGCGGAGGCGCGGTCGGCGTGGGGGCGGGGACCTGTTCGGCCGCGCTGCCGCCGATGCCGCTGAGTGCGCCGTCCTCGCCGCCGAGTCGGGCGTACGCCGCGGGCACCAGCAGACCGGCGCCGAGCAGGACCGCCAGGACGGCGAGCACCATGATCACGCGAGATCGCATGAGTGGGTGAGCTCCAGATGTCAGGGCCGGGGGGCCGGCTGTTTTCCGAATGTGTCGGCCTGATCGCCGAGGCCGGGGGAGGTGGCCTCGTCCGTGACGGCGATCGTCGGCAGCCGATCGGTATGACCGGGAAAGCTTACGTCCCGACTGGCGACGCGCCAGAACCCGACGCTCGCCAACATGCCGAGAAGCCGGGATTAAACGCCGCTATGCCGCCCTTGAGAGGATTCACGTTCTCCAAGTGACGCAAGTCATAACCAGGCCTGGGCCTGGTTCGGCCCGGTGTTGCCGGCCGGTGACGAAAGCCGCATCCGGAATCCTGTTACACCCTCTGGTGTGGTTGAGGGCGAGCTGTAACACTTGGTGCCATGTATGGCAACGACTTCGCCGCCGGAGAGGACGCTCCCGGCGGTGACCTGCTCGGCCAGGTCGAGGCGGCCGAGACGGCCCTGCGTGAGGCGGCGGCCCGCGGCCGCCGCGCGGACGGCCCCGGCCCCGGCGAGGACCTGGCGGCGTACTTCACCGAGGTGATCGACGCCGACCAGAAGATCGAGCCGCGCGACTGGATGCCCGAGGCGTACCGCCGGACGCTGATCCGGCAGATCGCGCAGCATGCGCACTCCGAGATCATCGGCATGCAGCCGGAGGGGAACTGGATCAGCCGGGCCCCCTCGCTCAAGCGCAAGGCGATCCTGCTGGCCAAGGTCCAGGACGAGGCCGGTCACGGCCTCTACCTCTACGCCGCGGCGGAGACCCTGGGCGTCAGCCGGGACGAGCTGGTGGACCTGCTGCTCGAAGGCCGGCAGAAGTACAGCTCGATCTTCAACTACCCCACCCTGAACTGGGCCGACATGGGGGCGATCGGCTGGCTGGTGGACGGTGCCGCGATCGTCAACCAGGTGCCGCTCTGCCGCTGCTCGTACGGGCCGTACGCGCGGGCCATGATCCGGGTCTGCAAGGAGGAGTCGTTCCACCAGCGGCAGGGCTACGAGATCCTGCACACCCTCGCCCACGGCACGCCGGCGCAGAAGGCGATGGCCCAGGACGCCGTCGACCGCTGGTGGTACCCGTCGCTGGCCATGTTCGGCCCGCCGGACGGTGACTCCACCCACTCCGAGCAGTCCATGGCGTGGAAGATCAAGCGCTTCTCCAACGACGAGCTGCGCCAGCGCTTCGTGGACATGTGCGTGCAGCAGGCCGAGAGCCTCGGCCTCACCCTGCCCGATCCCGACCTGCGCTGGAACGACGAGCGGCAGTCGTACGACTACACCCAGCCGGACTACGACGAGCTGATGCAGGTGATCAAGGGCAACGGCCCGTGCAACCGGCAGCGGATTGAACACCGCCGGGCCGCGCACCGCGAGGGCGCCTGGGTACGTGAGGCCGCCGCGGCGTACGCCGCCAAGCGGGCGGAACAGAAGGAGAAGGTGGCCGCGTGAGCAACGAACACACCCCGCTCTGGGAGGTCTTCGTCCGGGCCCGGCGCGGGCTGTCGCACACCCACGTCGGCAGCCTGCACGCCCCCGACGCCGAGCTGGCCCTGCGCAACGCCCGGGACGTCTACACCCGCCGCCAGGAGGGCGTCTCCATCTGGGTGGTGCCGGCGAGCGCGATCACCGCGTCCAGCCCCGACGAGAAGGACGCCTTCTTCGACCCGGCCGCCGACAAGGTCTACCGCCACCCCACCTTCTACGAGGTGCCGGACGGGGTGGCCCACCTGTGAACGGTTCCTTCGACTTCGTCCTCCGGCTCGGCGACGACGCGCTGGTCGCGGCGCAGCGGCTCGGCGAGTGGGCCACCCGCGCGCCGGAGATGGAGGAGGACATCGCGCTGGCCAACATCGCCCTCGACCAGCTCGGCGCGGCCCGCCTGCTGCTGTCGTACGCGGGCGAGCTGGAGGGCGCCGGCCGGGACGAGGACGCGCTGGCGTACCTGCGCGACGACCGGGAGTTCCGCAACTGCCTGCTGGTGGAGCTGCCCAACGGCGACTTCGCGGTGACCATGGTGAAGCTGCTGCTGCTCTCGGCGTACCAGTTGCCGCTCTACACCGCGCTGGCCGGCTGCGCCGACGAGCGGCTCGCCGCGATCGGCGCCAAGGCGCGCAAGGAGTCGGCGTACCACCTGGACCACAGCTCGCTCTGGGTGAAGCGGCTCGGCGACGGCACCGAGGAGTCGCACCGGCGCGCCCAGGCCGCGGTGGACCAGGTCTGGCCGTACCACCACGAGCTCTTCACGGCGGACCCGGCGGCGCCGGTCGACCCGGCCACCCTGCGGGCCGACTTCGACGCCGTGGTGTCCGCGGTGCTGGACGAGGCGACGCTGACCCGGCCGGAGACCGGCTGGGCGCCGGCCGGCGGGCGGGACGGGGTGCACACCGAACACCTGTCGTACCTGCTCGCCGAGATGCAGGTGCTGCACCGCGCCCATCCGGGGGCGAAGTGGTGACCGACCCCAGGGCGGCCGCCGCGGCGGTGGTGGACCCGGAGATCCGGGTCATCACCATCGACGAGCTCGGCATCCTGCGGGCGGTCGACCAGGACCCGGCCACCGGCCGGGTGGTCGTCACCATCACCCCCACCTACACCGGCTGCCCGGCGATGGACGTGATCCGGGCGGACATCCGCTGGGCGCTGGCCGCCGCCGGTCATCCCGACGCCGAGGTCCGCACGGTCTACAGCCCGGCCTGGAGCACCGACTGGATCTCCGACAGCGGGCGCGCCAAGCTGACCGCCGCCGGCATCGCCCCGCCGGCCCCGGTGCGCGCCGGGAACGTGGTGCCGCTGACCCTCGCCGTCCGCTGCCCGCGCTGCGGCTCCCCGGAGACGGAGCAGATCAGCCGCTTCGGCTCCACCGCGTGCAAGGCCCTCTGGCGTTGCCGCTCCTGCCAGGAACCCTTCGACCACCTGAAGGCGCTGTGACTGTCACGATCACCCGCCCGGTCCGTCGCCGGCCGGCCTTCCACCCGCTCCCCGTCGCCGCCGTCGACCGGCTCACCGACGACGCCGTGGCGATCACCTTCGCCGTGCCGGAGGAGCTGCGGGAGACCTTCGCGTTCTCCGCCGGCCAGCACCTGACCGTGCGGCGGACCGGGACGGACGGCGAGGACGTGCGGCGGTCGTACTCGATCTGCTCGATCCCGGACGACCTGGCCCGGCACGGTCGGCTGCGGATCGGGGTGCGGGAGATCCCCGGCGGCGCCTTCTCCGCGTTCGCCTGCGGGGCGCTGCGCGGTGGCGACACGGTCGAGGTGATGCCGCCGCTGGGGCACTTCACCACGGCCGTCGCGCCGGACCGGGTCCGGCACTACGGCGCGGTGGTCGCCGGCTCCGGCATCACCCCGGTGCTCGCGCTGGTCGCGACGGCCCTGGCCGTCGAGCCGGCCAGCACCTTCACCCTGGTGTACGGCAACCGCACGGCGAACACGGTGATGTTCGCCGAGGAGCTGGCCGACCTGAAGGACCGCTACCCGACCCGGCTGCACCTGGTGCACGTGCTCTCCCGGGAGCAGGGCGAGTCGCCGCTGCTCTCCGGGCGGATCGACGCCGAGCGGCTGGGCCGGCTGCTGGACACCATCGTGCCGGGCGACGCCATCGAGGAGTGGTTCCTCTGCGGCCCGTACGCGATGGTGGTGGACGCCAAGGCGGTGCTGACCGGCCGGGGTCTGCCGGAGTCGGCGGTGCACACCGAGCTGTTCCACGTCGACGCGCCGCCGGAGCCGCCGCGCCGACCGGGCGACGAGCCCGGCGCCGGCGCCGAGGTGACCATCGTGCTGGACGGCCGGTTGTCGAGCTTCACCATGGGCCGCGACGAGCGGGTGCTGGACGCGGCGCTGAAGGTCCGCGGCGAGCTGCCGTACGCCTGCAAGGGCGGGGTCTGCTCCACCTGCAAGGCCAAGGTCGTCGAGGGCGAGGTGACGATGGCCCGCAACTACGCCCTGGAGCCCGACGAGATTGCCGCCGGCTACGTCCTCACCTGCCAGTCCAGCCCGGTGACCGACAAACTCACGGTCGACTACGACGCGTGACCCCAGCCCTTCCTCCCGCGATCTTGCAGTTGCTGCCCGGACGTTCCCCGCTTATCGGACGGAACGAGGGCCGAAACTGCAAGATCGCGAGGTGGGCGGGTGGGGTGGAGGAAAGTGGAAGGGCACCCGGGGGGAGTTCTGCGGGGGCGACGTAGGCTCGGGGGCGTGACGGTGAGCCGGGAGATCGACGACATCCTGCAGCGCGGCGCGGACGGCGGGCGGATCACGCCCGAGGAGGCCCTGCTGCTCTACACCGAGGCGCCCTTCCACGCCCTCGGCGAGGCGGCGGACGCGGTACGCCGCCGGCGCTACCCGGACAACATCGTCACGTACCTGATCGACCGCAACATCAACTACACCAACGTCTGCGTGACGGCGTGCAAGTTCTGCGCGTTCTACCGCGCGCCGAAGCACAAGGAGGGCTGGACCCACCCGACCGAGGAGATCCTGCGCCGGTGCGGCGAGGCGGTCGAGTTGGGCGCCACCCAGGTGATGCTCCAGGGCGGCCACCACCCGGACTACGGCGTGGAGTACTACGAGGAACTCTTCTCCTCGGTCAAGAAGGCGTACCCCCAGCTCGCCATCCACTCGATCGGCCCGAGCGAGATCCTGCACATGGCGAAGGTCTCCGGGGTCAGCCTGGACGAGGCCATCGCCCGGATCAAGGCGGCCGGGCTCGACTCGATCGCCGGCGCCGGCGCGGAGATGCTGCCCGACCGGCCGCGCAAGGCGATCGCCCCGCTCAAGGAGTCCGGCGCGCGCTGGCTGGAGGTCATGGAACTGGCCCACCGCCAGGGCATCGAGTCGACCGCGACGATGATGATGGGCACCGGCGAGACCAACGCCGAGCGGATCGAGCACCTGCGGATGATCCGCGACGTGCAGGACCGGACCAAGGGCTTCCGGGCGTTCATCCCCTGGACGTACCAGCCGGAGAACAACCACCTCAAGGGCCGGACCCAGGCCACCACGCTGGAATACCTGCGGCTGGTCGCGGTCTCCCGGCTCTTCTTCGAGACCGTGCCGCACCTGCAGGCGTCCTGGCTGACCACCGGCAAGGACGCCGGCCAGCTCGCGCTGCACATGGGCGTCGACGACCTGGGATCGATCATGCTGGAGGAGAACGTCATCTCCTCGGCGGGCGCCCGGCACCGCTCCAACCTGCACGAGCTGATCGGCATGATCCGCTCCGCGGGCCGGATCCCGGCGCAGCGCGACACCCTGTACCACCGGCTGGCCGTGCACCACACGCCAGCGGACGACCCGACCGATGAGCGGGTGGTGTCCCACTTCTCCTCGATCGCCCTGCCCGGCGGAGGTGCCGGCAGGAACCTGCCGTTGGTCGACGCCGGCTGAGCGAGGTGGCCGGCCGGGCCCGCGCCAGGCGACGCCCGAGGTGGCCGGCCGGGCCCGCGCCAGGCGACACCGGCGGGCGTCGTTTGAGGCGGGCACCGTTGGTTCGCTTGATTCGACATTGGCGCACAGTGACCGGTGCGCGGCCGGGCCGGCCATTCGGCGAGTGGTTGCCAGTCGGGGGTCTCGAAGTCCGGTGCCGCTTCGGCGGACGGGGCGACTCGCCGGGGACCAACAACACTGGGGTTTCCCGCTGACCCGCAAGGGTGACGCGACCGGTGACGCCGGCGAGATCACCGCGTTCATCCTCAGCGAGGGCATCGACCCGGACGAGTCCAACAACGAGGCGACCGTCAAGGTCAAGGTCGAGGGCACCGGCCCGGACCTGACCGTGGTGGCCCACGACGTGGACAAGGCCGTCAAGGTCGAGGGCCGCAAGATCAGCGTAATCGGTGACCTGCACGCGGGTGACACCGTTCAGCTGCGTTACTTCATCCTGAACCAGGGCGACGCGGCCGCGGCCGGCCTGAAGATCAGCGTGAAGTTGCCCAAGGGCGTGGCCTTCACCGAGGCCGAGGACGACTGCGAGTACAACGACGCCAACACCTCGCTGGTCTGCTCCTACGACAACGTCAACATGATTCCCCAGTCGCAGGACAAGGACACGACCGACGACCTCGACTCGGCCGGCCTGTTCTACCACCTGCTCTCTGTGGGCGCCGACGTCAAGGCCGGCGCCCTGAGCGGCGGGGAGGTCTCCGTCGAGGCGCTTCCGGCCCAGCCGTCGATCGCCCAGACGGCGTCCGCGCGGACCGCGCTCCCGGCCAACGCCGAGGGGATGGCGGCCAGCGACGTGGACGCGACGGACAACACCGACGCTTACGCCGTGATCGTGACGGCGAAGACCGGTGGTGGCGGCGCCGGTGACGGTGGCAACGGCGGCGGCGACGGCGGCCTGCCGGTGACCGGCCCGCAGGCCGGCCTGATCGGTGGCGTCGGTGTGGCGGCGGCGGTGGCCGGTGGCGTCCTCTTCCTGGCGGCGCGTCGTCGCCGGGTGGTCCTGGTGACGCCGGGCGACGAGAAGCCGACGGCCTGAGGCACCTCCTGCATCGCCATGCCGGGCGGCGACGGCAAGGCGCTGCCGCTGGTGGCGGCGCGCTGAGCCGCTGACGATCGACCACCGATCGGACGACCGTCCGATCGGTGGTCGGGGTTCCGCCGAGCGGACGGAATCAGAAGCGCGGCCTGTGCCGGTGGCCCCGCAGATGGTCATCTATCCGGACAATCCTGTGGTGACCGGTCTTTGGGCAGGTCATAACGGTTCGGGGTGGAGGGTGGCGAGGCGGATCGATGGTCGCTAACGTGCGGCGGCGTACCTTTCGCTCCTGCCACGGGGGAAACCGTCCATGAAGCTCCGCAAGCGGCCGCTCGCGCGGCTCGGCGCTGCCGTGCTGCTCGCCTCCGGCGCCTTCACCGCGCTCGGCACTCCGGCCCAGGCCGCCGACACCGAGACCGACCTCGCGATCGACGCCGTCGACATCCGCACGACCTCCAAGGCCGAGGAGAAGATGGCCTGGGTGAAGGTCAGGAACCTGGGCCCGAACACCCCGAGCGAGCTGCGTATCTCCGCCAACCTCAACGCGGCGGAGTTCAACAAGTTCACGATCTGGCCGTGGGACCGCACCTACTGCGAAGCGGATTCCTATCAGTACGAGGTTCGCGGCTGGACCTGCCATGTGCAAGAGGAACAGCTGCCCGGACCGGGTGAGACCCTCGAGTTTCCGCTCGTCGCGTTTCGCCTGAGCTCCGGTGTGACGACCTCCTCCGGCACGGTCACGTACAGCATTCAGTCGAAGGACGACACCAACCCGGAGAACAACACGAAGACCGGCGAGATCGAACTCACCACGGAGAGCGGTGTCGACCTCGGCCTGCTGGTGCCGGACGTGAAGACCCGGATCGAGTGGGCGAAGTATGACGAGGTCGACGGCTCCGAGCCGCCGCTGTACCCGGGTGACGAGACGGTGGCCTTCGCGTACATCGTGAACCAGGGCGACCTGACCGCGGACGGGGTGGACCTGAAGATCACCCTCCCCAGGGGAGTCACCTTCAGCGCGGATCTGAAGGAGTGCGCGTACACCCCGGATCGGCGGACCGCTGACTGCCGGAGCGGGCTCACCCAGCTCAAGTCCGGCGAGGATCTGCTCGGCGTGTTCCCGGTGAAGGTCGCCGCCAACGTGAAGGCTCCGGTCAGCCTCGACGGCGGCAGCGCCGAGGTGTCCTCGCGCGGCTCGGTACCGGCCGGCGTGAAGAGCCTCGCCCCGGCGAAGCTGCCGTCGTTCCTGCGGGAGGTGGCGGGGGACGAGGTCCCGAAGGGTCCGGACCTCGACGAGAGCGACAACAGTGACGACTTCGCGGTGATCGTGGCGAAGAAGAAGACCGACGAGGGTGGCGCCGGCGGTGGGGACGGCGGCGGCGACGGCGGTCTGCCGGTCACCGGTCCGCAGGCCGGTCTGATCGGTAGCGTCGGGATCGCCGCGGCCGTCGCGGGTGGGGCGCTCTACCTGGCGGCGCGTCGTCGCCGGGTGGTCCTGGTGACCCCGGGCGACGAGAAGCCGACGGCCTGAGGCATGTCCTCCATCGGCCCATGAGGGCCGTTCACATAACGCACCGCGGTGAGGGCGGGATGGGTGACCATCCCGCCCTCACTGTTCATCCGTTCGCACCGCTGTGGACGGAAACCCATGTCGGCGCTGGCGCACCGCCGTCGATGTCCGATAACGTCCGCCCGGTTCGCAACCTTCCGTCTTCCCTAACCCCGGGGGATCGATGACACTGTTCCACCGCTCGGCCCTGGCCCGCGCCGGCGCCGTGGCCCTGCTCGCCGCCGGTGGCCTGGCCACCGTGGCCACCCCGGCGCACGCCGCCGACCAGGCGGACCTGGCGCTGACCCCACTCAGCTACGAACTGGCCAAGGGCGTCAAGGAGGCCAAGGCCAAGCCGTTCAAGTTCACCGTCGACAACACCCGCGGCACCGCAACCGCGAAGGACGTCACGGTCACTGTGGAGACCAGGGGCCTCAAGGACCGCAAGGTCGGCGTCGTGGTCCCGGACGGCTGCGAGGTCGACGGCACCGCCTTCCGCTGCCTCCTCGGCGACCTGGCCGGCGGCACCACCGAGGACTTCGGCGTCCCGCTCTTCTCCACCGGCGGTCGCGGTGACGCCGGCACGCTGGTGGTCACCATCAGCTCGGCCACCGCCGACCCGAACCTCGACGACAACACCGTCGAGCACGACATCACCGTGGCCCGGCCCGGCTACGACCTCACCACCTGGGTGCAGGACGTGTACGCCGACGTGGCGGTCGACGGCGACGAGGCCGGCGAGTCGGGCCTCACGGGCGTCAAGCCGGGCGACACCGCCCCGCTCGACTGGGCGGTCTTCAACGACGGCAGCCGCAGGGCCACCGGCATCGCGTACGGGATCACCCTGCCGGCCGGCGTCACCTTCGCCGAGGTGCCGGAGGGCTGCGTCGAGCAGGAACTGGGCGGGTTCGCCCAGGCGTACTGCGAGGACGCCGGCGCGGTGCTGCGGCCGGGCCAGTTCTACACCGCCGACGTGCGGGTGAAGGTCGGCGCGGACGTCACCGAGAAGCTGCTCCGCCCGGGCTTCCTCTTCGCCGCCGGCCTGGACGCCGCCGAGGGCCGGCCGGAGGAGGAGCCGCAGGTCGCCAGCGGGGCGCAGCGCAAGGCCTTCGCCGAGACCGATGACGGTGACAACATCGCCCAGTTCGACGTCTTCGTGGATCTGACCGCCGGGCCGGAGCCGACTCCGACCGCGACCCCGACCGGTCAGCCCACCGCGACCCCGACCGCCCAGCCGACCGCGAGCCCGACCTCGGGCGACGGCGGCACCGGTGGCGGTTCCGGCGATGGCGGTGGCCTGCCGGTGACCGGTGTGCAGGTCGGGCTGATCGGCGGCATCGGCGGCGGCGTCCTGCTCGCGGGCGGTGCGCTGCTGGTGCTCTCCCGCCGGCGCAAGGTCGTGCTGGTGACCCCGGGCGACGAGAAGCCCGACAACTGATCCGACCGGAAGGGCGGGGTGGTCACGCACCCCGCCCTTCCGCGTACCCGGGGCCGCCCGGTACCCACCGGCCGGGGACCGCGACCAGGCTGGCAGAGTGGAAGGGTGAGCCGTACCCCACAGGGCCAGCGCGCCAGCCTGGACAAGCAGCCGCACGAGGTCGCCGCGATGTTCGACGGCGTGGCGGCCCGCTACGACCTGACCAACACGGTGCTCTCCTTCGGGCAGGACCGGTCCTGGCGGCGGGCGACCCGGGCCGCACTCGACCTGCGGCCGGGCGAGAAGGTCCTGGACGTGGGCGCGGGCACCGGCGTCTCGACCGAGGAACTGGCCCACTCCGGGGCGTACGCGGTCGGCGCCGACCTGTCGCTGGGCATGCTGCACGCCGGGAAGCGGAGCCGTCCGGCGGTGCCGTTGCTGGCCGGGGACGCGCTGAAGCTGCCCTTCGCCGACGCCAGCTTCGACGCCGTGACCATCTCCTTCGCGCTGCGCAACGTCAACGACACCGACGCGGCACTGCGCGAGCTGGCCCGGGTCACCCGGCCGGGCGGCCGGCTGGTGGTCTGCGAGTTCAGCACCCCGGTCAACCCCGCCTTCCGGACGGTCTACCTGTCGTACCTGATGCGGTCGCTGCCGGTGGTGGCCCGTACGGTGTCCAGCAACCCCGACGCGTACGTCTACCTCGCCGAGTCCATCCGGGCCTGGCCGAACCAGCCGGCCCTGGCCGGGCGGATCGGCGCGGCCGGCTGGGAGCGGGTGGCCTGGCGCAACCTGACCGGCGGGGTCGTCGCGCTGCACCGGGCGGTCCGGGTCTGACGGCGCCGCCATCGCTGGTGGTGGCGTCTTTCGTGAATATCCGGTTTTGGTCTACTTTGCCCCGTAGGCTCGCCCCCATGACGGCACCAGACCGGCCGAAAGGGCCCACCGACGACGACGCGACCGAACTCATCGCGCAGCTCAAGGAGCTGGCCGGCGCCGATCCGGCCGACGTCCGTCAGGTGGTCGCCGAGGTGCTGGCCGCGCTCGACCGCGCCGCCGGCGGCGCGCTCCGCGAGCACCTGCCGGCGGCGATCCGGGTCGACGCCGGCCTGGACCCCGCCGCCCCCGCCCGGCACTGACGCCGAAACGGACCCCGACCGGCGTGTTTCCGGGAAGTTAGGTACCCCCCACCGGCCCGGGGTGTAACTGCGGTCATAGACTCCAACCCGATCGGCTTGTGAAGCATTTCACGAGCATGCGGGGAGGAGGCGCAGATGACCGCGGTGGAGAACGACGCCGACGTGATCGTCGTGGGCGCCGGTCCCGGAGGATCGGCGACCGCGTACCACCTGGCGAAGCACGGCGTACGCGTGCTGCTGCTGGAGAAGACCGAATTTCCCCGCGAGAAGGTCTGCGGGGACGGGCTCACCCCCCGGGCCGTGCGGCAGCTCGTCCGGATGGGCGTGGACACCTCGCCTGAGGCGGGCTGGCTGCACAACAAGGGCCTGCGGGTCATCGGCGGCGGGGTACGCCTCGAACTGGACTGGCCGGACCTGGCCAGCTTCCCCAACTACGGACTGGTCCGCACCCGGCTGGACTTCGACGACCTGCTCGCCCAGCGTGCGGTCTCCGCCGGTGCCAAGCTGCAGACCAGCGTCAACGTCATCGGTCCGGTGCTCGACGCCGACGACCGGGTGATCGGCGTGCAGGCCGAGGTCGGCCCGGACAACGAACCGGCCACCTTCCACGCGCCGCTGGTGGTCGCCGCGGACGGCGTCTCCGGTCGCCTCCCGCTCGCTCTCGGGCTGGCCAAGCGGGAGGACCGGCCGATCGGCGTGGCCGTCCGCCGCTACTACCGCTCGCCGGCCAAGCACGACGACGACTACCTGGAGTCCTGGCTGGAGCTGCGCGCCAAGGGCAGCGACGCCCTGCTCCCCGGCTACGGCTGGATCTTCGGCCTCGGCGACGGCCGGGTCAACGTCGGCCTCGGCGTGCTCAACTCCTCCTCCGCGTTCGGCAGGACGAACTACCGGCGGCTGCTCACCGACTGGCTGGCCAACACCCCCGAGGACTGGGGGATGACCGACGAGGCCAACGCCGAGGGGCCGATCCTCGGCGCGGCGCTGCCGATGGGCTTCAACCGGGTCCCGCACTACACCCGTGGCGTCCTGCTGGTCGGCGACTCCGGCGGCATGGTCAACCCGTTCAACGGCGAGGGCATCGCGTACGCGATGGAGTCCGGCGAGCTGGCCGCGGAGGTCGCGGTCCAGGCCCTCGCGCGACCGGCCGGCGCGGAGCGGGAGCGGGCGCTGATGGCGTACCCGCAGGAGCTGAAGGCGCGCCTCGGCGGCTATTACCGGCTCGGCGGGATCTTCGTGAAGCTGATCGGCCGTCCGGAGGTGATGCGGATGGCGACCAGGTACGGCATGCCGCACCCGACGCTGATGCGCTTCGTGCTCAAGCTGCTGGCCAACCTGACCGACCCGCGCGACGGGGACGCGATGGACCGGGTCATCAACGCGATGACGAAGGCGGCGCCGGCCGTCTGAGCAGGTCACGGCCGGTGACGGCCGGGGCCGTGGGGACAAAGATCGACCCCCCGGCGACAGCCGTCGCGGGGGACGTGAATAGTGTGATTTTCGCCAAGCACCAGGGGCAGGGGAAGGACGAGCAGGAGAAAAGATGTCGCTCTCGCCTTACGCACCGATCATCGGGCTGTTCGCCCTCGCCGCGGGGTTCGCGCTGTTCTCCGTGGCCGCCGCCCGCTTCGCCGGTCCCCGGCGCTTCAACAAGGCCAAGCTCGAAGCCTACGAGTGCGGCATCGAGCCGAGCCCCCAGCCGGTGGGCGGCGGGCGGTTCCCGATCAAGTTCTACCTGACGGCGATGCTCTTCATCGTCTTCGACATCGAGATCATCTTCCTCTACCCCTGGGCGGTCTCCTTCGACGCCCTGCCGATCTTCGGCTTCGTGGAGATGGTCATGTTCATCGTCGCGGTCTTCGTCGCCTACGCCTACGTATGGCGGCGCGGCGGCCTGGACTGGGACTGAGAGAGGTACGGCAGATGGGTATCGAGGAGCAGCTTCCCGCTGGCATCCTGCTCACCTCCGTGGAGAAGCTGGTCAACTGGTCGCGGAAGTCGTCCGTCTGGGGCGCCACCTTCGGCCTGGCCTGCTGCGCCATCGAGATGATGGCCGCCGGTGGTCCGCACTACGACATGGGCCGCTGGGGCATGGAGGTCTTCCGTGCCTCGCCGCGCCAGGCGGACCTGATGATCGTCGCCGGCCGGGTGAGTCAGAAGATGGCCCCGGTGCTGCGCCAGATCTACGACCAGATGGCCGAGCCCCGCTGGGTGCTCTCCATGGGCGTCTGTGCCAGCAGCGGCGGCATGTTCAACAACTACGCGATCGTCCAGGGCGTCGACCACGTGGTGCCGGTCGACATGTACCTCCCGGGCTGCCCGCCCCGGCCGGAGATGCTCATCGACGCGATCCTCAAGCTCCGCGAGAAAATCATGCACGAGCCGCTCGGCGCGAACGGCCGCAAGATGCTGGAGGCCCGCCAGGAGCGCGGTGACGTGCCGGTCGTGCCCTACGGCTCGATGCCGTCGTCGTACCGCAACGACAAGGCCCGCCGTGCCGAGTGGACCCAGGCAGTCCGCGAGGGACGCGAGGAGCAGCTGCGGATCGAGAACTGGATGAAGGCCCAGCACCACCTCCAGCCGCACGGGGGCATCAAGTGACCGCACCTCAGGACAACGCGAACGGCGGCGTACCGGTACCGGTGCCGCCGGCCGGCGCCACCAGCGGCGCCCCGGCCGAACACCCGCCGGCCAGCCCCGCCGGGCATGGCATGTTCGGCATGCACGGCACCGGCGACGTCTCCGGCTACGGCGGGCTGGTCCGCCAGCGCAAGCCGGTCGAGGAGACCCCCCGGCCGTACGGCGGCTACTTCGACGAGGTGCGGGACGCGCTGGAGGAGGCGTACCCGGGCTTCGCCGAGGCGATCGAGAAGGTGGTCGTCGACCGCGGCGAGCTGACCCTGCACGTCCGCCCGGAGCGGATCGCCGAGGTCTGCCAGGTGATGCGGGACGACCTGGCGCTCCGCTTCGAGCTCTGCTCCTCGGTCTCCGGGGTGGACTACCTGGGCGCCGACGAGCGCCGGCTGCACGTGGTCTACCTGCTCACCTCGATGACCTACCGGCGCCGGGTCCGGCTGGAGGCCGCGGTCTCCGCCGAGGCCCCGCACCTGCCGAGCGTCACCGCCGTCTACCCGACCGCCGACTGGCAGGAGCGGGAGACGTACGACATGTTCGGCATCGTCTTCGACGGCCACCCCAACCTCACCCGGATCCTCATGCCGGACGACTGGGAGGGGCACCCGCAGCGCAAGGACTACCCGCTCGGCGGCGTGCCCGTCGAGTACAAGGGCGCGGAGATCCCGCCGCCGGACCGACGGAGGTCGTACCAGTGACGACGTCGAACTACGCGACCGAGCGCGAGACCACCGAGGGCAAGGTCTTCACCGTCACCGGTGGGGACTGGGACCAGGTCGTCTCCGGCACCGACCCGATCAACGACGAGCGGATCGTCGTCAACATGGGTCCGCAGCACCCGTCCACGCACGGCGTGCTCCGGCTGATCCTGGAGCTGGAGGGCGAGACGGTCCGCGAGGCCCGCTCGGTCGTCGGCTACCTGCACACCGGCATCGAGAAGAACCTGGAATACCGCAACTGGGTCCAGGGCTCGACCTTCGTGACCCGGATGGACTACCTCGCCCCGCTGTTCAACGAGACGGCGTACGCCCTCGCGGTGGAGAAGCTGCTCGGCATCACCGACGAGGTGACCGAGCGGGCCACCACCATCCGGGTGCTGATGATGGAGCTGAACCGGATCTCCTCGCACCTGGTCTGGCTGGCCACCACCGGCATGGAGCTGGGCGCGATCTCGATCATGCTCTACGGCTTCCGCGAGCGGGAGTACATCCTCGACATCTTCGAGAACATCACCGGCCTGCGGATGAACCACGCGTACATCCGGCCGGGCGGCGTGGCACAGGACGTGCCGGACGAGGCGATCGTCAAGATCCGCGACTTCCTCAAGATGATGCCGAAGAAGCTCAAGGAGTACGAGGACCTCCTCTCCGGCCAGCCGATCTGGATCGAGCGGACGACGAACGTCGCGGTGCTCGACGTGACCGGCTGCCTCGCGCTCGGCGTCACCGGCCCGGTGCTGCGCTCCGCGGGCCTGGCCTGGGACCTGCGCAAGACCATGCCGTACTGCGGCTACGAGACGTACGAGTTCGACGTGCCGACCCACCCCGACGGCGACGTCTGGGGCCGCTACCAGGTCCGGCTCGCCGAGATCCGGGAGTCGCTCAAGCTGGTCGAGCAGGCGCTGGACCGGCTGAAGCCGGGCCCGGTGATGGTGGCCGACCGGAAGATCGCCTGGCCGGCGCAGCTGGCCATCGGCGTGGACGGCATGGGCAACTCGCTGGAGCACGTCGCCAAGATCATGGGTCAGTCGATGGAGTCGCTGATCCACCACTTCAAGCTCGTCACCGAGGGCTTCCGGGTCCCGCCGGGCCAGGTGTACGTCGGCATCGAGTCGCCCCGCGGCGAGCTGGGCGTGCACGCGGTCTCCGACGGCGGCACCCGGCCCTACCGGGTGCACTACCGGGAACCGAGCTTCGTCAACCTCCAGGCCCTCCCGGCGATGGCCGAGGGCGGCCTGATCGCCGACGTGATCGCCGGTGGCGCCTCGCTGGACCCCGTGATGGGTGGATGTGACCGATGACCGTTTTCAACGAAACGACCCGCGAGCGGGCGCGGGAGATCGTCGCCCGGTACCCGGCCGACCGGTCCCGCTCGGCTCTGCTGCCGCTGCTGCACCTGGTGCAGTCCGAGGAGGGCTACGTCTCCCCGGCCGGCGTCGAGTTCTGCGCCGAGGTGCTCGGGCTGAACAAGGCCCAGGTCGGCGCGGTGGCCACCTTCTACACCATGTACAAGCGCAAGCCCACCGGTGACTACCTGGTCAGCGTCTGCACCAACACGATGTGCGACGTGCTCGGCGGTCAGGCGGTCTACGACACCCTCGCCGAGCACCTCGGCGTCGGGCACGACGAGACCACCGCTGACGGGAAGATCACCCTGGAGCACGCCGAGTGCCTCGCGGCCTGCGACTACGGGCCGGTGATGACCGTCAACTACGACTTCTTCGACGGCGTCGACCCGCAGACCGCGCTCGGGGTGGTCGAGGAGCTGCGGTCCGGCGGCCGGCCGATGCCGACCCGGGGCGCCCGGCTCTGCACGCTGAAGGAGATGGCGGTGCAGCTCGCCGGGTTCGCCGACCCGCGCGAGGGCGCGGTCGCCGACGGTGGGCCGGGCGAGCCGACCCTGCGCGGCCTGCGGCTGGCGGAGCAGCACGGCATCGCGGTGCCGGGCTACGACCCGAACACGCCGATCAGGAGCAAGGCGGAGGCCGACAAGGCAGCGGAGAAGGCGAAGGCCGCGTCGGCCCCGGCCGCCAAGGCCGAGCCCGCGAAGCCCGAGCCCGCCGCGGCGACCGGCAGCACCGCGCCGGACGTGAGGGCGCCCGACGCCAAGTCGCCCCAGGTGCGTACCGCCGAGACCCGGCAGCCGGACGCGCGGACCGCGGTGCCGGACGCCCCCGGCACGAAGGTGCCGGCGGACGGCGCCCCGCCGTCCCCCCGGGACGCGCAGAAGGCGGAGGCCGCCGGTGCGGCGGCCAACCCGCCGGCCGGCGACGGCAAGCCCGCCGGCGACGAGGCGGGAGCGCAGGAGCGCAACCTCAAGGAAGCGGAGGCACAGAAGTGACGACGCCTCGGCCGGAGACCCTGGCCAAGCTGACGCCGGTGCTGACCAAGCGCTGGCTGTCGCCGGACGCCTGGCAGCTCGGCACCTACGAGAAGCTGGACGGCTACGCGGCGCTGCGCAAGGCGCTCAAGGCCCACCCGGACGACCTGATCCAGCTGATCAAGGACTCCGGGCTGCGCGGTCGCGGCGGCGCCGGCTTCCCCGCCGGTCTCAAGTGGGGCTTCATCCCGCAGGGTGACGGCAAGCCGCACTACCTCGTGGTCAACGCCGACGAGGGCGAGCCGGGCACCTGCAAGGACCTCCCGCTGATGACGCACGACCCGCACGCGCTGGTCGAGGGCGTGATCATCGCGTCGTACGCGATCCGGGCCAGCCGCGCCTACATCTACATCCGGGGCGAGGCGGTGCACGCCGCGCGCCGGCTGCGCAACGCGGTGCAGGAGGCGTACGCCAAGGGCTACCTCGGAAAGAACATCCTGCGCTCCGGGTTCGACCTGGAGCTGGTGGTGCACTCCGGCGCCGGGGCGTACATCTGCGGCGAGGAGACCGCGCTGCTGGACTCGCTGGAGGGCTTCCGGGGTCAGCCCCGGCTGCGCCCGCCGTTCCCGGCGACCCACGGCCTGTACGCCAGCCCGACCGTGGTCAACAACGTCGGCACCATCGCCAGCGTGCCGTACATCGTGCTGGGCGGCGCGGACTGGTGGAAGAGCATGGGCACGGAGAAGTCCTCCGGGCCGATGATCTACTCGCTCTCCGGCCGGATCGCCAACCCCGGCCAGTTCGAGTGCTCGATGGGGATCACGCTCCGCGAGCTGATCGAGCTGGCCGGCGGGATGCAGCCGGGGCACGACCTGAAGTTCTGGACCCCGGGCGGCTCGTCGACGCCGCTGCTCACCGCCGAGCACCTGGACGTGCCGCTGGACTTCGAGGGGGTGGCGGCGGCCGGCTCGATCCTGGGCACCACGGCCACCCAGATCTTCTCCGACCAGGACTGCCCGGTGTACGCGACCTACCGGTGGCTGGAGTTCTACCACCACGAGTCGTGCGGCAAGTGCACCCCGTGCCGGGAGGGCAACTACTGGATGGTCCGGGTCTACCGGCGGATCCTCGCCGGTCAGGGCACCCACGAGGACCTGGACACCCTGCTCGACACCTGCGACAACATCCTCGGCCGCTCGTTCTGCGGTCTGGGTGACGGTGCGACCAGCTCGGTGACCTCGTCGCTGAAGTACTTCAAGCAGGACTACCTCGACTACATCGAGGGACGTACCGCGCCGAAGCTGTCGGACAAGCAGCTGGTTGGAGCGCACTGATGACCGACGTAGCCAAGCAGACCGAGACCGTCACCCTCACCATCGACGGCGTCGAGGTCACCGCCCCCAAGGGCGCCCTGCTGATCCGGGTCGCCGAGCAGCTGGGCACCGAGATCCCGCGGTTCTGCGACCACCCGCTGCTGGCCCCGGCCGGCGCCTGCCGGCAGTGCCTGGTCGAGGTGGAGGGTCAGCGCAAGCCGGTGGCCTCCTGCACCCAGACCGTCGCCGACGGCATGGTGGTCCGCACCCAGCTCACCTCCCCGGTCGCCAAGAAGGCGCAGGAGGGGGTCATGGAGCTGCTGCTGCTCAACCACCCGCTCGACTGCCCGATGTGCGACAAGGGCGGCGAGTGCCCGCTGCAGAACCAGGCGATGTCCACCGGCCGCACCGACTCGCGCTTCCACGAGCACAAGCGGGAGTACGAGAAGCCGATGGCGATCAGCACCCAGGTGCTGCTCGACCGCGAGCGCTGCGTGCTCTGCCAGCGCTGCACCCGGTTCTCCGAGGAGATCGCCGGCGACAAGTTCATCGACCTGATGGGCCGGTCGTCCGCCGAGGAGATCAACATCTACCGGGACGAGGCGTACGGGGAGGAGGGTGACGCCGGCGACGTGCCGTTCAACTCGTACTTCTCCGGCAACACCGTGCAGATCTGCCCGGTGGGCGCGCTCACCGGTTCCCAGTACCGGTTCCGGGCCCGCCCGTTCGACCTGGTCTCCAGCCCGAGCGTCTGCGAGCACTGCTCGGCCGGCTGCGCCCAGCGCACCGACTGGCGGCGGGGCAAGGTGCTGCGCCGGCTGGCCGGCGACGACCCGCAGGTCAACGAGGAGTGGAACTGCGACAAGGGGCGGTGGGGCTTCCAGTACACCCGCGCCTTTGACCGGCTCAGCACGCCGATGGTCCGCGACGAGCGCAGCGGTGAGCTGCGCGAGGCGTCCTGGAGCGAGGCGCTGACCCGGGCCGCCGACGGCCTGCGCGCCGCCCGGGACGGCGGTCGGGGCACGGCGGTGCTGACCGGCGGCCGGCTCACCGTCGAGGACGCGTACGCGTACGCGAAGTTCGCCCGGGTCGCGCTGCGCACCAACGACATCGACTTCCGGGCCCGGCCGGTCTCCCGCGAGGAGGCCGACTTCCTGGCCAGCACGGTTGCCGGGGTCACCGAGGTGACCTACGCCGACGTGGAGAAGGCGTCCTCGGTGGTGCTGGTCGGCCTGGAGCCGGAGGAGGAGTGCCCGATCCTCTTCCTGCGGCTGCGCAAGGCGTACCTGAAGAAGAAGCTGACGGTCTACGCGATCGCGCCGTTCGCCACCCCCGGCCTGGAGAAGCTCGGGGCCAAGCTGGCCCGGGTGGTGCCCGGCGAGGAGGCGAGCGTGCTCGCCGACCACGACACGGTGGCCGAGGCGCTCAGCGCCGAGGGCGCGATCCTCTTCGTCGGCGAGCGGCTGGCCGCCGTGCCGGGCGGGCTCTCCGCCGCGGCGGCGGTGGCCCGGCGTACCGGCGCCAAGCTGGCCTGGGTGCCGCGGCGCGCGGGCGACCGCGGCGCGGTCGACGCGGGCTGCCTGCCCAACCTGCTCCCCGGCGGGCGTCCGGTCACTGAGCCGGCGGCCCGCGCGGAACTGGGCGAGGCCTGGGACATCCCGGCCGGGGTGATCCCCAGCCAGGCCGGCCGGGACACCGACGGCATCCTCACGGCGGCCGCCAACGGCCAGCTCGGCGCCCTGGTGGTGGCCGGCGTGGACCCGGCCGACCTGGCCGACCCGCGGCTGGCCGAGCAGGCCCTGGACGCGGTGCCGTTCCTGGTCAGCCTGGAGTTGCGCAACTCGGCGGTGGCCCGCCGGGCGGACGTGGTCCTCCCGGTCGCCCCCGTGGTCGAGAAGGCCGGCAGCTTCCTGGACTGGGAGGGCCGGCTGCGCACCTTCGAGGCGGTGCTGCACACCGCCGCGATGACCGACGGCCGGGTGCTGGACGCGCTCGCCGCGCAGCTCGACGTCCGGCTCGGCACCGGTGACGTGCCCAGCGTCCGGCGCGAGCTGGGCGGGCTCCCGCCGACCCGGGTGGAGCGCCCCGCAGCGCCGTCCGTCGAGCCGGCGGCGCTGCCGCAGCCCGGCACCGGCGAGGCGGTGCTGGCCAGCTGGCACCAGCTGATCGACCTGGGCAGCCTCATCGACGGCGACGAGCACCTCGCCGGCACCGCCCGCCCGCCGGTGGTCCGGCTGGGCAAGGGCACCGCCGAGGCGATCGGCGTCGCCGACGGCGACCCGGTCACGGTGGGCACCGACCGCGGGGCGGTCACCCTGCCGGCGGCGATCACCGAGATGCCGGACGGGGTCGTCTGGCTGCCCACCAATTCACCCGGCTCGACCGTCCGGCGCAGCCTCGGCGCGGCGTCCGGCACGGTCGTACGGATCGCTGCCGCCGCGGTTTCCGCGGATGCCGCGGGCCGTCCGGGTCCCCTTCTCAACGCTGGGGGTGTCCAGTGAACGCGTTCTACCTGGCGCAGGATCCGACGCTGGCCGACTTCGGCAAGGACCCGTGGTGGCTGGTCCTCGGCAAGATCGTCTTCGCCTTCGCCTTCGGCCTGCTCGCCACGCTGCTCGGCGTCTGGTTCGAGCGGCGGGTCGTCGGTTTCATGCAGGTCCGGCCCGGCCCCAACCAGGTCGGCCCGTTCGGTCTGCTGCAGACCCTCGCCGACGGTCTCAAGATGGCCTTCAAGGAGGACATCCTGCCGCGGACGGCGGACAAGGTGGTCTTCTTCTTCGCGCCGACGATCTCCGTCATCTGCGCGGTCACCGCGCTGTCGGTGGTGCCGTTCGGCCCGATGGTGAGCATCTTCGGTCACCACACGCCGCTGCAGGTCACCGATGTGTCGGTGGCGGTGCTGGTGATCCTCGCCTGCTCCTCGATGGGCATCTACGGCATCGTGCTCGGCGGCTGGGCCTCCGGTTCGACGTACCCGCTGCTCGGCGGCCTCCGCTCCACCGCCCAGATGATCTCGTACGAGGTCGCGATGGGGCTGAGCATCGTGGCGGTGTTCATGACCGCCGGCACGATGTCCACCAGCGGGATCGTCGCCGCCCAGGCGAACGCCACCCGGCTGACCATCTTCGGCACCGAGATCCCGGCCCCCGGCTGGTACGCGATCCTGCTGCTGCCCAGCTTCATCATCTTCTTCATCGCGACCGTCGGTGAGACCAACCGGGCGCCGTTCGACCTGCCCGAGGCGGAGTCGGAGCTGGTCGCCGGCTTCATGACCGAGTACAGCTCGCTGAAGTTCGCGCTCTTCATGCTCTCCGAGTACGTCTCGATGGTGACCATGTCCGCGGTCACCACGACGCTCTTCCTCGGCGGCTGGCGGGCGCCCGCGCCGATCACCACCTTCTGGGCCGGCGCCAACTCCGGTTGGTGGCCGATGCTCTGGTTCTTCGGCAAGGTGATCGCGCTGGTCTTCGTCTTCGTCTGGCTCCGGGGCACCCTGCCCCGGCTGCGCTACGACCAGTTCATGCGCTTCGGCTGGAAGGTCCTGCTCCCGATCAACCTGGTCTGGATCCTGGTCCTGGCCGGGCTGCGGTCCATCGAGGACTGGCAGTCGCGGGACCGGCTGCTCGCCACCGCCGTCGGCGCGGGCGTGCTGCTGCTGGCCACGGTCTTCTGGCCCAGCCGCAAGCAGGCGCCGAAGCCGACCCTCCAGGAACAGGTCAACAGCCGGCCGCACGGCAGCTTCCCGCTGCCGCCGCTGGATCTTCAGGTACCACCGAGCCCGCGCACCAAGCGCGTGGTCGCCGAGCGGGAGCCGGCCAACATCGCCGCCGGCTCGGACTCCAGGGAGGTGTGACGTGGGCGCGATCACCGGAACGTTCAAGGGCTTCGGTGTCACCTTCTCGCACATGTTCAGGAAGGTCGTCACCACCGACTACCCGTTCAAGCCGCCGGTCTCGGCGCCGCGCTACCACGGGCGGCACATCCTCAACCGGCACCCGGACGGGCTGGAGAAGTGCATCGGGTGCGAGCTCTGCGCCTGGGCCTGCCCGGCGGACGCGATCTACGTCGAGGGTGGCGACAACACCGACGAGCAGCGCTTCTCGCCGGGTGAGCGGTACGCCAGCGTCTACCAGATCAACTACGCCCGCTGCATCTTCTGCGGGCTCTGCATCGAGGCCTGCCCGACCCGTTCGCTCACCATGAGCAACGAGTACGAGCTGGCCCGGGACAACCGGCAGGACCTGATCTTCACCAAGGAGCAGCTGCTCGCGCCGCTGCTGGCCGGGATGGAGCAGCCGCCGCACCCGATGCGGCTGGGCGACAGCGAGAAGGACTACTACGTCGGCGCGCTGGAGAACCCGGGCACGTCGGCCGGTGCCGAGCACTCCCCGATGGGTCCCGGCCGGTACCGGGTGGAGGAGCACCCCGGGGTGACCTTCCCCGGCGCCGAGCAGGCGGCCCAGCGGGCAGCGGCGGGCAAGGGAGACGAAGCATGACCACGCAGACGGTGCTCGCCGCGGCGGGCCAGGTGTCCGGGGGTGAGGAGGTCACCTTCTGGATCCTCGCCCCGCTGGCGCTGATCGGCGCGATCGGCATGGTCTGGGCCCGCAACGCGGTGCACTCCGCGCTCTGGCTGGTGCTGACCATGCTCTGCCTGGGCGTGTTCTACGTGCTCCAGGCGGGGCCGTTCATCGGCATGGTGCAGATCATCGTCTACACCGGCGCGATCATGATGCTGTTCCTCTTCGTGCTGATGCTGGTCGGCCGGGACGCGTCCGACTCGCTGATCGAGACCCTGCGCGGCCAGCGGGTCGCCGCCGTGCTGCTCGGGCTCGGGTTCGCCGGCCTGGTCGGCACCGGGCTCCGCCGGGCCCTGAGCGGGGCCACCGCCGTGGGCCTGGAGCAGGCCAACGCCGAGGGCAACGTGCAGGGCATCGCCCGGCTGCTCTTCACCAAGTACGTCTTCGCCTTCGAGCTGACCTCCGCGCTGCTGATCACGGCGGCGGTCGGCGCGATGGTGCTGGCGCACGTCGAGCGGCGCAGGGAGGACCGGATGGACCAGGTCGCCACCATGAAGGCCCGGTTCCGCCCGGGCAACTACCCCGGCCCGAAGCCCGGCCCGGGCGTCTTCGCCACCTCCTCCTCGGTGGCCACCCCGGCCCGCCTGCCCGACGGCCGGCTGACCGACCGCAGCACCCCGGAGATCCTTCCGCAGCGGGAGATGACCGCCGAGGAGACCTCGCTGAAGGGGACGGACAAGTGACCGCCGACTACTACCTGATCCTCGCCGCGGTGCTCTTCACCATCGGCGCCGTCGGCGTGCTCGTCCGGCGCAACGCGATCGTGCTGTTCATGTGCGTCGAGCTGATGCTCAACGCGGCCAACCTGACGCTGGTCACCTTCAGCCGGATCAACGGTGACCTCAACGGCCAGATCATGGCGTTCTTCGTGATGGTGGTGGCGGCGGCCGAGGTCGTGGTCGGGCTCGCGATCATCATGTCGATCTTCCGGACCCGGCGCTCCACGAGCGTCGACGACGCCAACCTGCTGAAGTACTAAAGGGGCCTGCGGTGGAAGAGACTGTGGAATACGCCCAGGCCACGGGTCTGCTGAGCAGCGTCTGGCTGCTGGTGGCCATCCCGCTGGTCAGCGCGGCGATCCTGCTGCTGCTCGGCCGGCGGGCCGACCGCTGGGGGCACTGGCTGGGCGTGGGAGCCATCGGCGCCGCGTTCGTGCTGGGGCTCAGCTCCTTCTTCCAGCTTCGCGGCTTGGAGAACAAGTCCGTCGAGCTGAGCCTCTGGGACTTCATCACGGTCGGCAACCTGAAGGTGGACTTCGGTCTGCTCTTCGACCCGCTGGCCGCGGTCTTCGTCCTGCTGATCACCGGGGTGGGCTTCCTGATCCACCTCTACGCGGTCGAGTACATGGCGCACGACGAGGGCCGACGGCGGTTCTTCGGCTACTTCAACCTCTTCGTCGCCGCGATGCTGCTGCTGGTGCTCGGCAACAACTACGTGATGCTCTACTTCGGCTGGGAGGGCGTCGGTCTGGCGTCGTACCTGCTGATCTCCTTCTGGTACGGGCGGCCGAGCGCGGCCACCGCCGGCAAGAAGGCGTTCCTGATGAACCGGGTCGGCGACGCCGGCCTGGCGATCGGCATCTTCATCATGTTCGCCACCCTCGGCACCACCCAGTACGACGAGGTCTTCAACGGCGTCGGTGCGCTCCAGGCCGGCACCGTGCTGGCGCTGGGCCTGCTGCTCCTGCTCGGCGCGGCCGGCAAGTCCGGCCAGTTCCCGCTCCAGGCCTGGCTGCCGGACGCGATGGAGGGCCCGACCCCGGTGTCGGCGCTCATCCACGCGGCCACCATGGTCACCGCGGGCGTCTACCTGATCGCCCGGTCCAACCCGATCTTCACGGCCAACGCGACGCTCCAGCTCGTGGTGGTCAGCGTCGGCGCGCTGACCCTGCTGATCGGCTGCGTCATCGGCGCGGCCAAGGACGACATCAAGCGGGTGCTGGCCTGGTCGACGGTGAGCCAGATCGGCTACATGTTCGTCGGTGTCGGTCTCGGCGGTGGCGCCTACGCGCTGGCCATCATCCACCTGCTGGCGCACGGCTTCTTCAAGGCCAACATGTTCCTCGGCGCCGGTTCGGTCATGCACGGCATGAACGACCAGGTGGACATCCGGCGCTTCGGTGGGCTGTCGAAGCACATGAAGATCACCTGGATCACGTTCGCCATGGGCTGGCTGGCGATCATCGGCATTCCGCCGCTCTCCGGCTACTTCTCCAAGGAGCCGATCATCGCGGCGGCGTTCGAGCGGGAGGGCTGGACGGCCTGGCTCTTCGGCGGCGCCGCGCTGCTCGGTGCCGGGCTGACCGCCTTCTACATGACCCGGCTCTTCGTGCTCACCTTCCACGGCCCGAAGCGGTGGACCGAGGACATCGAGCACCCGCACGAGTCGCCGAAGCTGATGACCATCCCACTGATCCTGCTGGCCGCCGGGTCGGTGCTGGCCGGTGGCCTGATGGCCTGGAACGACGGGGTCGCCTCCTGGCTGACGCCGGTGCTCGGCGAGGAGGCCGCCGGTGAGGCGCACGGGGTGCTCTCCCACACCATGATCACGATCCTGTCGATCCTGGTCACCGTGGTCGGCGCCGGGCTGGCCTGGATGCTGTTCCGCAACGGTACGGCCACCGAGCCGCAGCCGGCCGGGGTGCTGGTCACCGCCGCCCGGCGCAACCTCTACACCGACGCCTTCAACGAGGCGGTCTTCGAGAAGCCGGGCATCTTCCTTACCCGGGCGCTGGTCTTCCTCGACAACCGGGGCGTGGACGGGCTGGTCAACGGCCTGGCCGCGGCGGTCGGCGGTGGTTCCGGTCGGCTCCGGCGGCTGCAGACCGGCTTCGTCCGGTCGTACGCGACCTCCATCCTGACCGGCGCGCTGCTCGTGGTGGCGGCGTTCCTGGCGGTGCAGGCGGGGTGGCTGGCGTGATCGACCTCTTCCCGGCCGCCCCCGCCGGCGGACCACGCAGTGACGACGGAGGTAAGGCCGAATAATGTCCAACTTCCCGTTCCTCTCGGTGCTGACCGTGGCACCGCTGGTCGGCGCCCTGGTCGTGGCCTTCCTGCCGCGCCGTCGGCCTGAGCTGGCCAAGCAGGTGGCGCTCGGCTGGTCGCTGCTGGTGCTGGCGCTCTCCGTGGTCATGTGGATCTCGTTCCAGGTGGACGGTGACCGGCTCCAGTTCCGGGAGTCGTACCCGTGGATCCCGACCTGGGGGGTCCGCTTCACCTTCGCCGCCGACGGCATCGCGCTGGTCATGCTGATGCTGATCGCGGTGCTGGTGCCGCTGGTGATCCTGGCGTCCTGGCACGACGCGGAGGCGTCGAAGCGGTCCGTGCCGGTCTACTTCGCCCTGCTGCTCGTCCTCGAGTGCACGATGATCGGCGTCTTCGCCGCCGCCGACGTCTTCCTGTTCTACGTGTTCTTCGAGGTCATGCTGGTCCCGATGTATTTCCTCATCGGCAGCTACGGCGGCCACCAGCGGCAGTACGCTGCGGTGAAGTTCTTCCTCTACTCGCTGGTCGGCGGCCTGTTCATGCTCGCCGCGGTGATCGGCCTCTGGGTGGTCGGCGGGAAGACCTTCGACTGGCAGGCGCTGACCCAGGTGGACATCTCCACCGGCACCGCGCGCTGGCTCTTCCTCGGCTTCTTCATCGCCTTCGCGATCAAGGCGCCGTTCTTCCCGTTCCACACCTGGCTGCCGGACGCCGGTGGCGCCGCTCCGGCGGGCGCGGCCGCGCTGCTGGTCGGCGTGCTGGACAAGGTCGGCACCTTCGGCATCCTGCGCTACTGCCTGCCGCTCTTCCCCGAGGCGTCGAGGTGGTTCGCCCCGTGGGCGCTGGCGCTGGGCGTGATCGGCATCATCTACGCGGCGCTGCTGGCGGTCGGCCAGTCCGACCTCAAGCGGCTGGTGTCGTACACCTCGATCGCACACTTCGGCTTCATCGGGGTCGGCATCTTCGCCTTCACCACCCAGGCGGGCACCGGCGCGGTGCTCTACATGCTCAACCACGGGCTCGCCACCGGCCTGCTCTTCCTGGTGGTGGGGATGCTCATCGCCCGCCGCGGCTCGGCGATGATCCGGGACTTCGGCGGCGCGGGCAAGCTGGTGCCGCTGCTGGCCGGGGTGCTCTTCTTCGCCGGTCTGGCGTCCCTGGCGCTGCCTGGCACCGCGCCGTTCGTCTCCGAGTTCCTGGTGCTGATCGGTACTTTCACGGTGAACAAGCCGGTCGCGGTGATCGCCACGGTCGGCATCATCCTGGCCGCCGCGTACGTGCTGTGGATGATTCAGCGCACCACGCAGGGCACGCTCAACCCGGAGCTGACCGAGGTCGAGGGCATGCGCCGTGACCTCAGCCTGCGCGAAAAGGTCGTGGTCGCCCCGCTGATCGCCCTGATCGTGCTGCTCGGCTTCTACCCCAAGCCGGTCATCGACGTCATCAACCCCGCCGTCCAGGCGACCATGAACGACGTCGGCCGGACCGATCCCGCCCCGACGGTCGGCAGCGTCCAGGAGGCCGCGAAATGACCGAGCTCAAGTTGCCGTCGATCGACTACGCGGCGCTCGCTCCCGTCCTGATCATGCTCGGCGTGGCCCTGCTCGGCGTGCTGGTGGAGGCCTTCGTGCCGCGCCGCCGCCGGCACCTGGTGCAGCTCACGCTCGCCCTGCTGGCGGTGCTCGCCGCGCTCGTGATGGTGGTGCTGAACTCCGACGATCGGCTGATCACCGCCGGCGGCGCGATCGCCGTGGACGGCCCCACCCTCTTCCTCCAGGGCGCCATCCTGGTGCTCGCCGCGATGGCCTTGCTGCTGATCGGTGAGCGCTCGGTGGAGCGCGGCGGGGCGTTCGTCGCCCAGGCCGCGGTGACCGCCGAGTCGGTCGACGACCGGCGGCAGGCCGAGGGGAGCAACGGGGCCACCGAGGTGTACCCGCTGACCACCTTCGCGATCGCCGGCATGCTGATCTTCGTGGCGGCGAACGACCTGCTGACCATGTTCATCGCGCTCGAGGTCTTCTCGCTGCCGCTCTACCTGCTCTGCGCGCTGGCCCGCCGCCGGCGGCTGCTGAGCCAGGAGGCCGCGATGAAGTACTTCCTGCTCGGGGCGTACGCGTCGGCGTTCTTCCTGTTCGGGGTGGCGCTGATCTACGGCTTCACCGCCGGCATCCCGGGTCGCGCGGCCGGCGTCGACTTCGCCACCGTGAACGCCGCGGTGGGCGAGTCGTCGTCCAGCCAGGTGCTGCTCTTCGCCGGCATGGCGCTGCTCGCCATCGGCCTGCTCTTCAAGGCCGCCGCGGCGCCGTTCCACGTCTGGACGCCGGACGTCTACCAGGGCGCCCCGACGCCGGTCACCGCCTTCATGGCGGCCTGCACCAAGGTCGCCGCGTTCGGTGCGCTGCTGCGGGTCTTCCACGTGGCGTTCGCCCAGGCGGCCTGGGACTTCACCCCCGTGCTGGGTGCGGTGGCGGTGCTGACCATGCTGATCGGCGCGGTGCTGGCGGTCACCCAGACCGACATCAAGCGGCTGCTGGCGTACTCGTCGATCGCCAACGCCGGCTACCTGCTGGTCGGGGTGCTCGCGCCGACCGGCGAGGGCGTCTCCGGCACCATGTTCTACCTGGCCGCGTACGGCTTCTCGGTGCTCGCCGCGTTCGCCGTGGTGACCCTGGTCCGGGACGCCGACGGCGAGGCCACCCACCTGTCCCGCTGGGCCGGGCTGGGCCGCCGCTCGCCGTTCTACGCCGGGGTGTTCACCTTCATCCTGCTGGCCTTCGCCGGTATCCCGCTGACCAGCGGCTTCACCAGCAAGTTCGCGGTCTTCGGCCCGGCGCTGGAGAGCGGGCACGCCTGGCTGGTGGTGGCCGGCGTGCTGACCAGCATGGTGCTGGCCTTCCCGTACCTGCGGGTCGTGGTGATGATGTGGCTCTCCGAGCCGGGCGAGACCACCCCGACCGTGACGGTGCCGGGTGGACTGACCGCGACCGCGCTGATGATCGGGGTGGCGGCCACGCTGATCCTCGGTGTGGCGCCGGCGCCGCTGCTCGACCTGGCGACCGACGCCGCCACGTTCGTACGATGATTCACTCTGGGTGGCCCGCGGGGCCGGCGCGCGGTGCGCGCCGGCCCCGCGGCCGTATCCCCGCCCCGGAGCAGGTCGAACGCGTGTGGCATGGTTGATGGCGTGGTGATTCCGGCGGGCGAGCGTTCAGGTGCCGTCGGCTCCGGCGGTCGTCGGGGCCGGGCTGGCACGGGTCAGGTCGGCGCGCTCGGCGTCTACCTCGCCGATCCGCGTGTCGAGGCGTCCGTGCTGGGCCTGCTCGACGCCGTCGAATCGGCGCTGCGGGCCAATGTGGCCAGCGCCGACCCGTTCGTCACCGAGGCCGCCCGACACCTGGTGGAGGCCGGCGGCAAGCGGTTCCGGCCGCTGCTGGTGGCGCTGGGCGCCCAGTTCGGCGACCCGGAACGCGCGCAGGTCGTCCCGGCGGCGGTGGTGATGGAGCTCACCCACCTGGCGACGCTCTATCACGACGACGTGATGGACGAGGCTGCCGTGCGGCGGGGCGGCCCGAGCGCCAACTCGCGCTGGACCAACTCGGTGGCCATCCTGGTCGGCGACTACCTCTTCGCCCGGGCCGCGGACATCTCCGCCGACCTCGGCCCCGAGGCGGTACGCCTCCAGGCGCGTACCTTCGCCCGCCTGGTGCACGGCCAGATCGCCGAGACGGTCGGCCCCCGGGCCGACGAGGACCCGGTCGCCCACTACCTGCACGTGATCGCCGAGAAGACCGGTTCGCTGATCGCCACCTCGGTCCGCTTCGGCGGCATGTTCAGTGGCGCCGCGCCGGAGCACACCGAGGCCCTCGCCGGATACGGCGAGACCATCGGGGTGGCCTTCCAGCTCTCCGACGACCTGCTGGACATCGCCAGCGAGTCGATGCAGTCGGGCAAGACGCCCGGCACCGACCTGCGGGAGGGCGTGCCGACGCTGCCGGTGCTCTACGCGCAGGCCGCGGACGACTCGGACGCCGCCTCGGTGCGGCTGCGGGAGATCCTGGCCACCGGCCCGCTCGTCGACGACGCGCTGCACGCCGAGGCGCTCGGCCTGCTCCGCGAGTCCCCGGCCCTCAAGCGGGCCCGGGAGACGGTCCGCAGCCACGCCGAGGACGCGAGGGCGCAGCTCGCCCCGCTCCCGCAGGGCCCGGCCCGCCGCGCCCTCGAATCCCTCTGCGACCACATCGCCGATCGCACCAGCTGACCCCTCCCGATGGGGTGGGTCAGGCCGGGCGGGCGAGCATGCGACTGCCGGTGAGCATGAGGGCGGCGGCGGCCAGCATGGCGACCGCGGCGACGGACCACATGGTGGGGTAGCCGAGGTTGCCGGCCACCGCGCCGAGGCTGAGCGGGCCCACGCAGCCGCCGGCGTACACCCCGGTCTGGGTGATCGAGGTGGCGGCGGCCGGGGCCTGCGGGTGCAGCCGGACCACCGCGAAGTTCATCAGGCCGGGCCACGCCCAGCCCAGCCCGAAGCCGAGCACCACCCCGGCCACCAGCGGCGCCGCGCCGGTCAGGGCGAGCAGGCCCAGCCCGGCCGCCCCCACCACCAGCATCCCGGCGATCAGCGCGACGTGGCCGCCCTCCCGGCGGTCGGCGAGCCAGCCGGCGCCGATCCGGGCGGTCACACAGACCGCGCTGCCCAGGGTCAGGGTGAGGCCGGCCAGCCCCGGGGCGAGCCCGCGGGCCACCGACGAGTCGACCACGAAGGTCCCCAGGGCGTTCGCCGCCGCCGCGGCCAGCGCCGCGGCCAACCCGACCACCACCAGGGCCGTCGTGGCCCGCCCCGCGCGGGCCGGGGCGGCCCGGCCGGCCGGGCCGGCCTCCCCGGCGGGTACGGCGGGCAGCGCGGCCAGCGCGGCCACCGCGGCGGCCACGAACGCCCAGCGCCAGCCGGCGGTCAGCGCGATCGTCGGCACCGCCGCGCCGGCCAGCAGGGTGGAGATCGGGATCGCGGCCTGTTTCACCCCGAACGACAGCCCCTGCCGCCGGGCCGGCACGTGCCGGGCCAGCGCCGCATTGCTGGCGAGCTGGCCGAGCGCGTTCGCTGCCGCGCTGAGCGCGAGCAGGCCGGCCAGCACCGGGTACGACCGGGCCAGCGCCGCGATGGCGAGCAGGCAGCCGGCGGCCAGCAGGATGCCGGCGCGGGCCACCACCGCCGGGCCGTACCGCTCGACCAGCCGGCCGGACGGCACCGAGGCCAGCGCGCTGACGCCGAAGTAGATCGAGACGGCCAGGCCTAGCCCGGCGGGGGAGAAGCCGAGGTCGTCGCCCATCTGCACGGCCAGCCCGCCGAGCAGGAACACGGGCAGTACGGAGGCGATGGTGGTGGCGACGGCGCCGGCGCCGGCCCGCAGGGGGCGTACGGACGGCCGGCTCGGTGAGGGGGCGAGCGCGGTGTCGGTCATCGTGTGATCAACGTACGCGAGTCTCGTTGCCGACAACCCGGCGTGTCAGGTCGGTACACGCCGGGTACGGCCTGATCCGGCATCCTCGACCCGAACGGGCATTCCGTCCCCGGGCCGAATTTCATATGGTGTAAGTCCCCGGCGGCGGAGGTGGTTGTGCGCGACCCCCTGGCGGAGCCTTCGGACCTGATCCGGAGCGTCTCCCGCGCGTTACGCGTGCTCGAGTCGGTCGGTCGTGCCCCGAAGGGGCTGACCGTCAAGCAGATCGCCCGGCGCTGCGAGCTGACCGTGGCGACCACCTACCACCTGGTCCGCACCCTGGCCTACGAGGGCTACGTGATCCGCCGCGAGGACGGCACCTACATCGTCGGGCTGGAGGTCGCCGACCGGTACCGGGAGCTGGTGACCGCCTTCCGCGGGCCGCCCGCGGTCGGCGAGACCCTACGCCGGGCCGCGGTCGACACCGGCTGGAGCCACTTCCTGGGCCGGTTCGTGGGCGGGCAGGTGGCGGTCACCGCGGTCGCCGAGGGGCACCGCTCGCCGTACCTGGAGGACCTGGTCCCCGGCTTCGACGAGGGCGCGCACGCCACCGCCCTCGGCAAGTCGCTGCTGGGCACCCTCACCGCCGAGCAGCGCTTCCGCTACCTGCGCGAATACGGCATGCGTCCGTTCACCAGCGCCACCCTGACCACCTCGGAGGTGTTCGAGGCCGACCTGGCCGCCGGGGACCGGCGCGGCATGCAGCTGGAGCTGGGGCAGTTCCGGCAGGGGGTGGCCTGCGCCGCCGTGCTGGTCGCGCCGGACAAGGACATGGAACGCCGGGTGGTGCTGGCCTGCGCGCTGCCGGCCAGCGAGATGATGACCTCCGCCCGGGTGGTCCGGGCCAAGCTGCTCACCGTCGCGCGCGCCGTCGCCGACGGCATCGCCGCCGACACCTGAACGGGCCCGCTGGGTGCGGCGTCCGCCACCCCGAGCCGACGTCGACTCCCACGCCGAAGGGCCCCTCCCGTTTCAGAGGGGCCCTTCGCGGGCGGTCCGGTGTCGGACCGCCGGGTGGCACGTCAGCTGCCGATCGGGCCGCCGTCCAGGCGCCAGGTGACCACCACGCCCGGCTTGGCGTAGTCGCCGTCCGGCCAGGTCGACGCCGGCTTCTCCACCGAGGCGCCGGTGATCTCACCCGGGTGCTGCACGGCGACGAAGACCGAGCGGTTGTCGCCGGTGATGAACGGGCCGCAGGTCTCGGCGCCGAGCGGCACGGTGAGGAACTGCTTCAGGTGACCTCGCTCCGGGCCCTCGACGGCGGTGGCGAAGAGGCCGTCGTTGCTGCCCAGCGCGTTGCCGTCGGTGGAGATCCAGAGGTTGCCGGTGGCATCGAAGGCCACGTTGTCCGGGCAGGAGATCGGCGAGACCTGGGTCTTGTCGTACCCGGCGAAGTGGGTCGACGGGTCGGTCGGGTCGCCGCAGACGATCGGCAACGACCAGGCGAAGCTCTCCGCGGTGTTGTCGCCGCGGTCCTCCACCAGCTCCAGGATCTGGCCGTGCTTGTTGAGGTTGCGCGGGCTGGTCTCGTCGGCCGGGGCCTTGCCGGCCTTGCCGCGGTCGGTGTTGTTGGTCAGCGCCGCGTAGACCTTGCCGGTGAGCAGGCTGGGCTGCACGTCCTCCGGACGGTCCATCTTGGTCGCGCCGACCTTGTCGCCGGCGAACCGGGTGAAGGTGAGCACGTCGGCGGCGGTCATCCCGTCGACGTACGACCTGTTGCCGCTGACCAGCTTGATCCACCGGCCCCGGCCGTTGAACGCGCCGTCCGAGGGGAGCCTGCCCGAGCCGTCGATCTCGGCGGCGCTGGTCTGCTCGAACTGGGCCACGTAGAGGGTGCCCGACTCCAGCAGGGTCAGGTTGTGCTTGCGGGCCACCCACGAGTCGCCCGGCATGTACTTCTTGTCCGAGACGAACTTGTAGAGGTAGTCGAAGCGCTCGTCGTCGCCCATGTACGCGACCACGTGCCCGCTCTTCGCCACGATGACGTTGGCGCCCTCGTGCTTGAACCGGCCCATCGCGGTGTGCTTGCGCGGCCGGCTCTCCGGGTCGAACGGGTCGATCTCCACGATCCAGCCGAACCGGTTCGCCTCGTTCGGGTTCTTCGCCAGGTCGAAGCGCTCGTCGGCGCGTTCCCAGCGGCGGCTGCCGCTCGGGTAGCGGGCGGTGGTGCTGATGCCGTAGCGGGCCAGCTTGGCCTTTTCCGCCTCCGACACGGCGTCGCCGCCGACGAAGTACTGGTTGAAGTTCTCCTCGCCGGAGAGCACGGTGCCCCACGGGGTGACGCCGCCGGCGCAGTTGTTCAGCGTGCCGATCACCGTGCGACCCTTCGGGTCGGCGGCGGTGCGCAGCCAGGCCGAGCCGGCGGCCGGGCCGGTCAGGTCGAACCTGGTGCTCAGCGCGGTGACCCGCCGGTTGTACGGCCGGCGGCCGTGCGAGACCGGACGCCACTGCCCGGTGCCCTCCACCCGCTCCAGCTCCACCACGGACATGCCGTGCGCGGCCATCGCCGTGCGCAGCTGCTCCTCGGTGAGGCTGTCCAGGCTGGTGAAGCCGGGGAACATCAGGTCCTCGTTGGTGTACTCGTGGTTGACCACGAGCAGCGCCCGGCGGCCCCGCCGGTCCAGCGGCAGTACGCCGACGAAGTCGTTGTTGTAGCCGAACTGCTTCGACTGCGCGGCGGCGTTCTGCCCGTGCAGGTCGAACTCCGGCGCGCCGGGCACCACCGGGTCGCCCCACCTGATGACCACGGCGTGGCCGTACCCGTTCGGGACGACCAGGGTGTCGAGCTGGTTCGGCGGGATCGGCGTGAAGGTCAGCGCGCCGCTGCCGACGGACGGCGGCGGGCGGCCGAAGTCGGTCACCTCGGGGACGACCGGGGTGCCGGGCGCGGCGGAGGCCGGAGCGGCACCGGCCAGCGCGCCGGCGGCGGCGCCGAAGCCGAGCACCAGCGCGCCGACGGCACCGGCGCGGACGACGCCGCGGCGGGACACCTCCGACTCGACCAGGTCCCCGAAGTAGGTGTTGTCGGAGGTGTTGGGAACGGGGTGGTCGCAGGCGTTGCCGCACCGGTACAGACAGGTCATCGCATCGCGGCTGCCGTGCCGGGTGGCGCCGAGCAGCGGGAGCAGCCGGGGACGGTCGCTCATGGAAGGAGCCTCCTGGAAGCAAGGTCGGTGGCACACCGGATCACCCGATCGGCGTGCGTACCGGCCGGATGCTGCCAGGGCGGAGTGAGCGGTCGCCTGACAAAATATGAATCGGGTGTGAACAGCAGCCACGGGTGAACCGATCGGCGTGGCCGCGCGTATCCACCCGCGGACACCTACCGCCGGACTCGCCGCCCAGAGCGAGGAGATCGCCATCAGCGACCACGACGCCCACCTGCTGCGCGCGCTGCACGACGAGCACGCGGAGGCGCTGCTCGCGCACGCCCTCCGACTGGTCAACGGCGACCGCACCCGGGCCGAGGACCTGGTGCAGGAGACCCTGCTACGGGCCTGGCGCCACCCGGAGTCGCTCGACCCGCGGCGCGGCTCGGTCCGCGCCTGGCTCTTCACGACCGCGCGGAACCTCGCGATCGACGCCTGGCGACGCCGGTCCACCCGGGTCGGTGAGGTGTTCACCGACGACCTGCCCGAGCCGCCGCAGGCGGTCGACGAAGCGGAGCGCGCGGTGGAGGCGTGGACCGTCGCCGAGGCGTTGAACCGGCTCAGCCCGACCCACCGGGAGGTGCTGGTCGAGTGCTTCTACCAGGGCCGTTCGGTGGCCGAGGCGGCCGCCCGGCTGGGCGTGCCACCGGGCACGGTCAAGTCCCGCACCCACTACGCGCTGCGCTCACTACGGTTGGTCCTGGCTGAGATGGGGGTGACCGGATGACCCGCTGCGAGTTCGCGCACGACGACGGCGCGTACGTGCTGGGCGCCCTCGCCCCCGCGGACCGCGCCGCGTACGAGCGGCACCTGGCCGGCTGTGCGGCCTGCCGGGAGGCGGTCGCCGAGATCGCCGTGCTGCCCGGACTGCTGGGCCGGCTCGACCCGGCCGCGCTGGACGAGTTCCTCCCGCCGGCGGCGGAGACCACCCGGGTGCCCGCGCTGCTCGACGCCGCGCGGGAGCGCCGGCGCCGCGAGCGGTCCGGCGCCCGCCGACGGTACGCCCTGACCGCGCTGGCCGCCGCCGCGCTCGCCCTGGTGGTGGGGGTCGGAGGGGCCGCCGTGCTGCGCCCGCCCGCGCCGCCCGCGCCGACCGTGCAGGCGGTCCGGATGGTCGCCATGCAGCCGGTCTCGACCAAGGTGCCGGTGCACGCCGAGATCGGGCTGACCGGCACCGACTGGGGCACCGAGGTCACCATGCACTGCGGGTACGACTCGACCGCCGGCTACCGCAAGGCGTACACCTTCCGGCTGGTGGCGCACGGCCCGGACGGCGCGACGGAGCAGATCGGCTCCTGGCTGGCCGCCCCCGGCGACGACGTGCGCCTCACCGGCGGGACCCGCTTCACCGACGCGGAGCTGGTCCGGCTGGAACTGGTCCGCGCCGACGGCACCGCCGTCCTCGGCTACGACGTGCGCTGATCCCCGGTCACCGCGTGGCGGCGGTGACCGGGGTCCGGGTGCGGGCGGCGGCGCGGGTGCGACGGGTGTTCCGGAGCGCGTCGGCGGTGAAGACGATCAGGGCGACCCAGACCAGGGCGAAGCCGGCGAGGCGGGCCGGCGGCATCGGCTCGTGGAAGATCAGCACGCCGCAGCCGAGCTGGAGGATCGGGGCGAGGTACTGCAACATCCCCAGGACCGACAGCGGCAGCCGGTTGGCGGCGCCGGCGAAGAGCAGCAGCGGGATCGCGGTGGCCGCGCCGGCCAGCACCAGCAGCGCGGTGTGCCCGGCCGAGACGTGCCCGAAGGTCGACTCACCCTGCTGCGACAGCCAGCCCAGGTACGCCAGGGCGGGCAGCGCCAGCACCGCCGACTCGACGAAGAGCCCCTCCGCGGCGGGCAGCCCGAGCCGCTTCTTCACCAGCCCGTACCCGGCGAAGCTGAAGGCCAGGGTCAGCGCCAGGTACGGCAGCCGGCCGTAGTCGACGGTGAGCACCGCGACGGCCAGACCGCCGACGCCCAGCGCGGCCCACTGCGCCGAGCGCAGCCGCTCGCGCAGCACGAAGACGCCGAGCAGCACCGAGACCAGTGGGTTGATGAAGTAGCCGAGCGCCGTCTCCACCACCCGGTCGGAGTTCACCCCGTAGATGTAGGTGCCCCAGTTGACCGCGATCAGCGCCGCGGCGACGCCGATGCCGGCCAGCGTCCGGGGCCGGCGGGTCAGCGCCCGCAGGAAGCCGATGTTGCGCAGCGCGGCGAGCAGCAGCGCGACGAAGACCACCGACCAGACGATCCGGTGCGCCAGGATCTCGATCGGGCCGGCCGGCCGGAGCAGCTTGAGGTAGATCGGGAAGAAGCCCCACAGCAGGTACGCGCCGACGCCGTACAGGTAGCCGAGCCGGGTCTGGTTCACCCCTCCACCGTAAGGGGTGAGGCGGTGACGTGTTCCTTTCCGGTGACCGGGTTCACCCGTTGTTCGCGCTGGTCGATCTGCATGAACCGGCCCGGGTCGACCTCGGCGAAACCGAGCTTCGCGTACACCCCGTGGGCGTCGTGGGTGGCCAGCAGGATCCGGCGTACGCCGAGCGGCCACAGGTGCTCGCGGACCGCGCCGGCCAGCCAGGTGCCCAAGCCGCGACCCCGCTCCTCGCGGGCCACGTAGACGTCGCAGAGCCAGGCGAAGGTGGCCCGGTCGGTGACCACCCGGGCGATCGCCGCCTGGCCGCCGTCGTCGACCCGGTACACGCCGTACCCGATCGAGCCGGCGAAGGCCCGCTCCACCGTCGCCCGATCCCGCCCGAGCGCCCAGTACGCGTCGGTGGTGAGCCAGTGGTGCACCCGGTCCAGGTCGAGCCGGTCGGGATCGGTGCTGAGCTGGTAGCCGTCGGCGCGGGTCATGGTGAACACCCCTGCCACGCTAGCGACGCCGGCCCGCCGCCGCGCCAGCCAATTCCCGTCCGCTGGCTGCCGCCTCGGCCGCCCGCGGCGTGCGGCGCCCGCCGCGCTCGATCCAGGAAGTAGTGGCCCCCCGGCGCAGGGGAGGCCACTACTTCCGTGAACGAGCGCGATCATGCGGGCCCGCGACCCGCGGGGCGGTCAGTCGCGGTCGAGGATGGCGCCGAGGATCCAGGTCACGATGCCGACGAAGAGCGCACCGAGTACTGCCCCCGGCCAGAAGCTGTCGACGTGGAAGGGCAGCCCGGCCTGGTCGGCGATCCAGCTGGTGAGCAGGAAGAGCAGGCCGTTGACCACCAGCGCGATCAGCCCGAGGGTCAGCAGGTAGAACCCGCAGCCCACGGTCTTGATGATCGGCTGCAGCACCGCGTTGACCACGCCGAAGATCACCGCGACCAGCACCAGAGTGGTGACCGCCTCGACGGCCGAGTCGGAATCCAGCGAGATGCCGGGGATCAGCAGCGTCGCCAGCCAGAAGGCCACCGCCGTGGAGGCCAGCCGGATCAGAAGTCCCTTCAGGAAACCCATGGCGGGGATAGTGCCATGCGAGATCCACCCGGGGAACCCCTGCACGGGGCTACGGTCAACGCCGGCCGGGTCGCCCGATCAGTTGCGACTCGATCGGGGTCGGGGAGAGCAGCGCCCAGCGCAGCGCCCGGCGGTTCACCACCGCCACCATGTCCTCGCGGATCCGGGTCAGCCACTCCGCCGACCCGCCCAGCCCGAGGGCGGCCCCGGCCAGCGCGGCCTCCTGCTGGTCCAACGGTTGCAGCACCGCCAGGTCGGCCCGCCCCAGGGTGTCGACGTCGGCCGGGGCCAGCTCCTCGCGTACCACCAGGGTGGCCGCCCAGGCCGGCCCCGGCGTCGGCTCGGCGGCCACCGCGCCGGCGTCCACGACCAGCAGCAGCGGGCGCAGCGGGGAGCCGACCGCCCCGCCCACCGGCCGTCCCGGCGGGATCACCGCGATGCCGCCACCGGTGTTGCCGACACCCCGGACGAAGGGCTCCCACCCGCGTGGCCGTCGGGTCTGCACCACCACCCGGGCGCCCAGTGCCATCGCCCGCAGCACCAGCAGCTGTGCCGCCCGGACCCCGCCGACCAGCACCAGCCGGGTGCCCTCGGCACGGAACAGCCGGACGGTGACCGCGCCGCCGTGCCGGTTGGTGCCCACCATCAGTCCGGCGTCGCCGAGGGTGAGTTCCAGCGACCCCAGGCCCGGGCTCCCGGCGGCCGGGACGCCGGCCACCGCCAGGGGCAGGGTGGCGGCCAGGGCGTGGAGCTGGGCGCCATCGAGCCGGCGTACCTCACCGTCGGCGTCGGTGACCAGGCGGCGCAGCGCCTGCGTCGCGGCGTCGAGCTCGGCGGGCGTCCAGGCGGTGAGCCGTACCGTCAGCTCGACCGGGACCGGCGCGGCGTCGGCGTCGGCGCCGGTGCGCGGCCCGGCGCAGAGCGCGACGCTGGTCGCCGTCGCCGTCGCGGGCAGCGCCAGCAGTCGCGGCACCAGCCGCCGGCCCAGGTCGGTGCGCGGGTCGGGCCAGCGGCGCAGCCGGAAGCCGGCCTGCAGCAGACCACCGGCGCGCACCAGCTGCCAGCTCTCCCGGGCCGGCTGGTCGCCGTCGTGGTGGGCCAGTTCCGCGAGTACGCGCAGCGCCGCCGGCGCGCCGAGCGGCCGGGCGGTGACCGGTCCGAGCCGGCGGACGATCCGCCGTACGGTGCCGGAGAGGGCGCGGCGCAACTCCTCGTCGGACCAGCCGTCCACCCGCAGCACCCGGACGGCGAGCAGGGCCCGTTCCTGCCCGGGCAGCCGCCCGTCCGTCAACTGCCGGTACGACGTGCCCGCCGTGCCGACGGCGGCGGTGGGAGCCGGGGCCGGCGAGGCGTGCAGCAGCAGCTGGATCCGCGCCGGCGGGTGCTCCGGCGCGACGGGCGGCAGCAGCGCGGCGGGGGCCGGCAGCGCCCGGGGGCCGTCGCCGAGCAGGTCGCCGGGGACGCCCAGGTCGAGCAGGGCGGTCAGCCCGGCGGCGTCGTCGACCACCGCGGCCGGACCGCCGGCCAGCTCCACCGCGCGCACCGCGGCGCCCGGGAGGACCAGGTCCAGCAGCGCCTCCGGGCCGGCGGCCGGGGCGAGCGCGTGCCGCCGGGTGAGGTAGCCGACGGCGGTGCCCGACCACTCGAAGAGCCACCGGCCCCGCCACCGTGCCCAGGCCAGGGCGAGCAGCAGCGCGGCGGCGGCCAGGGCCAGTGCGGTCGGCCCGACACCCCGGCCCAGCGCGGCGACCGGCAGCGCCACCGCCACCTGCGCGGCGACGATCTGGCCGGCGCGCCCGGCGGTGGACGGGCGGGCGCCGGCCGGGAGCCACTGTGCCGGCAACGGCTGGCGGTGGGCCGGCCTGGCCGGGCCTGCGGTCGTGCTCGCCGTCACCGCGTCTCCTCCGCTCGACGTCCCGGGGTGCCGCGAGGGTGCCGACCCCGCGCTCCGGGGCGCACCGCGACGGCGGCGTGACCCATCGTAGGCGGCCGGTCCGACCGGGCGGGGGCCACGGTTGTCCACAGGGGAGGACGGGGGGTAGCACGACGGCGACCGGCCGGCTACCGTCAGCGACGAGTTTCGCTGACCGTCACCGCCGTGTGCACCAGCGCGGACCGGTGGAGAGCGTCCAGGGTGGATGCCCCCGGCGGCCAGCCACGACCGAGGAGACGAGGTGACGTCCGGGGTGTCCCAGACCCAGGCAGAAGCCGCGGTGATGCAGCAGGCCGCCGCGAAGTTCGAGCAGGTGGACCAGTCCCTGCAGACCATGCTCAGCGGCCTGATGGCCGAGCTGGAGGTGTTGCAGCAGGCCTGGCGCGGTGCCGGCGGCCGGTCGTTCGAGCAGGTCAGGCAGCAGTGGTCGCAGGACCAGGCGGCGTTGCAGCGGGCGCTGCGGGAGACCGCGTCGGCGATCCGCACCGCCGGCCAGCAGTACGACGTCTCGGACACCGAGGCGGCCGGCCGGGTCGCCGGCGCCAACCGCGGCATCCAGCTGCCGCTGTAACCAAGATCCCGGGAGGGGAGCATCCGATGGACCACGGTGTGCTGGTCGTCAACTTCGCCGCGCTGCAGCAGGCCAGCGCGGACATCCAGAAGGCGTTGAACACGCTCGACTCGCAGCTCGGCCAGTTGGAGCGGGACGCCGCCCCGCTGGTGGCCGGCTGGGCCGGCGAGGCCAGGCAGGCGTACGGGCAGCGACAGGCCCGGTGGCGGTCCGCGTCGCAGGATCTCCAGGCCATGCTGCGCGACATCAAGCTCGCGGTGGACGACTCCGCGATCGACTACCTCAACACCGAGAGGAAGAACGTCGGCCTGTTCCAGTGAGCCCGCCCGGCGGCGGCGCCCGGCGATCCCGTCGGCGCCGCCGTCGCCTTCTGCACGGACGTCACGGGTGGCCGGCCGGTCAGGCCGGACCGGCCGGGCGCCAGCCGCGGCGGGTGCCGCGCGGCAGCACCACGGCCAGCAGCACCGCCACCGCCACCGCCCCGGCGGTGACCGTGGCGACCAGCACGGCGCGGTCCCGCGCCGCCGCCCGCCGCGCCCGCTCGGCGAGCAGCGCCGGGTCGGGCCGGTCCGCCGGCAGCGCGGCCGAGCGGGCCACGGTGGCCGGCCCGGAGCCGGTCTCGACGACCGCCCGGTACGGGTTGAGCACGCCGGCGCCGTAGTCGCCCCGGTCGCCGTCGGGGGCCGGGTCGGCGGTGCCGAGGATCCGCTGCGCCACCTGCGCCGCGGTCAGGCTCGGCCGGTACTGCCGGACCAGCGCCGCCGTGGCCGCGACGAAGGGGGCGGCGTAACTGGTCCCCTCGGCCCGGTGGTGCCCCTGCTCCGGCGCGGCCAGCAGCACGTCGCTGCCGGGTGCCACCAGGTCGACGTACGGCCCGGTCTGGGAGAACGCCGCCCGGTAGCCGTCGGAGCCGATCGCGCCGACTCCGAGCACCCCCTCGTAGGAGGCCGGGTAGGGGCGCGGGTCGCCGCTGTCGTGCAGGTTGCCGGCGGCGGCCACCACCACCACGTCCCGCCGGACCGCGTACCCGACCGCCTCGCGGACGGCCGGGTTGTCCGCGTACAGCACGACGGAGAGGTTCAGCACGTCGGCGTCGTGGTCCACCGCCCAGCGGATCGCCCGGGCGAAGTCGGTCGCGCTGACCGTACGTCCCGACTCCCGGCCCTCCACCACCTGCTGCTCGCTGACCCGCACCGGCAGGATCCGGGCCCCGGGCGCCAGCCCCTGGAAGGCCACCCCGGGCCCTTCGGCGGCGGCGATGATGCTGGCCACGCCGGTACCGTGGCCGGCGCAGTCACGGGTGCCGTCGCCGCCCGGGTCGAGGAAGTCCGCCCCGTCGAGCACCCGGCCGCGCAGCTGGGGATGCCGCCGGTCGACGCCGGAGTCGATCACCGCGACGGTCATCCCGGCGCCGCTGGCCAGGGGCGTGAGCCGCTCCGGCGCGTACCGTCGCTGGGGCCACGGGGTGGCCGCGACCGGGCGGGCCGGGGCGAGCGGGGTGGCGCAGGCGGGGGCGGCGGCGCGGGCCGCGACCGGGCCGGTCGCCGGCGCTCCGGTGGCGCCGGAGGTCGGGGCCCGACCGGCCGCCCGGGCCGGGGTGACCGAGGACACGGCGAGGGCCGGCAGGACGGTCAGCAGGGTCGCCGCCACACCGGCCAGGGCCGGTCGCGCACCGGGTCGGGACATCGACCGCCTCCGTATCGTGTCGACTCCGGAACGGGATGTTAGCGCTTCGCCCGGTAACCGGCGGGCCGCCGACGGTCGACCCATTGTGATCTTGTTTCCACCTTGTAGGTTGTACGCGATGCCTATGGCCTGTTGGCGGGAGGAGAGGTGGCCGTGACCTGGGAGCCGGCTACCGAGGCCGAAGCGGCGATGCGGGACGCGCTGCACGCCAACGACCAGGAGCTGTACTTCCGCATCCTGGCCCAGACCGAGCTGCTCCTGCCGGTCTCCGCCCAGGCCCTCACCGGCGAGGCGGCGATGGGCTGGGGCACCTGGACCACGGGCGGCCGGACGCACGTGCTCGCCTTCACCTCGACCGCCGCGCTGCACGCCTGCCTCGGCGCCACCGCCGGGCCGAGCCGCCCCAGCCCGTACGCGGACCTCGCCGCCGAATGGCCGCACCACGAGTGGTGGCTCGCGGTGAATCCGGGGCTGTCCATCGAGGGCTACCTGCCGGCCTGGTTCGTCTCCCAGCTCTCCCGCGGTGACGTCCGCCTGCCCGGCCGCACCATGGGCGCCCGGGCCCGGCTGGAGCGCGCGGACACGTTCGCCCGGGCACGGGGCGACGCCGCCCCCGGCCACGAGTCCGCGACGGACGCTCCGGCCGGCGCGCCGTCGGCCGGCGGCGGCACCCCGCCGTCGTCTGGCTCGCCGCGTAATCCGGTCGGCGCGTCCCGCGCGCCGTCGACCGTCCCGGCGCCGACCGTCCCGCCATCGACCGTCCCGCCGTCGACCGTCCCGCCATCGACCGTCCCGCCGTCGACCGTCCCGTCGGCGACCGGCGCGCCGGCCATCGGCGCCGGCCCGGAGCGCCGGCCCGGCGCGGCCGATCCGACCGCCGCCCGTATCCCGCACCCCGCCGCGCCGCCGGCACCCCAACCGTCCACGGTGGACGTTCGAGGCGTGCGTCCCGAGCCGACCGACGGCGGGCAACGCCCGGCGAACGCCCGGGTCTCCGGCACCCCGACCGGCCCCGCCGACCTGGGCCGGCCCTCCCCGCTCCGCCGTCGACCGCTCGGCGAGGAGACCTCCGGCCCGGCGAACGGTCGCAGCTCCTTCTTCGAGCCCGCCTCCGGGCGGGGCGCGGCGGCCCGGTCGCCGCGGGACAACCCGCTGCGCGCCGGGGAGCGGGCCACCCCGCCGGCCCGTCCCGGGCTCGGTGGCCAGACGTTCCCCCGCCGCCGGCCGGTGCGGCCGGACGACGACCCGACCCGGGCGTTCCCGGTGGACCGGGCGGACGACCAGATGACCCAGCCGATCCCGGAGCCCGCTCCGCCGTCGCCCGGCCGCCGGCCGGACCCGCTGGCGGAGGAGCCCACCCGGGCGTTCCGGGTCGACGTGCCGGCCGCCGAGGCCACCCAGGTGTTGCCGCGCTGGCATCCCGCTCCCGCCGCGCCGGCCGACGGGGAGCAGACCCAGCGGCTGCCCGACCCCGCGGTACGACCGGTGTCCCCGGGCGCCCCGCCGGCACCGGTCGCGGAGGACCTGTCCGCCTCCGTCGCCGAGCCGGTCTCCGGCCCCCCGGCACCCCGTCGCGGCTTCTCGCCCATCGTCATCGAGGGCACCGTCATCGAGTCCCGGGACCTGCCGGGACCGCACGAGCCCGCACCGGCCGCGACCGTCTTCGGATGGCGGTCGGACGGCGGTGCCGCCACCACGGCCGCCCGGAACGGCACCCTCGACGCGCCCGCGCCAACCTCCCCGGCCCCGGGCTTACCCGCCGAGCCGGCTGCCTCCGGCTTCCACCCGGAGCCGGTCGTCGCCGAGTCCGCTGTTCCCGGTTTCCGTGCCGAGCCGGTCGTCGCCGAGCCCGCTGGTCCCGGTTTCCGCCCGGAGCCGGCCGCGGCCGAGCCCGCCGCCGCCGACTTCCACTCCGAGTCCGCTGTGCCGGGGTTCCGCCCTGAGCCGGGCACCTCGGGCGCCGCCGAGCGCCCCGAGCTGGCCGTCCCGGGCGTCGCCGAGCGCCCCGAGCCGGTCTCCCCGGCACCCGGCGCCGGGGCCGGCGCGAACGGCACCGGGCCGGGCGCCGCCGGGCCCGCGTCGTCGTGGATGCCGTCGGGCGATGCCCCGACCACCGGTGTAACGCCGGACGCGGCCGGGACCACCACGGCGTTCCCGACCGTGCAGTCCGCCGCGACGGGTGGTACCGCCGCCGAGCCGACGTCGGCCGCCGGGCCGTTCGCCGGACCGGCCCCCACCGTTGCGGGCGCGGCCACCGAACCGGCCGCCGAGGCGTTCCAGCCGGCCAACCAGGTCGAGCAGAACCTGCTCGACGCCGCGGGCTCCGGCAACACGGACACCTTCCTCTCCACCCTGCTGCTGGCCCGGGTGCTTCTCCCGGCGGCGCCGGACTCGGCGCCCGGCAGCCGGCCCGGCGATCCGGGGTTCGTGTGGCGTACGGAGGAGCTGGACGGCGAGACGTACGTGGTGGTGCACACCTCGCCCGAGCGGCTGGCCGCCCACGCCGGGGAGCCGGTGGAGACGGTCGAGGTCCGGTTCGTGCAGCTGATCCGGCGCTGGCCGGACGAGACGTGGTCGTTCGCGGTCAATCCGGGCACCCCGGTCGGGGCGAAGCTGCCCGGCGAGCAGATCCTCGGCCTGGCCAACTGGGCGGCCGAGGTGGGCCTCGGCGACGACGCGGACGTCGAGCCGGAGCCGGCGCCCGCCGAGGAGCCGGCCGAGCGCACCCGGTACGCCCCGCCGGCCACCGACCCGTCCCGGCCCGTGGTCATGCAGAAGGCGGTCGCGCCGAGCCAGCTCGCCTACTACCTCGAGCGCGGGTACGACCGGGTCACCGGTTTCGTGCACCGGGCCGGCGAGCTGGCGCACCTGACCACCCCGGCGCAGCTGCACGAGGCGCTCGGCCTCGGCTACCCGGATTCGCCCTTCGCCCGGGACGCCGGGAAGATCTACGTGCTGCGCTGGCCGGCGTACCGGCCCAGCCTCTACCGGATCCCGTACGGCGGGCAGAACGAGGGGGCCATGCGGGCCATGAAGGGCTGGGTCATCGAGCGCGCGCCGTTCCGGGGTAACGGTTTCGCCCCGGGTGAGAGCACCGACGTGGTGGCCGAGTTCAAGGTGGACAGTGCCCGGCTGCCGCACGGCGCGCAGCTCTGGCGGATCGGCGCGGACGGCACCGAGCGGGTGATCGCCATCCTCGACACCGACGTGCTGCTCTGGCGACAGGTGGGTGAGCCCTGATGCGGGACGGCTACGTGGCCCGGTGGCGCGGCCGGGAATACCAGGCCAGCCCGGACGGTGACGACGTCCGGATCTACCAGCCGGAGCCGGGTGACGGCTTCGAGGAGGTACGCCCCGGCCGGCACGTCCGGGTGGTTCCGGCCGGCGAGGTCGAGGAGTTGGCGTACGTGCGGACCACCTGCACCTGGCAGGGGCAGCCGTTCGTCGTCCTCGGTGAGCACGACGGCTGGCTGCGGGTGGAGTACACCGGCGGGCGCTGGCCGGTGGCCCGGGCGATGGGCCTGGAGGTGTTCGACTTCGGCGTCTACCAGGGCTGGGCGCCCGCCGCCGACGTGGCCGACCTGCGCGAGCAGCGGGTCTGACGCCCGTCCCGCGGCTCAGGACTTAGCCCAGCGCAGGATCTCGCCGAGCACCACCTCGGGGGTCTCGAGGTGCGGGAAGTGCCCGACCCCGTCCAGCAGCCGCCACTCGTAGGGGGCGGTGACGTACCGGCCGGAGCCCTGGGCGGTGCGGGGCAGCGAGGCGACGTCGAGCGACCCGTGCAGTTGCAGGGTCGGGGTGACCAGGGGCTTCTGCATCAGCCGGACGAACCGGTAGCCGTGCAGGCGCAGCACCGACCGGAACGCCCACCGGTAGCCCTCCATGGCGCAGAAGGCGGCCTGCGGGATCTGGATCGCCTCCCGGCAGCGCTCCGCGTACGCGTCGAACTCCGGCCCCCGCACCCAGCGCGGCCCTCCCCAGCGGCGCAGCATCTCCTCGACCGCGGCGCCGCCGTCCCGGGTCAGCACGTGCTCGTAGCGGGGGAGCTGGAACCTCAGCGCCGGCGTGGCGGCGGCGAACTGCCCGCGCGGGTCGGCGAAGATCGCGGCCCGCAGCCGCAGCGGGTGCGGCGCGCCGAGCACCACCAGCCGCCGGACCAGGGTGGGGTGGAAGGAGGCCGCGGTCCAGGCGATCAGGCCGCCGGCGCCGGCGCCGACCAGGGTGGCGGAGCGTTCGCCGAGGGCGCGGATCAGGCCGGCGACGTCGGCGGCGAGGGTGTAGCCGTCGTACCCCCGGGGTGGTTTGTCGCTGGCGCCGTAGCCGCGCAGGTCGACGGCGACCGCCCGGAAGCCGGCGTCGGCGACCGCCGGGAGGATCTCGTGCCAGGCCCACCAGTGCTCGGGGAAGCCGTGCAGGAAGAGCACCATTGGGCCGGTTCCCGCCTCGACGACGTGGAACCGGCTGCCGTTCGCGCCGACGAACCGGTGCGTCCACGGCCCCTCGGTCAGGACGCAGGACTCGTCGACGGGTCCGCCACGCTGCTCGGTCATGTGCCACAGCCTAGGACCCCGGTGACGGCTGACCATCCCGCCGACCCGGTGGGTGGCCGGGATCGCCGTGCCGCGGTCAGCCGACCCGACTGATTTTCACGATGCTCGCGGGGGTGCCCGGCCCGCAGTCGTGCGCCGGATCGGCCGGTCCGGTGGTGACCAGCACGGTGGTGCCGGCGGCGAAGCTGCCCATCCCGGGGCCGTGCAGGGCGTACTCCCTGCCGTCGTCGGTGACCAGGCCGTAGCACGGCCCGGAGCCGCCGCGGGTGATCCGGCCGGCTACCACGTCGGTCGACCTGGTGTCCGTGGGCTCCTTCGGCGGGCCGGTCGGCCGTCGCAGGGTCGGCAGCTCGGTGGCGGAGAGCGGGGTGGGCCGGTCGGCGGGCGCGACCGGGGTGCCGGACGGCGCGGTCGCGGGCAGGGGCGGCGGCGAGGATGCCGGCGTGGCCGAGGTGGGCGGGGTGGGTGGCGTCGGATCGTCGGACACGGGGCCTCCGTTCCCGGCGCAGCCGGCGAGGGGGACGAGCAGCGCCAGCGCGAGGGCGGCCGGCGGCCCGGCGGTACGTGGTGTCACCCCGATGAGAGTCGCCGGAGGCCCGCCCGGTTCCGCCCGTTCGTCACCTCGTTCGGCCGGCCGGGGTGCCGAAAGGGCGATGCCCGGGCAGGTGACCTGCCCGGGCATCGGTGTAGCGCTGATCAGTGGCTCAGGAGAAGCGGACCTTCAGCGAGGTGCCGTCCTGCTCCAGGACCTTGATCTTGGTGCCGGTGGCCGGGAGCTTGACGCCGTGGTTCGGCAGCTCCGCGTACCAGTACTTCTGGGTGTCGTCGAACAGCGGCTGCGCGGCCTGGCCACGGATGTACTGCGGCTGGCTGTTGATGTGCAGCGTGAACGAGTCGGCCTTCTTCAGGCTGAACGGCGCGTCGTAGACCTGAACGCGGGCCCGCCAGGCGTTGCCGGTCAGGTTGTAGATCGGCCGCGGGTGCGCGTCGATGATCATGTTACGACCCTCGCCCGGGTGGGCGAACGTGTCGTTGTCGGCCCACCGGAGGTTCCAGTAGGAGATCAGCAGACCCTGCTGGTACGCGTAGTGGTCCACGGTGTCCGGCCGGGTGTTCGCGTAGCCGAAGAAGTACGGGCCGGTCTTCAGGTACTGGTCGTACGAGACGTACGACCGGTTGCCGGCGATGTAGTAGTTGTCGAACATGCGGGTGTAGGTCTCCTCGACGGCGCTCCAGCCGTTGAGGGTCCAGCCGTTCGCACCGGCTTCGGCACCGTCGGTGAGCAGGGTCTGCCCATCGGCGGTCACGGTGATCGCGTCACCGTAGAAGCCGCCCGCGGAGAGGCCACCGTCGGTCTGGTAGCGGAGCCGGAACTGCACGACGTTGCCGGCGACGGCGTTCATCGGGATGTTGACGTCGACCCACTGGTCGTCGGTGGAGCCGTCCAGGGCGAAGCGACCGGCCGAGATCTCCTTGAGCGCCTTGCCGTTGGCCGTGCCCGGCAGCGTGGACCAGGTCTGGCCGCCGTCGGTGGACGCCTCGAAGAAGAGGTAGTCGAAGTCCTCTTCGATGTTGTAGCGACCCTTCATCGACAGCGCGGCGCTGGTCTTCCCAGTGAGGTCGATGGTCCGCGTCATCGTGTTGTTCAGGTCGTCGTCGTTGCCGGAGAAGTACTGCTTCGTACCCTCGAACGGCTTGCCGTTCTGGAAGGTGTACTCACGGTCCGGCAGCACCACCACGGCGCCCTGCGCCTTGGGCGAGTTGTACTCCTGCGGCCCGAGCTCCAGGGTGCGCTTCTGGCCGGCCACGATGACCTCGTAGTCGAGCCAGCCGAGCTGGAGCTTGTTCCAGGCGCCGAGGTCGCCGCCCCGCTCACCGATGCCGCCGTCGTTCTTGGCGCCGAGCCGGCTCTGGGCCATCAGGGTCCAGTGCTCGTTGTTGTTGTCCCCACCACTGATGACGTTGTAGTCGTCCGGCAGACCGAGGTCGTGACCGTACTCGTGGTAGAAGACGCTGCGGCCACCGTTCTCCGGCTGGATGGTGTAGTCGCCGATCCAGACGCCGGTGTTGCCGATCTGGGTGCCGCCGGCCGGGAAGTCCTCCGGGCCGGTCCTGCCCTGGTCGGACGCGAAGGCGTACCAGCGGTGGCTCCAGATGGCGTCCTCACCCTGGTACGGGTCACCGTCGGCCTCGTCACCGCCGGAGTGGACGATCTGGAAGTGGTCGATGTAGCCGTCCGACTCGTTGAAGTCGCCGTCCTGGTCGTGGTCGTATCGGTCCCACTGGTCCATCGCCTTGACGTCGGCGGCGATCTCCTCGTCGGAGCGACCCTGAGCCTTCTGGTCGGCGACCCACTCGTTGGCGGCGTCGCGGACCAGCGCCCAGGTGTTGGTGCAGACGTTCGAGGCGCAGGGCTGTCCGCCGGAGCGGCCGTACCGGGCCTCGTTGTACTTCACCTTCACCCAGTCGGTGACCTCGCCGTCGACGCTGTAGCGACCCGAGGACTGGGCCTCGTAGTACTGCTTCAGCGACTCGTCGCCCTGACCGGTGCCGAAGTACAGCTTCCGGTAGTGGTCGGCGTTGTAGTCGGCCTGCCAGACGGTGGAGTTGTCCACCGCCCGGTTGGGCGCCGGGATCTCGTTGTGCAGCGGCCCGTCGAACCGGATGGGGCCCGGGGTGTCCGGGTCGGTGTCCTGGTCCGGGTAGCTCGGGTGCCGCTCGTTGCCGAACTCCGCGAGGATCACGAAGATCCTGTCGGTGCGCTCACGCGAGAGCTCGACGTACTGGTCCTGTGTCAGGGCGGCAGCCTTCGCCGTCCGGGCGGTCTGCCCTTCGACCTGGGTCTTGCCGACCTTGACGACCGTGCTGCCGTTGATCTTCTGCGCCTTGGCCTCGCCGGAAAGGACCTCGCTCAGGCCCTCCTGGCGCAGCGCCCGCCGCTTGTCCTCCAGCGGGTTGGGCAGATCGTGATCGACATGGGCAGGCTCGGCAACCGACGGGGCGGCTGCCGGCAACTTCGGCGTCGGCGCCGCGCTGGCGGACGTGCCCGTCACCAGTCCCGTCGCCGTCAGCGAAAGCCCGAGCAGACCCACTGCGACTTTGCGCACGTGGTACCTCCGGTGTGAGGGAACCGGCCCAACGGGGTACGGGCCGGTGAAGACGTCCCACTAGTGGGACCAATGGTGAACATAGACACTGCCGGGACGAGTGGGAAGATGTGTACGTCGATTTGTTGCAAGAAGTTGTTGGGAATGCTTTTCACCGTCATACCCCGACCGGTCATCAACGTTGATGAGCAGCAAGGACCTGCGAGGCGCGAATCGCAGTGACGGGGTTCGATCAGATTGCGGTGGCGCACAAAGCAGCGGGGCCGGTGGCGTCTCCGCCTCCGGCCCCGCTGGTCGATCAGTCGATCAGTTGCTGACCTTCACGACCATGTCGTCGGTCGGGTTGGTGCCCTGCTTCAGGATCTCGATCTTGGTGCCGGTGCCGGCCACCTTCACCGAGTTCCACGGGTTGCTGCTGTTCCAGTACTTGTTCGTCCCGCTGTCGGTGAAGAGCGGGTTCGGGTCGAGCGCCGGGACCGTGACCGCAACGCTGTTGCGGTGGAAGGTCTGGGCCGGCTTGGTGTACAGGCTGAACGTCGCGTCGTAGCCGTTGCGCCGGTTGCTGATGGTGCCCTGGCCGCCGACCTTGATCTGACCCGGCCGGACGTCCACCGGCAGGTTCAGGCCGTAGCCCGGGTGCTGCGAGGTGTTGTTGTCGCCGTACGCGTAGTTCACGTACCAGACCAGCATGCCGGGCTGGACCGAGAACCGCTCCACCCAGTTGGGGCGGGTGTTGGTGAAGCCGTAGTTGTACCCACCGGTCCGCAGGGTGTCGTCGTAACCGACGTAGGTCCGGTTCTCGGCGATGTAGAAGCGCGGGTACACGTCGGTGACCGAGCCGGTCATCCGGGTGAAGCCCTTCGCGGTCCACGCCGCGTCCAGCGCCTCCGCGTCGTCGGTCCAGGCGGCGGAGCCGTTCTTGACCAGCGACACGTTGTCCAGGAACGCGCCGGCGAGGTGCACGCCGCCGTCGGTCTGGTAGCGGTAACGGAACTGCACGGTCTGCCCGGCGTACGCCGACAGGTCGTAGGTCAGGTCGACCCAGTTGCCGCTGGTGGAGCCGTCGACACCGGTCTCGCCGGAGTCGATCAGCGAGTTGCTCAGCGAAGCCCAGGTGGCGCCACCGTTGGTGGACACCTCGGCGTAGAGGTAGTCGTAGTCCTCTTCGATGTCGTACCAGGCCTTCGCGGTGATCGACGCGGACGTCGCACCGGTCAGGTCCAGCTGACGGGCCAGCGTGGTGTTCAGGTCGTCCGCGCTGCCACCCCACCACTCGTTCGCACCCGCGAACGGGGTGTTGTACGAGGTGGTCTGGGTCTGCGAGGGCAGGTTGACCACGACCGCCTGGGCCTTCGGCCCGTCGTTGTCGCCGGCCGGGCCGAGCGTCACCTGGGTGCTGCCCTTGCCGTACTCCACGGTCGTGTGGTTCAGCCAACCGAGGAACAGCTTCGACCACGGGTCCATGTAGCCCGGGGTCGACCCGATGTCGTCGGTACCGTGGCTCAGCCACGAACCCGAGGACATCAGGCTCCAGAAGCCGACGCCGTTGTCGCCGCCGGCGGTGTCGTAGAGGTCCGGCAGGCCGAGGTCGTGGCCGTACTCGTGGGCGAACACGCCCAGACCGCCGTTCTCCGGCTCCGTGGTGTAGTCACGGATCCACATCCCGGTGTCGCCGATCTGCACACCACCGGAGAGGTTGCCCGCCGGACCCGCGGAGCCCGCGAGGTTCGGGAAGGCGGCCCACCGGTGCGACCAGATGGCGTCCTCGCCCTCGGCGCCGCCGCCGGCCTCCTCGCCCTCACCGGCGTGCACCGCCTGGTAGTGGTCGATGTAGCCGTCGGCCTCGTTGAAGTTGCCGTCGCCGTCGAAGTCGTACCGGTCCCAGATGTCGAACTGGGCCAGGTAGTCCTTGATCTGCTGCGGCGTCTTGCCGGCCTTGATCTGGGCGTCGTACCAGGACGTGGAACTGTCCTTGACGAAGTTCCAGTAGCCGTCGGCCTCGGAGATGGCATTGCTGCCGTACCGGGCCTCGTTGTAGGGAACCGTGACCCAGTCGCTCACGTCACCGTTGACGGTGTAGCGCCCGCCGGACTGCTTGGAGTAGAAGTCCCGCATCGACTCGCCAGGACCGAACATCATGTCCTGGTAGTGGGCCCGGTTGAAGTCGGACCGCCACAGGGTGCTGTTGTCGTCGGTGGCGCTGCCGTCCCAGTTCCGGTCCGGCTCGGGGATCTGGTTGACCTTCGGGCCGACGGCTCCGCCGGTCCGCGGGTCGATCTTGTCGCCAAATTCGACCAGCATCGTGAAGATGGGGTCGGTCTTCGGCGCCTGCTGGTACTCGACGAACAGGTCGTCCTTGACCTGGATGACCTTGGAGCCGTTGCGCGTCTGCAGCTTGGCCTTGCCCTGGAGCAGATCGGCGATGGCCTGCTTGCGCACCTCCCGCTGCTGATCCGCCTTCGGATCGGGGAGGTTGTCCTTGCCGTGCTTCGCCTTGTCGGCACCGGGGGTGGGCTCCGCCGCCGGTGCGGCGGAGGCCGGGGCCGTGACGACGCCGGCCGCCAGCAGCGCGGCCGCAGCCGAAGCCAGGCCCGCCGTGACTCGTCTCCTCAAAGGTCCTCCTCCTCTGTGGAACCTGTTACATGACGTGCGTGGCCGAAGCCACGAGTGTCATGTGATGCGTCCCTCACGATGACAGAGGATTTGACAGTTGTCACGGGTCAAATATGGAAGGACCCCGCCATCATTCAGGGGCATAACGGGGCCAATCGGCACAGCCAAGCGCCGCCGATTCACGTTACGTTTCAGCGACGATCACTTAGCGTGACGGCGATTATGGAGTCCCCATAGGGGAGCGCAGCAGCCCGCAAAAATGTCACACGGATCGGCAGAGAAATGCGGGCCACGTAAGAGGGCGGGGCCCGTCCGGAGCAGTGTGCTCCGGACGGGCCCCGCCGTGTGTCCCGTTAGACGAAACCGGACGGATCAGTTTGCCGCGGTCACGCGGACCGTGGCGTACGAGTTGTCCTTCGCGGCCTTCAGGATGGTGATCGAGACGCCGTAGTTGACCCCGAGGTCGCCCGGGTTGCCCGAGCCGAGGACGGTGAACCCGAGGTTCGTGCCGTACAGGCCCGTCGCCGGGCTGCCGTCCGGGTTGGTGATCCGGGTCGTGTAGGGCGCGCCGCCCTTCGACGGGATGACCACCGAGGCGTCGTTGTCCCGCGCGAACAGCCCCCCGCCACGGACCTCAATGCCCGGGTACCAGCCCTTGGCGTCGGTGAAGCCCGACACCGCCGGCTGGGCGCCGAAGTTGGTGCAGTACTCGCTGTACAGCTCGCCCGCCGCCTCCAGGCACTCCTTGAAGGGGTACGTGGAGTTGAGCGAGAAGGCCGCGTTCGCCGACTGCGGACGGCTGGGCAGGTTGTCCAGCGTCGACGGGTCCTTCACGGCCGCCTCGCCCTGCCGGCGCAGCGGTTCGTTGTGCGAGTCGACGATCAGCAGCCCGCCCTTGGCGCCGTAGCTCGGCAGCGCGGTCAGCTGCGCCGTGGCGTGGTTGACGTTGCCCCACGTCGTGTCCCGGTACCAGACCAGCATGCCGGGAGCGTTGTACGAGAGCTTGTCGACCTTCCACGCATCGTGCGAGTACACCGTGTCGTACGCGTACTTCAGGCCCTTGTCGAAGCCGTCGAAGTTGCGCCACTCGGCCAGGTAGTAGTGCGCCTTGACCTGGGTGCCGGAATCCATGTGCCAACCCGCGCCGGTGGTGTCGGTCCAGGTGCCGCCGGTCTGGGTCCAGTCGTTGGCGCCGTTCTCGACGTCGTCGCTCCAGGTGGTGGCGCCGCCGCCGGTCACCGAGAAGTCGTCGGCGAACCAGCCGCGCTCCAGGAACCCGGCGTCGGTGGCCTGGCGCAGCCGCAGTTGCACCGTCGTGCCGGCGTACGCCGACAGGTCGACGTAGTCGTGCCGCCAGCCGTGGCTGTCACCGGTGAGGCCGTACTTCTTGCCGCCGTAGTCGGCCAACCGACCGTTCGGGTCGGAGTCCCCGTCGTCGGTGGAGACCAGCTTGCCGGCGGCGTCGTAGACCTTCAGCTCGGACCAGCTCGCCCCGCCGTTGGTCGAGACCTCGACGAAGCCGTAGTCCCAGTCCTCTTCGATGACGTAGTTGTTCCACATCCAGAACTTGGCGTCGGTCGCCGTCGGCACGCTGACCTGGCGGGTCAGCTTCACGTCGGCCCAGTCCTGGTCGGCGCCGCTGTACCACATGTTGCCGCCGCTGTGCGGCTGCGCGATGGTGATCACCTTGTTCGGCAGGTTGATCTTGATGCCGTCCTTGGTGCCGACCGGGGTGCGCGAGGTCTGGCCCAGCTGGACGTCCCGCGGGTCGGCGCCCGGGTTGACGTTCAGCGGCTCGGCCCAGCCGAGCACCCACTTGTCCCAGAGGCCCATGTGGGTGGGCAGCGCCTGGAAGATCTCCCCGGAGTGCGAGCCCGAGGCCATCAGGTCCCAGAAGTCGACGTCCGAGTCGGCGTTGCCGGAGGTGTCGTAGAGGTCCGGCAGGCCCAGGTCGTGGCCGAACTCGTGAGCGAAGACACCGACGCCGGCGTCCTCCGGCTGCACGATGTAGTTCGAGACCTTGAGGTTGGTGCCGGGGATGTCGTACCCGCCGGCGACCGCCGACGAGTGCGCCCAGACCGCGTACACGCCCTCGGCGCCGCCGCCGCGGGACTTGCCCTGGCCGGCGTGCACCAGCACCAGGTGGTCGATCACGCCGTCCGGCTCGTTGACGTTGCCGTCACCGTCCCGGTCGCCCTGGTCCTCGATGTCGTAGTCGGCCCACGGGAAGCTCGGGTCCATCTTGGCCAGCGAGTCGATCGCGTCGGTGGCCAGCCGGCCCGCGCCCAGCGGGTTGTCCGGGTGTCCGTTCATCGACTGCTGGCGCCCGGCGACCCAGTTGCCGTTCTCGTCCTGGATGCAGCGGGAGGCGGCGTACCAGCCCTCGGAGTGCGGCACGGTGATCCACGGGCTGGCCTGCCCGTCGACCGTGTACGCGTTCTTGGACATCTCCAGGTACATGTTGTGCATCGTCCGGCCGGCGAGGCTGACGCCCGGCTTGCCGTCCGGTCCGGTCAGGTCCGGGCGCACCCGCTCGGTGATGCCCTCCTTGGTGTACAGCATCTTGTTGTAGTGCTCGGCGGAGAAGTCCGGCACCCACATCGAGTTGTTGTCCTCGTGCGCCAGCGACGCCGGGTCGGGGATGTTGTTGTGCCGCGGCCCGTTCTGCACGGTGCCGGGGACACAGCTCCGGTCCTCGAAAACCGTCTTGGGGACCATGACGTCGGTGAAGTCGTCGTTGGCCTGGTCGTTGAACTCCACCAGCAGGGTCAGCAGCTTGGCGGTCTGGGTGCCCGTGGCCTGCTTGATCTGACGCGGGCTCTGCCCGGTCTTGATCGACTTGGCCTCGAGCTTCGCCAGCTGCCGCGCCGTCACCGGGTTGCCGGTGGCGAACTTCTGGTCGTACGCCTTCGCCTCGTCGAGCGCCGGGGCGTAGATGCCGCCCTTGCCCTTGACCTCGGGACCCCGGGTGTCCGGCTGCACCGCCGGCTCGGCGTAGTTGATGTAGAACTCGTCCGATCCGATGGTCGCCCGGACCGGATCGGCGTTCTCCGCGGCAGCGCTGCCCGACACGGTCAGTGTCGTGGCCGCGAGCGCGATGGCGGGTAGCGCGACGAGTATGCGTCGACGCGACCCGGATTTCGGGGATGTGTTCATGCCGCTCCGTTTCTCGGGCATGGGGGGAGGAGGTGCCGAAACCGGGCCCCTGCGGGACGGCGGAGTTGTCCGCTCGGGTTCGACCTGCGTGAACGTAATTCAGAAAGTTGCCGAATAACAAGAGGTTGGCCACGGCGATTATCCGATCAGCCCGGTGGATGTCCACCGAAACGACGGTGGGTGGCGGTCCGTGCGGACCGCCACCCACCGATGTGTACGTCTGCCGTCAGTCCTCGTCGGACTTGCCGCCGCCCATGCCGGAGGAGATCAGCTCCATCACCGAGGAGTCCTGGAGCGTGGTGACGTCGCCCAGCGACCGGTTCTCCGCGACGTCCCGCAGCAGCCGGCGCATGATCTTGCCGGAGCGGGTCTTCGGCAGCTCCGGCACCAGCATGATCTGCCGGGGCTTGGCGATCGGCCCGAGCGTCTTCGCCACGTGGTTGCGCAGCTCGGTGATGAGCTTCTCGCCCGCCTCGCCGGCGGTGTCCGCGGTGCCGCGCGGGATGGCGAAGGCGACGATCGCCTGCCCGGTGGTCGGGTCGGTCGCGCCGACCACCGCCGCCTCGGCCACCGACGGGTGCGAGACCAGCGCCGACTCCACCTCGGTGGTGGAGATGTTGTGCCCGGACACCAGCATCACGTCGTCGACCCGGCCGAGCAGCCAGATGTGCCCGTCGTCGTCCTTCTTCGCCCCGTCACCGGCGAAGTACATCCCCTCGAACCGGGACCAGTACGTCTCGATGTACCGGTTGTCGTCGCCCCAGATGGTGCGCAGCATCGACGGCCACGGCTCACGCAGCACCAGGTAGCCACCGCCGCCGTTCGGCACCGACTGGCCCTGGTCGTCCACCACGTCAGCGACGATCCCCGGCAGCGGGGTCATCGCGCTGCCCGGCTTGGCCGCGGTGACGCCGGGCAGCGGGGAGATCATGATCGCGCCGGTCTCGGTCTGCCACCAGGTGTCCACGACCGGCAGCTCACCCCGGCCGACGTGCTGCCTGTACCACATCCAGGCCTCGGGGTTGATCGGCTCGCCGACGCTGCCGAGCAGCCGCAGCGAGCTGAGGTCGTAGCCGGCCGGGATGTCCTCGCCCCACTTCATCATGGTGCGGATCAGCGTCGGCGCGGTGTACAGGATGCTGACCTTGTACTTGTCGACGATCTCCCAGAACCGACCCTTGTGCGGGGTGTCCGGGGTGCCCTCGTACATCACCTGGCTGGCGCCGTTGGAGAGCGGGCCGTACACGATGTAGGAGTGCCCGGTGACCCAGCCGATGTCGGCGGTGCACCAGTAGACGTCCGTCTCCGGCTTCAGGTCGAAGACCGCGTGCGTGGTCCACGCCGTCTGGGTCAGGTAGCCGCCGGTGGTGTGCAGGATGCCCTTGGGCCGGGCGGTGGTGCCGCTGGTGTAGAGGATGAAGAGCGGGTGCTCGGCGTCGAACGGCTGCGCGGCGTGCTCGGCCGGCGCGGTCTCCACCGTCTCGTGCCACCAGTGGTCCTTCGCCGACCAGGCGACGTCCTCACCGGTGCGGCGGACCACCAGCACGTGCTCGATCGACGGGCAGTTCGCCACCGCCTCGTCCACGGTCGGCTTCAAGGCGGACGGCTTGCCCCGCCGGTAGCCGCCGTCGGCGGTGATCACCACCTTGGCGGAGGCGTCCTGGATCCGGTTGGTCAACGCGTCGGCGGAGAAGCCGCCGAAGACCACGCTGTGGGTGGCGCCGATCCGGGCGCAGGCCAGCATCGCGACCGCCGCCTCCGGGATCATCGGCAGGTAGATCGCCACCCGGTCGCCGGCGGTGACTCCCAGCTCGGTCAGCGCGTTCGCCGCCTGGCAGGTCAGCTTGTGCAGGTCGGCGTAGGTGAGGTCGCGGGTGTCACCCGGCTCGCCCTCCCAGTGGATCGCCACCTTGTCGCCCCGGCCGGCCTCCACGTGCCGGTCCAGGCAGTTGTACGCCACGTTGAGCTGGCCACCGACGAACCACTTCGCGAACGGCGGGTGCGACCAGTCGAGCACCTGGTCCCACCGCTTCGCCCAGGCCAGCCGGTCGGCCTGCTTCTCCCAGAAGGCGAGCTGGTCCTCGGCGGCCTCCGCGTACGCGTCGGCGGTGACGTTGGCCTCCGCGGCGAGTGCGGCCGGCGGCGGGAACTGGCGCGTCTCGTTCAGCAGGTTGGCCAATGCCTCGCTCATGCGGTGACTCCTTCGTCGCGTGACCTGCGTCTCCTACCCCGGAGAGGGTAGTCGCGGCGCGCGGCGCCCGCGACAACTCGGCAACTGCTCACGCGCCCAGCGGCCCCCGCCGCGCGCCCGGCGGCCGGAGCGGCGCGGCGACGTCCTCGGCGAGCGCCGCGGAGACGCGGCCGGGGCGGCGGGTGGTCCGGGTCGCCCTACCGGCGGGTGGCGGCCGGCCGGGCCGGGTGGGTCGCTAGCGTGGCGGGGTGACCACCGATCCGCTCGCCCCGCTGCTCGCGCTCGCCGACATTGCCCCCGCCGTCGAGCGGGCCCGCGAGCGGGTCGACCAGGCGATGCGGCACCGCGCGCTGCGCCGGCACGGCGGCCAGGTCGCGGCCGAGGCCAGCCTCCGGTCCGCGGTGGCCAGCGCCGCCCTGGAGGGGTACGACCACGAGCGCGAGGCGGTCCGCGCCGGCACCGTCACCGAGCCGGTGCTCCAGGGCGCGCTCCGGGTGGCCGGGGCGCTGCCCGGCCTCACCGAGCTCTGGCCGAAGGCGCCCCGGCAGGCGCTCGCGAAGCTGCACGTGCTCGCCGCCCGGGACGTGGTGGCCGAGTCCGAGCTGGGTCGGCCGGTCGCCGACCCGGTGGTCGGCGCGCGGCTGGACGGGCTGGCCGGGCTGGTCGCCGGCGGTACGCAGGTGTCCCCGCTGGTGCTGGCCGCCGTCGTGCACGGCGAGCTGTTGAACCTGCGCCCGTTCGCCGGGCCGTCCGGCGTGGTGGCCCGGGCCGCGGCCCGGTTGGTGCTGATGTCCCGCGGCTTCGACCCGCGCGGGCTGGTCGCGGTCGATGTCGGCCACCGCGAGCGGGAACCGGAGTACGTCGGCGCGGCCGGCGCGTTCGCCACCGGCACCGCCGATGGGCTGCGCTCCTGGCTGCGGCACTACATGAGCGCGGTGGAGGTGGGCGCCGACCAGCTCACCGTGGCCGGCGACGAGATCCTCGCCGCCACCTGACCCCGCGCCCCGCGAGAGGTGGCCGGTGCCGGTCAGGCGACCGGGGCGACCTTGGCCCGGCGGTGCCGGCCGTACCAGGCAATGCCGATGGCCACTCCCACGCCGACGCCGAGCGCCGCCGCGGCGACCGGCACGGCCGGGCGCTCCCGCAGCCGGCGGCCCAGCGGGATCGGGTGCCGGAACTCCAGCACCGGCCAGGCGTTTTCCACCGCGAGCTTGCGCAGCGCCCGGTCCGGGTTGACCACGGTGGGATGGCCGACGCACTCCAGCAGCGGCCGGTCGCTGTACGAGTCGGAGTAGGCGTACGAGTCGGCGAGGTCGTACCCGCGGGCGATGGCCAGCTCGCTCACCGCCTCGACCTTGCTCGGGCCGGCCGCGTAGAACTCCACTTCGCCGCTGTAGCGGCCGTCCTTGACCGCCATCCGGGTGGCGATCACGTCGGTCACGCCCAGCAGCTCGCCGATCGGGCGGACCATCTCGTCGCCGGAGGCGGAGACCAGCACGACGTCCCGGCCGGCCGCCTGGTGCTCCTCGATCAGGACGGCGGCCTCGGCGTACACGTAGGGGTTGATCAGCTCGTGCAGCGTCTCCGCGACGATCTGGCGGACCTGCTCCACCTGCCAGCCCTTGCAGAGCGTGGCGAGATAGTCCCTGGTCCTGGCCATGGTCTGCTCGTCGGTGCCGCCCAGCCGGAACATCAGCTGCGCGTACGCCGACTTGACCACGTCACGCCGGGTGATCAGCCCGTCCCGGTAGAACGGCCGACCGAACGCCAGGGCGCTCGACTTGGCGATGACGGTCTTGTCCAGATCGAAGAAAGCGGCACTTCGGCCCACGGCGCGAAAGTCTAGCCCGATGGACTAACGTCGGCGGGTGCCCGGGGTCAACACCCCTCTGGACCTGCAGGCACCTCCCACCAACGGCTGCGAAACGTGACGACGGTCACACGCTGTGATCACGATTTCGCAGTGAGTGGGGTCGACGGCACTCGACGTGAACACTCTGCTCGGGCATGCTTGTCCCCACGCCGAGTATTCATGTCTCGGCCAACTGGCAGACCCTCGGCGGTTGCACCCCCCGCGGCCGCTGAGTGGGTTCGGCTCAACCCCCCCCGGAGCCGAACCTCCCGACGACCCCCGTCTCCCCCCGACGGGGGTCGTCCCTATCTGGGGTAAGCGCTCCGACGCAGGTCACAGCGACTCTCCCCTGCTGCCGGGCAGGCTCTCGCTGGGCGGATCGGCGCTGGAGTCAGCGAATCGTCAGCAGGCAGCGTGAACGCATCCAAGATCCGAGCGGCATAGTCAGCCGGAGTGTGCGTATAACGATCCAGCGTCGTCGACGCCTGCTCGTGGCCCATGACCCTCTAAACGAAGTTGACCGGGACGCCGTCCGTGACCAGCCACGTGGCGTAGGCGTGCCGCAGATCGTGGAAGCGCATCCCGCCGACGGCCTTGGCCGCCACGAAGGCGACCGCCTCCCGCTCGGTGGTGAACTCCGCCGACCACTCGATGCCATCTCGCGGGCCAGACCGCCCGGTACCGATGCGGCCTGGCGTTGACGACTTGGCCGAGCAGCCCGGCACGGACCAGCGCCGGCAGCCAGACCCGCCGGCGGAAGTTCGATCGGCGCAGTGGACGCCCGACCCGGTCGCGAAAGACGAGGACGAGGCCCGGCAGATGATCCGGCGTCTCGTCCAAGCCGAAGGCGGCCAGTGGCGCGAGCAGGGCAGCGACGCTGCCACGCAGCCGCCGAGGTGAGGCGGGCTGGCAGTCGGCTGCCGGCGACGCCGACGCTCCTCTTCCTGTCAAACGTTCGGTCCCTGTGCCTTGGGCTGAATCTGAGTGACGGCGGCGTAGGCAACGCTTCCGGGTAGGGCACCGAGTACGGAGACCAGGAAGCCGTCCCAAGGCTGCGACAACCATCCGTTCAACATCACCTCAGCGATGAGGGCCGCAGGCACCGCGATCAGTAGCGCTGCCGCAAGCGCCCACCACGACCGCCGATCATCCTGCTGACGCAGAAACATCAGCGCAACTAACAACGCCAGCAGCCCGTCCGAGTAGAACCATGAGGTGGCCAGGACGTAAACAGCCCCGAAGGCCAGGCCCATGGCCGATCGCCGCAGAGCAGCGCGGAACGACACGGCTTCCTGCTGCGAGGTGTCCTCATGCCCGACAGGGCCAGCGGCCGTGCTCGTCACCGGCTCGTCCACCCATCGATGGTCTCAGCAGCGAGTCGCCGGCGGCTGCCGGCCAATCGGTTCAAAGTTTCTGTACGTCTTCAAGGCGGCCCTTGACGGGCCGCACGCGCCGCCGCCTGGGCGCGCGTCCGACGCTCCGCTGTCGCTCCACGCCGGCCACGCAACACGCCCGGCGGCTGGCGCGGAAAGCGGGATGCCCGGGGCCGCCGCAGACGGTGGCGCCGAGAGTGGTTGAGGTTCGCGGGCCGGCCGGCAGCCGGCCACGCCGCGCCCGAGCAGCGCGGCGCAGGGAAGGGCACGCCGGGTCCGCACGGCGAGTCGCGGCGGTGGGCCGGTCGTGGCTACTGGCGCCTCCGGCGGGGGCGCAACGACTCCAGGATGGCCGGGGCTCCGTCCGCGCGTTGCGGTCCGTGGGTGGTTGCGCAGGGCCCCCCGCCAGCCGACGACCCGGGCAAGCCGAGCAGACCACCGCCCGGCCCGCCAGCGCCCGTACCTGGGTCAAGGTCCGCTTGACGTGGCGGACCGGGCGGCGGCCCGCTCCCCAGAGGGCGGGTCGGCGTCAGACGGGATGGCAGAGGGGCGAGCGTGTGCGTGGCCGTTACGCGCGTTTGCTCAGCACTTAATCAATCCGGCGGGAAGGCATCTGCGATGATCCTTCTGGCGTCGAACTGATGTGCTCGATCATGTGCCTGAGTGCCATTGCCGGCAGACACCGTGAAGTAGAACTGGGACGGCCACGACGAGTAGGGCTTGATTCTCCCAGATCGCAGCGCTTGTTCGTACTCACGTGCCACTGGCAGGACATTCGCATGCCAAGTCGTCCTTGAACTACTCGCAAGGCGAGCAGGAAGCGTATGGCCCTCCACTTCCGTGACGTCCAGAACAGGCCGCCGGTGGCCATAGGGTGTGATGCGGAAGCCCTGAATGCTGACCTCCCCTCGTCCCTCGTTAGTTACGGTGAAGGCCATCACGACGGCGACGCGTGCAGCCACCGTCGCTACAAGGACGGCCAATGCAGATGTCCCCAGGGCCGCGTAAGCAACCCACTCCGGCGCGCCTCCCGACATGCCCAGAGGGTAGACCAGTGGCGAGGTGTGACATCTCCCGTGCCCGCTGCGTGCCCGCCAGGCCGGTCAGTAGGGGTCAACAACGGAGTTCCGTGCGGCCCCCGTCGCCGGACCAGCCGAGAACCAGCCTGATCACCAGCACAGATGTAGCCCGCTACCTCCGAATCAAGGCACTTTCCAAACTGACGGTGCGGCGTGGGCTCGCACGTCTGCCGGGCCGCGGTCGGCAGTGATGCCGACACGACAGCTGCGCGCGCACTTGTTGCCGAGTTGGCCTATTGATAGATCAAGGCGGCCCGCAAGCGGGCCGCGCCGGCCTGCCCGGCCAGGAGAGCACCTTCACCATGTGCACCTTCTGGTACGTCCGGGCCCTCGCGCAGTCCGGACGGCTCGAAGACGCCAGGCTCACCTTCGAGAAGATGCTCACCTACAGCACCCCCCTCGGCCTCTACTCAGAGGAAATCGCCCCCACCGGCGAGCAGACCGGCAACTTCCCGCAGGCGTTCAGCCACCTCGCGCTGATCAGCGCGGCCGTGGAACTCGACCGACTACTCGACGCCCGCCCCTGAGCCCGACTCTAGGCTTGCTGACAAGGTCGTGCCCGACCGCTGGTTGGAGCCGGCTTCAGCCCACCATCGCAGACAGCCGATTCCTCGGGTGAACCGCGCGGCTCAGGGTGACGGCCGTATGAGCGTCGCCATCATGCGGTCGACGTAGACGGCGAGTGTTTCGCGGTCGGCGTTCGACGTGGCGGTGGTCCCGATCTTGTGGCGGAGGAGCCCGACGCCGATCAGGATGGCGGCGACCAGTTCCGCGCGCAGGTCCGCGTCGGGGCCGTCGAGGCGGGCGGCGAGCGCGCCGAACAATTTTTCGATGCGGTCCCGCAGGACCGCGCGAACGTGCTCGTCGTTGGCTGCGCCGACGAGTGCCGCCAGATCGCCGGACTCCTCGGCCTGGGTCACGTCGAGGGCACGATCGAGCAGCACGCGGGGCAACTCGGCCAGCGGGGTTTTCGTGACGATGTCGGGTGACTCCGCGCCAGCGCAGGCGGCCTCGGCGAACAGCTTCTCCTTTGAGCCGAAGTAGCGGTAGACCAGCGTCTGGTTGACACCGGCGGCCGCGGCCACGTCACGCGTGCTGGTGCCTTCGACACCGTGCCGGGCCATCAGCGACCGTGCCGCGTGCAACAGGGCTGCACGGGTCGCCGCAGCATCGCGGCGGCGGTGTCGGGTCGTGGGATCGGCGTCCATGGCAGCCTCCCGAGGAAACGAAGTAGTCAAACGACTACTTTACCCAGGATTAGGTGAGAGGAATGTGCTCATGCTCACCACGGGTCTTGTAGTCGGTTGACGACTTAGGTCGTACCGTCGAAGTCGTCAAGTGACTACAAGAGGAGCTCCGAGATGACCGAGAGCCGGACCGTGCTCGCGCTAGGTGGGACCGGCATGGCACGGATGACTCCGGAGACGCACGACGAGATCCTCGCGACCGCGGCGCTTCGCGTTCGCCGGCTACAAGGGCACCTCGTTGCAGGACATCGCCCGCGACGTGGATTGCTCCAAGGCGGCGGTGCTCTACCACTTCCACAACAAAGAAACCATCCTCACCGAGCTGATGGCTCCGGCGCTCGCGGTTCTCCAGGCGCTGGACGACCGCATCGTTGCCGCGACCGGTCCGGCCGACGCGCAGCGGGTCGCCATGGAGGGCCTCGTCGACCTCGCGATCCGGTTCCGACGGGAGATCGCGCTGCTGCTGGGCGAGTTCCAGCAGTTGCTCGAGACACCCGAGTTCGCGCACATCCAACGGATCGGCGACCGGCTCATCGATGCGGTGGCCGGGCACCCCGAGCGCCCGGCCGCCCGAATCGCCGCGCGGGTGGTGTTCGCCGGGATCGCCGAGACGTCCGGCGACTTCATCGACGTACCCGACGGAGAACTGCGCGAGGCGCTGCTGGCGCTGCTACGCCGGGCGCTCGAGCCCGCCGACTGACCAAGCACTGACAACGAAGGACACGAATTCATGGCGACTTCTCTCTACCGGCTCGGCCGGGGCTCGATGCGCCGCCGGCGGCTCGTCGTCGCGCTCTGGCTCGCCCTACTCGTCGGTCTCGGCCTGGCCGCCGCGACCCTGAGCGGCCCGACGGCGAACAACCTCACGATGCCCGGCACCGAGTCGCAGCGCGCGCAGGACCTGCTCGCCGAACAGTTCCCCACCGCCAGCGGCGCGACCGGCACGGTCGCGGTCAAGGCACCGGCCGCCGGCCAGCTCGGCACACCGGAGGGCCAGGCGGTGGTCAAGGGGATCACCCAGGAGGCCGCGACGCTGCCAGGCGTGGTCGGCGCTGCGGACCCCTTCACCGCCCGAGCCGTCACCCCCGACGGCCGGTACGCGCTGATCCAGGTCCAGTTCACCGAGGGCCGCGACGAGGTCACCGACGAGCAGCGGACCGCGTTCGAGAAGGTCGGCGCGGCGGCCGAGGCGCAGGGCTGGCAGGTGGCCCCCGGCGGTGAGGTGATCGACTCCGCGCCGGAGTTCGGCACGGCCGAGGCAATCGGTGTGGCGGTCGCCGCGATCGTCCTCGTGATCACCTTCGGATCGCTGGTGGCGGCCGGAATGACCATGCTGAACGCGCTGATCGGCGTCGGTGTCGGCATGGCCGGCCTGTTCGCGCTCAACGGCGTGGTCGAGCTGACCACCACCGCTCCGATCATCGCCCTGATGCTCGGCCTGGCGGTGGGCATCGACTACTCGCTCTTCATCACCTCCCGCTACCGCCAGAACCTGCTCGACGGCCTGCCGCCGGACGAGGCGGTCGGCCGGGCAGTGGGTACCGCCGGCTCGGCCGTGCTCTTCGCCGGCATGACGGTGGTCATCGCACTGGCCGGCCTGGCGGTGGTGGGCATCCCGTTCCTGACCGTCATGGGTCTGGCCGCCGCCGGCACGGTCACCGTCGCCGTCCTGGTCGCGCTCACCCTTCAGCCGGCCCTGCTCGGCTTCGCCGGCCGGCGCGTGCTTTCCCGCAAGCAGCGGGCCGCGGCCAGGGAGAGCGCGGCCGCAGCGGATGGCGGGGCCCCGGCCGTGGCCCGCTCGGCGTTCGGCTTCCGCTGGGCGCGCCTGGTGATCCGGTTCCGGCTGCCCGTCATCCTGGTCAGCCTGGTCGGGCTCGGCGCGCTCGCCCTGCCCGCGTCCGACATGCGGCTGGCGCTCCCGGACGCCGGTTCGGAACCGGTCGGGTCGCCGGCGCGGGTCTCCTACGACCTGATCAGCGAGGGCTTCGGGCCGGGCTTCACCGGCCGCCTCGCGGTGGTCGTCGCCGGGGACGACCGGCAGGCCACGGCGGCGGCCGTCCCGCAGGTCACCGCTCTGGTGCAGCGCACCGAGAACGTGCTCGCGGTGGCGCCGCCGCAGTTCAGCCCCGACGGCCGTACCGCGCTGCTGGGTGTGGTGCCGAAGACCGGGCCCACCGACCCCGCCACCGAGACCCTGGTGCACGACATCCGGGACGCGGTCGGCGGCATCCAGGGCGCGGACGTGCTGCTCACCGGCAGGACCGCGATCGGCATCGACATCTCCGAGAAGCTCTCCGACGCGCTGCCGGTCTACCTGCTGCTGGTGGTCGGGCTGTCGGTGCTGCTGCTGATGCTGGTGTTCCGCTCGCTGCTGGTGCCGGTCAAGGCCGCGTTGGGCTTCCTGCTCACCGTCGCCGCGACCTTCGGGCTCACCGTGGCGGTGTTCCAGCAGGGCCACCTCGCCGACCTGGTCGGCCTGGACACTCCCAGTCCGCTGGTCAGCTTCCTGCCGATCCTGCTGATCGGCATCCTGTTCGGCCTCGCCATGGATTACGAGGTCTTCCTGGTCTCCCGGATGCGGGAGGACTTCGTCCACGGCGACACCGCCCGGCAGGCGACGATCAACGGCATGGGCCACGGCGCCCGGGTGGTCACCGCCGCCGCAATCATCATGATCTCGGTGTTCGGCGGCTTCATCTTCATGGACGACCCGACCATCAAGTCGATGGGCTTCGCACTCGCGGCCGGTGTCGCGATCGACGCGTTCGTGGTCCGGATGACGATCGTGCCGGCCGTCATGTCGCTGCTCGGCGACAAGGCCTGGTGGCTGCCGCGCTGGCTCGACCGGGCCCTGCCCAAGGTCGACGTCGAGGGCGACGGCCTGCGCACCCACCTGCGGGAAGAGAATCCGGCAAACGCCTGATGTGAAGGAAGGGTCCCCTGTTAACGCCTGACGTTGTATAGGGGACCCTTCCTAACACTCAGACGCCCGCCGGATACGTCTCCATCTCGCCGGGGGTCGGGCGAGGCAGCAAGAAGGCAGCGAAATCCTCGATCACGATCCGTCTCTGACGACAAGGAGCGATGGCCGGGACCTGCATGGCGACCTGGTTTGGTACCGACCGTCAACGGTCGGCAGGTTGGATCCGGCTCCCCCCGACGGGGGTCGTCCCTATCTGGGGTGAGCCCTCCGGCGCAGCTCATGGCGACTCTTCCATGCTGTCGGGCAGGCTCTCGCTGGGCGGCAACGCCGCTGGAGTCAGCAAATCGTCAGCAGGCAACGTGAAGGCAGCCAGGACCCGGGCGGCATAGTCAGCATCAACTGAAGCCACGACGTAACGCATCATCCGGAGTCGGACAGGCCGGCTGCCGGCGATCTGTTCAAAGTTTCTGTACGTCTTCAAGGCGGCCCTGAGCGGGCCGCACGAGCCGCCGCCTGGGCGCGCGCCGACCGCTGTCGCTGGCGCTCTGCGGCCGTCACGCCGAACGCCCGGCGGCTGGCGCGGAGAGCGGAGAGCCCGGAGGGCCGCCGCAGCACGACAGGGGCGTTGGGTGGCGAGCCGGTGGGCCGGCAGGGCGCGGCGTCCGTCGCACCGCCGCGCCGTAGGGGCGGGTCACCGCCGGCCGTGGTGGGGATGCGGCGCGGAGTGTGCGGGGCCGCCCCTCCACGGTCAAGGGCGCTTTGCGTCGCTGCGCGACGGCCCTGCGGGCCGCCCTTGACCCCGGAGCCTCTGCGGCCCTCGGGCCGGCGTTGCCGGCAGGCCGGGGGCCTGCCCGGGGTGCACGCGCCGCACCCCCACTACGGCCTCATCGCCAGCCTCCGGCTATTACTCCTGCGTCAAGTCCTGCTTGACTTTGCCTCCGCTACTGTCCCGAGCATCACCCGCTCGACCTGTAGGAGTGCGACGCAGTGAAGAGATCGGACATCCTTCAGGCCGCCGTCGGTGCGGGCTTGGCCGGAGGTGCCCAAATCGCCTGTGGGTTCTTTGTTGCCAACTCGGTCTGGGGCGGCAGGGACTCACCGGCTGAATGGACCTTCTACTACGCCAGCGCCGGATGCTGCCTTCTCCCATTGACCGGCATGCTCGCTTGGGTCCTGATCGGCGCCGAGGGGACGAAGCGAATCGGTCAGGGCACCGTCATCGGCCTGGTCGCTGCCACCGCCCTGGCTGTCCTGGCAGTGTTTACCGGTTATGCCCCGCCCTGGATCTCAGAGGGCTGGACCGGCAATGGATGGAGCTAGCAAGCCAGGCAAGCTGGCAGAGCAACCAGTCTCATGCCCGGAGCCGACATGGTCGTGCGTGGGTGACCAACTGGGTGACGACGCACGCGGGCGGGCGCGGACGCCAGTGGACGGCGACGGACCATTCGGCCAGCTCCCGGAGACGCGGGAGCAGCTCATCGACCAGCGATCGTTCTTTCGGGACGAAGGAGTCAAGCTCCGCCGGCGAGACGGGGACCGACGGAGCTTGACATCCATAGGAGAGCATCGGGATGGCCAGGAGTTGCGTTCATGAGTGGGCCACTTCCACGGGCGGTTCGGCGAGCGTACGGTCCTACCGTGGATCAAGACGTTGTTGCCCGCCCCGGTGTGGAGCGCCTTCCCGTGTCTGGTTGGGATGCGTTGTTTCGGTCGGCCACGGGTTTCGGCGTTTCCGTGGCATTAGTCGCCTTTGTCACCCTGGTATGGCACGGCGCAGTCGACTTAGCCCTCCCCTCGATACTTATGTCCTCAGTCGGTTGGCTCCACGAGTCGAAGGACCGTCGCCACAAAGTGGCTGCCGTGGTCTCCGGCGGGCTGTCGGCCGCCGTCGCGGTAGGCGCCGTCATACTGCTGGGCGGCGGGCCACCGGACTTCTCTCGTGATGTCGCGTGTGCTGCGCTAGGGGTACTGGCTGGCAGTCAGATCTATGCCGCCATTACCCGTCGTCACTCCTGATGCTTTTGGCCGTTGTTGGTGTAAGGCTGCGCCGCTTTGACACGTTCGTGACGGAATCGCGGACCTTACGTTGGTGATCCACCTCCGACTGCTGGGATCATGAAGACGTGCATGACCTGGAAACTTGGGTGAGGGCGGCCGGTGGTGCGAGGGTTGAGTTCATGCCGGGTGAGGAAGACGACCCCGCCACCGTGGAGAACATCGATGCTCGCATCTACGGCAGCGACGGCACGTGCTACTACGCGACCTTTCTGACCACGAACGAGATTGCTCGCATCCTGACGCGCTGGCTTGGCTCGGGAGAGGTTGGTGGCGGTCGGTACTTCTGGTGCTCAGACCTTGTCATCGTTCCGGGACCTGGCTTGCAGACGATGGCTGCGGCTGTCGACGAGATGATCCGATCCGGCGACATCGACGCGGTGCTGAGCAAGGTGGGGAACGAAGGGGAGCGACCGAGTGAGTGAGTGACTAGTTGGGTGACGATCCACGCGAACGCAGGTGGACAGGGATGGACGTTGATGGGTCATCTTCGCAGCTCAGGGCCGGCAACGCCGCAGATCAGAGCCGCGCGTTGGTTGCCTGGGGGTCAAGGAGTCGCTTTTGGCGGCGTTTACTCAGTCGATAACCTTGTAGACCTCGATGGCGTCGTCGCCAAGCGTCGAGCCGAAGCGACCAGCGTCGGCGTCCTTGTAAGCCGCCCGCATGCTACCGCTCATCACATAGCCGCAAGCAACGCACTTGAACGCGAGTCGGCTACTCATCGTCCAGCCCGAACCGCCGGACGCCGCTGGCCCCCGGCCGAGGTATTCAAAGGCCACAGTGGCAGTATGCCCAAGTCGCCGTGCCCGACACGTGCCCGTCCGGTGGGTCAACAGGGGTCAGCAACGGATGCACCGGCCAGACGGCCCACCACAGCAGGTTACGACCGCCCCAGATCAGCCACCTCTGCAGGGCTACCGCCGGTACAGATCAAGGCACCTTCCAAACTGACGGTGCCTGGGCCGCGTCTGGGCCGTCAGCGGGCCGTCGAACGACGACCAATGCTGACCAGCAGCACCCGAAGAAACAGCAGGTCAGCCGCCACGTGGGCGCGGCTGACGCGGTGGGCGACGAACGAGTCGACCTGTACGCCGGAGCCTGCGACGAGCCCTGGCAGAATGGCTGCGTGATGACCGAGCCCGTCACCGCAGGCCGGATGGAGCTGGTGGACGTCCTTGGCGCCGACACCTTCAGGCCACATTTCGCTTGAGAGTCTGGCGCGCTGTAGAGCGCCGGAAAGCACCTCAGCAACCGCGCTAAACCCTTCGCCCGTCCCCGCTGCCCCGAACGACTTCGGACTTACTCGTCTAGGGCATCAGCGGCTGTGTCGGCTCAGCACGCCGTGCTTCTTTCGGCGAAGCTCCTCATTGCAACCGCCGCTCCCGGCTTCCGCCAAGGGCTGTAGGCCCGTCGCCGCCTGATCGCCGTACAGCATCGGCGTACAGCGAACCCACGACACCATCACGGCCGTCCAGCCGAGCAGTCGCGGCACGCTCGGATCGGTGGGCTACTGCTGCTGGAAGCGGCTCAGAAACTCGTCCACTAAGTGCGGTTTGGTGTAATCCATTCGGGTCCGAGTGCCTGTCGTGAGGCCGCCACACGTGTAAATCAGCGGCACCGGTGGCCGGTCCGGGTAGCGCAGCAAGAACGAGTGCTCGTGGCTGTATCCGATCAAGGGGCAGGCCTCGCCCATCGGCTCTGGGGCGGCATCGGGCCACCAGCCGCTGTGTCGCCGCTGCCACTGCCGCCAGGCATCGTTGCGGTTGGGCAGTCGGTTCAGCAGCGCGGCGAAGTCGGCGGCCCCGGCAAGCAGCACCCGCTGACGCGGCGGGTCCGCCACCCCGGGGCGCTGGATATGCAGTGCCGTGGGCGTGGTGCACAGCAACACCTCCGTGGCTCCGGGCGGCACGAGCGGGCCAGGGGCGTCGACGAACTGATGCCGCTCCTCGATGACCGGGCAGCCATCCGATCCGAGCGGAATCTCATAAGGAGTGCCGGCCATTGCCGGCCAGGGCGACGCGGTGCGCCGGAGCCAGGCGATCGTGACCGCACCTGCGGCCACCGCGACCACCGTCACCACGACGACCACCGCCCAACGCCGGCGCGGGCTCCACTTGGTCACTGGCCACCTCCAGCTCGGCGATTGCCAGCGAGGCTAGCCTGTCGATCCAGGAAATCGTGCAGCGGCAAACGACAAGACTCGCTGCTCAACCAAACAGCGTGCAGCAGACAGGAACGTTGGCGCCATCCCGACAACCTCCGTCCGGGCAGAGCCGACGGGGCAGCCTGCCGGTCAAGGTCCACAGCCCGGGACGCCGACGACGCGCGACCAGTTCACGAGATCATCGGGCACACGGCGGGCACAACTGACGCTGACAAGGGCTGTCAACCGCTGTAAGGCAACGCAAGACCTCGCCGAGATCAGCAGGCCGATTCGCCCGATTGCAAATGATCGAGGCTTCGCCAGAGGGGTTCAGGGTTCGAGTCCCTGGCGGCCCACCACGGCCCCCCTTGGTTACTAGCTGTCCCGCTGCCACCAGCGACGTTTCGCGACCGGCGCCGGTTCGTCGTCCTCTTCGTCGTCCTGCGCCGCACGGGCCAACACGGCCGTCGCCAGCGCCCGGTCGTCCTGACGGCAGCCGGGCGTGACGATCATCAGCTGCGCCAGTGATTCCTCGATGGTGACCAGCCGGTTCGCCGCCACCGCCGCGTCGAGCCGGGCCCGGACGAGCTGGCGTACCTGCGGCCGCAGATCCGGTTCCCGGTAAGCGGCGGTGACGAGCGCGAACAGCGCCGCGTCGGCGACCCAGTCCTCGACGCCGAAGGCGAGGTCCACCAGCACCTCGCGTCGGGTCGAGGTTGGCCACGGTTCGTCCTTTGCGTGGTGCAGGATGCCGAGGCACACCCACGGCTGCATGAGGCGGTACCAGTACGTCGGCGTCGACTTGGCCAGGTGCTGCCAGCGCGCGATGTCCGGCGGGCCGGGCAGGTGGGCGAGCAGCCCGAGCAGGTCGTCCAGCGGCAGCTCGCCGAGCGGGGCGGCCTTCACGTACCCCGAGAGCGGCGACTGCCACGGCTCCCCCGCGACCTCCTGCAGCAGCCCGAGTGCGGCGGCCGACGGCGCCGGCCCGGCGGGCAGCGGTTCGGTGCCGTCGTACCGCTGGCGCCGGCCCGGCGGGCAGCGGTTCGGTGCCGTCGTACCGCCAGACCGCGTACCGGCCGGGCCGTACGGGCGTCCGGATGTCGGGGGGCGGGAACTCGGCGATGCCGATGTCGACTGGGCCGGCGATCCTGCGGCAGGCGGTCATGGCGCTGGCCGGCTCCGCCGCCGACAGCCCGAGGCCGTTGACCTCGAGCTGCTCGCCGCGCGCCCGGCGGCCACCGATCTCGTTGGCGACGTTGCTGATCGCCTCGCTCGGCATCGGCACCCAGTTGAGCCAGGGCCGCTTCGATCCCGCCATCGCGAACACCACGTCGGTCATCCCGCACGGGTGCGGATCGTCGTGTACGGCGACCAGGTCCGCCACGTCGCCGGAGGCCCGGAACCGCACCGCGTGCCGGGCGGCATCGCGGTGCGGAAAGGTGGGGTCGCCGGCCATCTGCCGCAGGTCGGCATCCGCATCGCCCGAGAACATGGCGCGGAGCCTAACAATCCAAACAGTCGGGTAGGGGGCAGAGGTCAGCGGCGCAGCCTGACGCCGCCGTTCGGCCACACCTACCCCTTGGTGCGTCTGGGTTATCAGTGCTCTGCCGGAGTCAGTAGTGAGTCAGCAATGGCCGAAGATCGTCGGCAGCCGCCGGGTCCGTGGGTGGTTGCGGTAGCCCATCCCGCCTGCCATCGACCTGGGCAAGCCGAGCAGACCACCGCCCGACCCGCCAGCGTCCGTACGAGCCGTCACGGTCCGCCCGTCATGGCGGGCCGGGCGGTGGCCTGCTCCCCAGGAGGGCGGGTCGATGGCAGACAGTGAGGATGGGGTCCCGAGAGTTGGTCTCTGTCATTAGGCTCTGATCATGTTGCTTCTATGGCGGCGGCGTTGGGTGCTCGCGCATTCTTGTGTGATTGTGGCGTTGCTGGCATTTTTCTACGCATGTGTCGCCATCGGGGAGCGCCCCCAATTGGCACTTACGGCTGCGGACCTGTCTGGAGTCGGCATCCTTACCTTGGGACAGCCATGGGTTTGGCTTCTTCAGGTGATGCAGTTTGATAAAGAGAACGAACTCCTCGGCTCTTTTCGTGAACTGCGCTTCTTTGGTCCTGCGCTATTGAACCTTGCTCTCCACATCGTGACGTTGGAGGGGTTGCGGCACGTGCGAACGAAAACGCGTAGTGCGTCTCATTGCTAAACCTTAGGAGGAAGGCATGCCTCTTGCCGAGCCTCTGGACCCGCGCCATAGGGAGGATGTGAGGCACTTGTGCTCGGCCCGCCGTGGAGCTGCCAGTGGCATGGAGCCGCGGCCGAGGGCCGGCCAGGCCGGGTGACTAATTGGGTGACGACGGACGCGAGCCAGGACGGACGCCCGTGGACGTCTGCGGACTGTCCGGCCAGCTCAGGGCGGCTACTCAGGCAGCTAGGGCTTCCGCGGTCATTCCTTCACACCGAAGTGGTCATCCCTTTAGCTAACCGGCGATCCGCTTGACCCAGCGCAAGTCACCGTCTTTGTCCTCGTAGACCAACGCGAGGGCGATGTCGACGCCCGGATCCGTTAACGGCAGCCGGTCATCTTCTCCCAGCGGGTTGAACCACCACGCCGTTGCCGTCCCTGCTCGGCTGGCAGGCGCGGCGACCGCGGGAGTCGGATACCTCCGCGTCCACGATCCGTCAGGTGACTGGGTCAAGCCCAGGCTGGCAAGCCAGTCATAGCGCTTTGCCAACGCATCGTAGGCGCTCGACCCAAGCGCACCCCTTGATCCGGCACCAGACCAGCTACCGTCACCAACCAACGGAATCGGCGGGGTCACTCTCTTGTCTAACGCGATCAGGTGAAACCAGCCGTCTTCCTGCGCTGAATCAGTCCAGACGAGCTTTACGACCACCGCCTGATGCCCGGGCACCATGCCGCGTTGCTTGTCCGCTGGCGCACCCAGGGCTACCGCCGCCGCTCGGAATGCCTCCTGCTCGTCGGCAAGGCGAAGCTCGAGGTTGACCTTTATCGCGTCGCCGCCGTGCGTCAGGTCACGATCGCCGTGGATCCTTGCGTCGCAGCCAACGGCACTAGCCAGAAGCAAAGCGGCGACAGTCGCGACCACCCGGCGTCCCATCACGACATCGTTGCATCCCGCCTCAAGATCAGAGTGCTGTTGCTCCTGTCGCGTGCCCGATGCGTGCCCGACATGCGGGTCAACAAGGGTCAGCTATCTGCACGTCAACGTGCCCGTCGGCCACTACGAGTAATGACGCGACCCGGTCAGGCGCCCTCCCATGAGGACAGAGCGTGTAGATCAATCCACCTTCCAAACTGGCGGTGCGGCCACATACTGCTCGCCTTCGTCCCGATCGGGTAAGTTGCCCAGGCGTGAGGATCGAGCCTCAGCTCGTTGCCGAAATCCCGCCGCCGTCGGGTACCTCGTCACCGACCATCCCGCCGGCCCCCGACGGCGCGCGGCGGTACCGGTGGATCGCAGGCGGCGTCGCCCACGTCCTGGACTGTGCTCCGCTCGCCGACGGTGGCGCGCTCGGACCGTACGTAACCTTCCCGGTCGCCGGCTGGACCAAGCAGGCCAGCGGTGACATTGCGCCGGACGGCACCTCGGTGGTGTACGCGACGCAGCCCGAGGTTGCCTGCGTGCTTGCCGATGGCACCGTTCGGTGGCGGATACCGCTCGAGCCACCCGCGCACTCCTCCATTGGCCGGGCCGACTGCGCGTTCTCCCTCGACGGCACGCAACTATGGCTGTACCTGCCGGACGCGATGCTTGGCCGGGGTGAGGACTATTGGCGGGTGCTCGACCCGGCCGACGGAACGCTCATCGCCGAGACCACCCTGTCGACAGTCGGGCAGGGCGCCGTGCACGCGATGCACCCGGACGGCCACCAGGTGATCCTCGACCTAGGCGAAGGGCAGGACGGGCTGTACCTGTTTCGGGGCGGTCTGGACGGCGGCCGCCTGGTGGTCGAACCGTACCCCTGGCACGACCAGGGCTGCGCCGGGCTGGCTCCGGACGGCCGGTCGTTCATGACGCTGAGCCACGAGGAAGACGAGGTAACCTTCTGGACCTTCCCAGACGGGCAACGGCGGCTGTCCCTCACCCTGGACGCTTCCGGCCCGCCGACCACCGGCCCGACCAGGGACGACAACGCCGAGCACAAGGATGCCGAACGGCCGCTCGCGCAGCTCCGGGTGACGGCGACCGAGACTCCCATGCTGCTCGGCGACGGGTCGTGGCTGTCGATCGGCGAGCACGGCGGTGTCACCCGCTGGACGACGCCTCAGCCGCATGAGGACGCGTGAATCTTGCTGAGGCGTCCGCGACAGCAGCAGTGACAGCGATGAGGCGACCAGGGCGAGCAGCCGGTGCATGACGAGCGGTTTGTCAGCGACAGGGAACGGATGTCGCCGGGCGGGGATTGCCGCTTCAGCGGAGAGTCAGCGAGACGCACGACGAGCCCCAGCAACAGTCAATACAGGACGCCACGGCCTACGCACACGACGATGCCCAACGACACGCGACGGGCCTAGTTCAGCATTCGGTGCCGCCTTTGCAAGGCAGGCGTCCAGGGTTCACACCACCTCCGGTGGGCGGGGCCGCTGTTGCAGGTACCTCCGGGCACGTGGCAGCGGGTCGTGCGCGTACTGCTCCGGCATTCGGGACTTGTGAGCGGCGCAGAAGTGTCGAAGTGTTGATGTGATTGGCAGTAGCTCCCAGCTCGGGTCTGGTTCGTACGCCGCAGTGGCGCGCAGCAGCTCGGGCAGGGGTGTCCAGCCATCGTGGTCGAAGGCCCAGCGGCCGTTGCTGATGATCACGTGACCGACGTAGGGCTCACCGAGCTGACGTAATCCCATGATGCCGAAACCGGCAGGGGCGTACCGCTCGACGGCGACCCAGGCGAGCACATGGCATGCGCCAGCGGCGAAGAACGCTTGGTCCGACCGCTTCCATGACAGCAGTTGATCTACGCGTTCAGCTTGCGTGCGGCGGAACCTGGCCGCAGGAGTGTAGGGCGTCCCCATGCCGGAAGAATCTAGCAAGACGCCGTGTGAGCAGGTGTCGAGCCTCGTTTCCGCTGGATGCGGTCTAGCGGCTATTAGTTCCGCTTCAACGTCTGGGTCCGTCCCGGCGATGCAGCCGCCGCGGTGAGGCGGGTGGCTGCAGCCGGTGCTGCTTCAAGCATGGTTCACCATGGGGCCGGAATCGCGGCTCAGGCTGTCCCGCTTGCGTGCGGGCAGGGTCATCACGTGGCTGATCGATGCCAGTAGCAGCCCGAGGACCAGGCCGGTGAAGGCTATCGAGAGATCGGTGTCGGCGGCGTTGATTGGTGGATTGTCGGCCAGGGAGGTCATCGCGCTGCCGACCGCCGATCCTGCGATGTAGAGAATGATCATTGCCGGAAGCAGAGCCACACAGCAGGCGACCGCGACGGGGAGCAGCCGGATCAGGGGGACCTCCCGGGCTGCGGCCACGGCGAGCGTTGCGGCGACAGGCATGCCGATCAGGCCGACAGGCAGAAGCGGTCCGTGGCTGGCGGCAAGCCAGGCGGCCAGCGCGGCCACCACAATGAAGGTGCCCACCCGCCGGGTGCGGACAGCGGTGAGCTGAACCGCGATGAGCCCGATCGCGGTAGCGATGAACATCGCTACCAGTCCTGCTTTGAGCATCGAGAGCGCGTTTTCGACCTGGACCTGGACCGGGTTCGTGACCGGCTCGTCCCAGGGGGTCGTGACCACCATCGTGGCAGCCGCGAGTACCGCGGTGACGGCAGCGGACAGATGCCGGGCGAGAGGAGGTCCGCCTTGACCCGCCGAAACCCGGACAGCGACGACGGCGGTTGTCGAGAACATGGCGATACCACCGACTGCGAGCGAGGTTGCGGTAGGGCGCCCGGCCACGTCGATCCGGTCCAGCCATATGTCCACGCCGAGCCAGCCGATCATCGCGATCGCGCCGGCGACGACGCCGCGAACGTTCGCGCGGCAGATCAGGATCACTCCGCCCAAGGCCAGCAAGATCGCCAACTGGCGGATGTCACGAGGCCAGTAGGTGTTGTTACTGCCTACCTCCGGAAACGTCTGGCCGGTGCTGCTGTCGGTCCAGAAGCCATCGGGCTGCATGAGCGGCTGATAGATGGCCGTGGCCAGCGCCCAGATCACCATTCCAGTGACACCCGACAGCGCACCCACGATGGTCCGCCAGTTTTTCTGCATGTTGCATCTTCTCGTTCGCCCGCCGCGCTGGGAAGTACCAGCCGCAGGGTCCAGCCTGCCGAGCGGCTTGCCGCAGATCAGGCTAGGGCCGCAGGCGGCAGGACAGGGACGACGAGCCATGCCGGCAGCAGAAGCTGCCGAGGTTGAACATTGGCCAAAGACGCGGCAGGTGGCTTCTTGAGCGGCAAGGTGTGGGGCGACCGAACTCCTGGCCAGGGTTGGGCCGCACGCCCAAGTCAAAGTTGCCGAACGTGGCCGAGCACCTGTCCGAGCGCTACCGGCAGTTCTTCATCATCGCGCTCGGCGAGTTGATCCTGGTCACCGGACTGGCGCTTCGCGGCAGACCGCAGCAGGGCGTTCGTGGTGTCGATCGCCACCGCCGTGCTGCTCTGGCGGACCTACATCTACCGCGCCGGGGAACTGTCGGCCGCAGCCGTCGCAGCGGCCCCTGACCCGGCCCGCCTTGCCCTATCGACGTCATCCGCCCACCTGGTCATGGTGGCCGGCATCGTCGTCACCGCCGTCGGCGACGAACTCGTCATCGAACATCCACTCGGACACAGACAACCGGCCTGGATCGCCGTCATCCTCGACGGATCCGCGCTGTTCCTAGCCGGACGCGCCGGCTTCGAATACGCGGTCTTCGCCCGCGTATCCCGGGATCGGCTGATCGGCGTGCTCGTGCTGGCCGCCCTGACACCGGCGATGCTCCTCGTGCCGCCGCTGCTGGCCGCCATCGCCGCCACCGCAGTCCTCATCGGGATCGCCGTCTCCGAGGCGGCCCGCGCGAGAGGACACCCACCCGAACCGCCGCCGCCGCCAGGCGGACCATCGTAATAGTTGACGGCCAGCTTTGCCCGGTCCGATCCACACAGAATGCCGGCCGCCGGCCCGACGCTCCAATTTTTGTCAAGCGGCTGACTCAGGCGAGTCCGTAGAGCCGGTTGAGGTCGAGTAGGTGGTGGCCGAGGACCGAAGAGGCACGTAGGTCGAGCACGAGTACGAGGAAGACGTTAGGTGTCTCGCAGGTCACGAGGACGTGTTGATGCCTCCCGTCCGGCATTTGCCAGGCGTGGGTGACGCGGCCCTGGGAGAAGTCGTGACCGTTGAAGTCGTCCTGGGGGATGGAGTCGAAGTAGGGCCAGAAGTCGAAGGGGGGCGCTTCGTCGAGACCCACTCTGGTGGGGTGAGGTCCCATCGTTGCCTTGTAGTCGTCCTCAGTCAGTCGAGGTGGCATCCGGCAAGGATGCCTGGCCCTGGGGCTCGGACGCGAGCAGGCGAAACGTCTCGCGGACGATGTAGCGCTTGAGGCAGCGCATGGTCTCGGTCTTGGGCGCGGTGGTGGTCAACGGCATGGGGCGGACGGTCGGACCGCTGGGAGGGTGGGTGGGGACGGGCGCCCGGGGCGGCAGCGCGGCCCGGGTGGAGAGGGACACCGGCACGGGGGAGAACGCCAGGCTCGGCGTGGGGCTCTCCAGGCCGACGACCTCGGGATCCGCGGGACCGGTCGAGGGCGCCGCCGGTGCCGCGCCGTCCTCGACCGGTTCCGGACCCGACCAGAACGGCGAGAGCGCGAAGACCAGGGTGGTGAGTACGCCGACGGCGACGCAGCCCAGCACCAGCGTCCGCCCCGGGCCGCCACCGATGTCGGTGTCAGATCGGAGCGGTGCCGCCCTCGTGGGCGGCCGTCGAGGGGTACAGCGGCGGTGTGTCCCGATGACGCGACTCGTGCAGCCAACCGCCGATGCGCAGCGTCGGATCGGTGCGGTGCGTGTCGTCGGGTGAGTCGGCCATGGCCCCGTTTCCGAGAACGCGGTGCCACCACCGGCGGTGGCGTGGGGTCCGACTATCGGCGCACGGCGTCGCTGGTCGTCAATGGCTCCGTGGTGGAAGACCCGCCGACCGTGCACCTGCCATTTTGCGCTTCCCCCGACGACCGTGACTTTCGGAGGGGCGATTCGGCCAGTTGTTCGCCGGGCCGCCGAAGAGCTGCAACGGTCCGGCTCTCGTGGCACTGGTGCTCATTCCCGGACCGGTCGGGTTGCTGCGCCACCGATCTTGTCACCCAACGTGACCCGCGGGTCCGCGCGTAGCAGATCCGGAGTCGCCGTGGTGGTTGTCCACAGGCCGCTCCGCCGTCCACAGGCGAGACCGCCGGGTCGGCGCGCGGAGGTCTCCCCGCAGCAGGGTCTCGGTCAGCACCCCTGACTGCTGGAGGCCGGAATGTCATCCCGTACCTCGCTCCCACCGCACCGGCGGCTGCCGCTGGTGGTGACCTCGGACGGTGACCTGCTCGACGAGCTGCTGCGGCTGGCCGCGGCCGGCGGCACCGAGGTCGAGCTGGCCGCCGACCCCGCAGCCGCCCGGCCCCGCTGGCTGCCGGCGCCGCTGGTGCTGGTCGGCGACGACCAGGCACAGGCCTGCCTGCGGGCCCGACTGCCGCACCGGCCGCGCACCGTGCTGGTGGGTCGCTCCGGGCAGCTCGACCCGGGCTGGGAGATCGCCGAGCTGATCGGCGCCCAGCACGTCGCGACACTCCCGGCCGCCGAGCCGTGGCTGGTCGATCGGTTCACCGAGTGCGGGCACGACCGTCCGCCCGGCGGGCAGGCCCGCACGGTCGCCGTGCTGGGCGGCCGGGGTGGCGCCGGCGCGAGCGTCCTCGCCGGTGGCCTCGCGGTCACCGCCGCCCGCGCCCATCTGCGCACCCTGCTGGTCGACGCGGATCCGCTCGGCGGCGGGCTGGATCTGGTGCTCGGCTGGGAGGAGCTGGACGGCCTGCGCTGGCCGGCGCTCACCGACGCCGACGGCCGGGTCGACGCGCCCGCGCTGGTGCGGGCCCTGCCCAGCCGTGGTGACCTGGTGGTCCTCTCCTGGGATCGCGGGGACCTGCTGGCCCTGCCCGCCCAGGCGATGGCCGCCACCATGGACGCCGCCCGCCGGGGGCGGGACTTCGTGGTGGTCGACGTCCCCCGCCAGCTCGACGACGCGGCCGTGGTCGCGTTGCAGGCGGCCGACCAGGCGTACCTGGTCGTGCCGGCCGAGCTGCGGGCCACTGCGGCGGCAGCCCGGGTGGCCGCCGCCGCGGCGCCGCACTGCGCGTCGCTCGGGGTGATCGTGCGGGGCCCCGCCCCGGGCCGGTTGAAGGCGGTCGAGGTCGCGCGGGCCCTCGGCCTGTCGCTCGCCGGCACGCTGCGCCCAGAGCCGGCGCTGTGCCGGGGGCTGGAACGGGGCGAGGCGCCGGCCGGCGCCGGGCGCGGCCCGCTCGCCGCACTCTGCCGGCGGATCGTCAGCGAGCTGACCGGCCTGCCGCTGCCGGGTGCGGCATGACCGGCCCTTCCGACGAGCTCTCCGCCCGGGTCCGGCAGCGGATCGCCGGCGCAACCACCCCGGTCACCCCGGCCGCGATCGTCTCCGCGGTACGCGCCGAGCCGGGCGCCGCCGTCCTGGGGGACACCGCCGTGCTGCGGATGGCCGACCGGGTGCGCGACGACCTGGTGGGTGCCGGCCCGCTCGCCCCGCTGCTGGCCGACCCTCAGGTCACCGACGTGCTGGTGAACGGCACCCGGGTCTGGGTGGACCGGGGAGAGGGCCTGTGCCAGGTGGCTGTGCCGCTCGGCTCGGTGGACGACGTACGGCGGCTGGCGCAGCGGCTCACCGCCGGCGCGGGCCGGCGGCTCGACGACGGCTCCCCGTACGCCGACGCGCGGCTGCCGGACGGCACCCGGCTGCACGCCGTGCTGCCCCCGGTGGCCACCGACGGTCCCTACCTCTCCCTGCGGACCTTCCGCCAGCGCCCGTTCACCCTCGACGAGCTGGTACGCCACGGCACCGTCCCCCGACCGGTGGCCCCGGTGCTGTCCGCCGTGGTGGCGGCCCGGCTGGCGTACCTGGTCACCGGCGGTACCGGCTCGGGCAAGACCACCCTGCTCAACACGCTGCTCGGCCTGGTCCCGGCGACCGAGCGGATCGTGCTGGTGGAGGACGCCGCCGAGCTGCACCCGGTGCACCCGCACGTGGTGGGCCTGCAGGCCCGTACCGCCAACGTGGAGGGGTCGGGGGCGGTCGGGCTGAGCGAGCTGGTCCGCCAGGCGCTGCGGATGCGGCCGGATCGGCTGGTGGTGGGGGAGTGCCGGGGCGCGGAGGTGGTCGACCTGCTGGCCGCGCTGAACACCGGCCACGACGGCGGGGCGGGGACGCTGCATGCGAATGCGCCAGCGGACGTGCCGGCCCGGTTGGAGGCGCTCGGGCTGCTCGGCGGACTGCCCCGGGCCGCGCTGCACGCCCAGGTCGCGGCCGCCCTGCAGGTCCTGGTCCAGGTCCGTCGGTCTCCCCGGGGCCGGGTGCTGGAGTCGGTCTGCCTGCTGCTGCCGGAGGGCCCCGAACGGCTGGTCACCGTGGTGCCCGCCTGGGTCCGGGGGCGTGGTCTGGGGCTCGCCGGGCGGGCGCTCGCCACCCTGCTGAGGGACCGGGGCGTGGCGGTGCCGCCGATCCTCTGCGAACCCTGGCCCGGCTCGGCGGGGCCGGCATGACCGCCACGGTCTGGTCGGTGGCGCTGCTCCTGATCGCCGCCGCCTCGGTGCTGGCCTGGCCGGTACGCAGCAGCCGACGTCGCCGCCGGGCGCTGCTGTCCGCCGCCGATCCAGGCCTGGCGGCGCCGGCCGACCCACGGACCGGGCCGCCGGCGCCCGTCAGCGGTCCACTCTCGCCGCTCCGCGGCCACATGACTCGGGTCGGTCGGCCACCGGCGACCCGCCCGCCCGGCCGCCGTGACTCCCGCCGTCCGGCGGCGATCCTGGCCCCTCCGACCGCCGCCGCCCTGCCAGGTGGCCAGCCGGAGGGCGGTCGGCCGGGGTCCCGGTCCCCGCTCGATCACCTGCTGACGGGGCCACCCCGCCGGACCCTGCCGGTGGTCGGGATCGTCGGCGCCGCCGCCGTCGGCTGGCTGGCGGGTGGGCCGGTGGCCGGGGTGGTGCTGGCCGGGTACGGCGTGCTCGCCGTCCGGGCCCTGTTCCGGCGGCGGGCCGGCCGGTACGCCGAACGGGAGCGGCGCCGCCGGCTGGACCAGCTCTGCGCGCTCGCCGCCGACCTTCGGGCGGGCCTGCCCGTACCGGCGCTGGACACCGTCGACGCCCGGTCCGGTGCCCTCGGCCGGTCGGGCTCGCCGGTCCTGGCTCAGAGCCCCGTCGGGTCCGGCGACCGCGTCCTGGTCGGCGCTCGCACCAGAGCCGGCGGTCGGGGTGCGCCGGGTACGGTCCGGGCTGGCGGGGTGCCAGTCCGGCGGGGCACCGAAGAGCCAGGCGCGGACGACGAACGGGATCGGCTGGACCGGCTGACCCGGGCCGCCGTCCGGCTCGCCGACCGGACCGGCGCCCCGCTGGCCGAGCTCCTGGAGCGGATCGAGGCCGACGCCCGGGCGCTCGACCGGGGGTTGGCCGCCGCCGCCGCGCAGGCCGCCGGTGCGCGCGCCACCGCGCTGCTGCTCGCCGCCCTGCCGCTCGGCGGGATCGGCCTCGGGTACGGCATCGGCGCCGACCCGGTGCGGGTACTGCTGCACACCCCGGTCGGGGCGGCCAGCGCGGTCACCGCGATGGGGCTGCAGATCGCCGGGCTGCTCTGGGCCGAGCGGCTGGGCCGCGTACCGGACGGGGTCGGACGGTGAACCGGCCGGACCTGGCCGCCGGCTGCCTGGCCGCGGCGGCAGCGCTGCTGGTGGCGGTACGCGCGCCGGCGTCCGGGGCGGCCCGGCGGCTGCGCGGGCTCGGCGCCGCAGCGTCCGACCGTGCCCGCCCGCACTGGTGGCCGGACCGGGTCCGGTCGGTCGCGGGGCTGGCCGGGGTGGCGGTCGTGCTGCTCGTCGGGGGCTGGTCGGGCTGCCTGGTCGGGGCGGTGACCGCGCTGGTGGCGGACCGCCTGCTCCGGCGGATCGAACCCCGGGTGGCCCGCGACCGCAGGCGGCGCGAGTCGGCCGACCTGCCCCTCGCCGCCGACCTGCTGGCCGCGGCGCTGCGCGCCGGCGCGCCGGTGGACCGGTCGGTGCTGGCGGTGGCCGACGCGCTGGGCGGCCCACTGGCCGAGCGGCTCGACCGGGTCGGGCGGACGCTGCTGCTGGGCGGCGGCCCGGAGGAGGCCTGGGCGCATCTCGGGCCGGTGCCGGGCGCGGACCGGATGGTCACCGCCGCCCTGCGGTCCTCCCGCAGCGGGGCCGCGCTGGCCGGGGCGCTGACCCGTGTCGCCGACGACCTGCGGGCCGACCGGTCCACCGCCGCCGAGGCGTCGGCCCGCCGGGCGGGCGTGCTCATCGTGCTGCCGCTGGGGCTCTGCTTCCTGCCGGCCTTCATTCTCGCCGGTCTGGTGCCGGTGATCGTCGCCGTTCTCGGCGACGTGCTCTGACAACCATCGAGAAGGGGTACCTCACATGCGCAAACTCATCGCCCGCCTCCGCGGGGACGCCGGGATGAACACCGCCGAGTACGCCGTCGGCACCCTCGCCGCGGTCGCTTTCGCCGGCATCCTGCTCAAGGTGCTCACCTCCGGCAACGTGCAGTCCGCGTTGACCGCGGTCATCGACCGGGCGCTGAAGTGAGACCGCGCCGGCGGGCCGGTCGCGACCGCGGGTCCTTCACCGCCGAGCTGGCGGCCGGCCTGCCGGCGTTGCTCCTCCTGCTGTTCGCCGGTCTCACCGCCGTCGACGCGGTGACCACGAAAGCGACCTGCGTGGATGCGGCCCGGGAGGCGGCGCTCGCGGCGGCTCGGGGCGAGGCGGGCACGGCGGCGGGAAGCCGGGTGGCGCCGCCCGCCGCGGTCGTGTCGGTCTCGGTCGACGGCGAGCGGGTCACCGCGACCGTGCGGGCCCCCGTGCGCGCGCTCGGCGCGCGGCTGCCCCGGCTCACCGTGACGGCCACCGCGGTCGCCGCGGTCGAACCCGGCACCCCGGTGGCGCCGTCGTGACCGGCGTGCGGTCGGCTGCCAGCGGTGTGCGGACGGAGCACTCCGGCTCGCGGGACCGGGGCGGGGCCACCGTCTGCCTGCTCGCGGTCGGGCTGGTGCTGGTCCTGTTCGGGCTCGCCGGCGCGGCGGTCGGCGCCGCCCGGGTGGCCCGGCACCAGGCCCGGGTCGCGGCCGACTTCGGTGCGCTCGCCGGCGCGGGCCGGGCACCGCGCGGGCCGGAGGTGGCGTGCGCGTCGGCGGACGAGCTGGTCCGGGCCAACCGGGCGAGGCTTACCCGCTGCCGGACGGACGGCCTGGACGTCCTGGTGACGGTGGAGGTGGCGGTCACCCCGCTGCCCGGCCTCCGCCGGGTGGCCACCGCCACCGCCCGCGCAGGCCCGGTGCGCGGCTGACAACCGCCACCGCCCGCGCAGGCCCGGTGCGCGGCTGACAACCGCCACCGCCCGCGCAGGCCCGGTGCGCGGCTGACAAC
>NZ_JBNCLC010000001.1:0-197168 GCF_049844475.1 Micromonospora sp. DT47 | reverse complement strand
ACCGCCACTGTCCGCGCCGGCCGGGTGTGTGGCGGGGGACGCCGCCGCCCGCGGGTCCGGCTTGCGGCTGGAGCCGCCGCCGCGCCTGCGGCCTGGTGCGGGCTTGACGTCCGCCACCCATGGGCGCGGCTGACCCCGCCCTTGGACGGCCGGGGCGCCCGCGCCGCGCGAGGGGCAGGTCGCCGGGCGGCTGCCTGCGACGGGCGACCGGGCGAGCCGGTCGGGCTGCCGCGCCGGGCATCCCGGCCGTCCAGGTTGGTCAGCGGCCCTGGAGCGCGTCCAGGCCGATCGCCATGGCGATCACCAGCCGACGGTCGACCTGCGGGTGCTGCACCTCGACGACGTACCGGTCGCGCAGGCCCCACTTCTTGATCACCGAGAAGACCGGCTGGCCGCCGGCGACGAAGTCGAAGTGGTACGGCAGCCAGGAGAGCGAGTCGACGAACCGGCGCAGAAGCGCCACCGGCATGCTCCGCTCCTGGCCGGTGACCTGCGGCAGGCCGGGCTGCTCGACGTGCCAGGTCGAGCGCAGCAGCGACTGGGCGAAGTCCTTGCGGAACAGCCCGATCGGGGTGCCGGCGTGGTCGGTGACGTCGTACGTGGCCCCGAGGTCGAGCCGCTGCCGGGCCTTGAAGCCAAGCAGCGGGTGCTGCTTGGAGTCGTCGGTGTAGATGGTCACCTGCTCCTTGAAGGCGAGCCGCTTCTGCTGCGCGAACGCCAGCAGCTCTCCCTCGGTACCGTCCGGGGCCACGGCCCGGACCTCGTACTGGTTGACCATCATCCGGATCCGCTGCCGGATGTGGAACTGGTGCTGGGTCTGCAAACTGTCGAGCTGCATCGCGATCTCCTCCGAAGGGTGCGCCGGAGTCTCGCACAGACCGCCGTTCAGCGTCCGCCCTCGATCGTGGCCTTCAGCGCCCAGGCGTTCAGCACCTGGTGGATGCCGCGCAGCCGCTCGTTGAACTGGTCGAGGCCCCCCGGGCGCGTGCCGGCCGGGCGGCGTCAGAGGTCGGTCGGGGCGGCGATCCGTTCGTCCTGACGCGGCAGCGCCGGCCCCCGTCCGCCCGAGGGGAGCTCCGCTCCCGCGTCGACCGCTTCGCCGCCCGCGGCGGGCTCGTCGACCGTCGCGTCGCCGGTGGCGGTCTCGCCGGCCGCCGAGCCGCCGGTGGTCGGTTGGTCCACCGCGGGCAGGTTGGCCAGCACCACGTCGAGGACCCGGACGGCATCCGGCTTGGACAGCGGGTTGTTGCCGTTGCCGCACTTCGGGGACTGGACGCAGGACGGGCAGCCGGCCTCGCAGCCGCACTCCGCGATCGCGTCCCGGGTGGCCCGCAGCCAGGCCGCCGCCGTCCCGTATGCCCGCTCGGCGAAGCCCGCCCCGCCGGGGTGCCCGTCGTAGACGAAGACGGTCGGCGCCTCGGTGTCGGGGTGCACGGCGGTCGACAGCCCGCCGATGTCCCACCGGTCGCAGGTGGCCATCAGCGGCAGCAGCCCGATCGCGGCGTGCTCGGCGGCATGCAGCGCCCCAGGGACGTCGGCGGCCGCCACCCCGGCGAGGGCCAGTGACTCCGGCGAGACGGTGAACCAGACCGCCACGGTGCGCAGCTCCCGGGCCGGCAGGTCCAGCGGCCTCGTGTCGATCACCTCGCCGGTGGCGATCCGCCGCCGCTGGTACGACACCACCTGGCTGGTCACGTCCACCTCGCCGAGGAACATCCCGACCGGCCCGGCATCCACGTACGAGCGCACCGACACCACCGACAGCGAGGTGACGTCCCGGGCGTGGGTGGACCAGTCCGGCTCCTCGGCGTGCACCAGCGCGCACCCGTCGGCCAGGTCGAGAGAGTCGACCACGTACGAGACGCCCTGGTGCAGGTAGACCGCGCCGGGGTGGATGAGGAAGTGCGAGGAGCCGCCGTCGACGGTGCCGAGCAGCCGCCCGGTGGACGCCTCCACCACGCAGACCGGTGCACCGCCCTCGCCGCGCAGGTCCACCTCGGGCCGCTCCCGGTGCCGCCAGTACCAGCCGGTCGGTCGCTGTCGCAGCGCGCCGGCCTCGACCAGCGAGTCGACCGCCTCCTTGGCGCCGTCGCCGAAGAGGTCCAGGTCGGCGGGGGTGAGCGGGGCCTCGGCCGCCGCGCAGGCCAGCTGCGGGCCGAGCACGTACGGGTTGGCCGGGTCGAGCACGGTCGCTTCGACCGGCCGCCCGAAGAGCGCCTCCGGGTGGTGCACCAGGTAGGTGTCGAGCGGGTCGTCCCGGGCCACCAGCACCGCGAGGGCCTCGTCGCCGGAGCGCCCGGCCCGGCCGGCCTGCTGCCAGAGCGACGCCCGGGTGCCCGGCCAGCCGCAGATCAGCACCGCGTCCAACCCGACCAGGTCGACACCGAGTTCCAGCGCGTTGGTGGAGGCGAGCCCGAGCAGGTCGCCGTGGAGCAGCGCTCGCTCCAGCTCGCGCCGCTCTTCGCGCAGGTAGCCGGCCCGGTAGGCGGCGACCCGGTCGCCCAGCCCGGGCACCGCCTCGTCGAGCGAGCGCCGCGCGTTCGCCGCCACCACCTCGGCGCCGCGCCGGGAGCGGACGAAGGCGAGCGTGCGTACCCCCTCGGCGACCGTGTCGGCGAGCAGGTCCGCGGTCTCCCGCAGCGCCGACCGGCGCACCGGGGCGAGGTCCGCCGCAGCAGAGGAAACATCGGACGGGAGCAGCGGCGGCTCCCAGAGCGCGAAGGTCACCCCGCCGCGGGGCGAGGTGTCCTCGGTGACAGCCGCCACCGGCAGGCCGGTGAGCCGGCCGGCCGCCGTCGCCGGGTCGCCCGAGGTCGCCGAGGCCAGCACGAAGACCGGGGTACGCCCGTAGCGCGCGCACTGCCGGCGCAGCCGGCGCAGCACGTGCGCGACGTGCGAGCCGAACACGCCCCGGTAGGTGTGGCACTCGTCGATCACCACGTACGCCAGCCGGCGCAGGAAGCCGGACCAGTGCGCGTGCCCGGGGAGGATGCCGTGGTGCAGCATGTCCGGGTTGGTCAGCACGAACCGGGAGTGCCGGCGGATCCACTCCCGCTCGGCGCGCGGGGTGTCCCCGTCGTAGGTCGCGGGGCGTACCCCGTCGAGTTCCAGGCCGGCGACGGCGCGGAGCTGGTCGGCGGCGAGCGCCTTGGTCGGGGCCAGGTAGAGCACGGTGGCCCGGGGGTCGGCGAGCAGGGTGGCCAGCGCGGGCAGCTGGTACGCCAGTGACTTGCCGGACGCGGTGCCGGTGGCGACCACCACGTGCTTCCCGGCGTACGCCAGCTCGGCGGCCTGGGCCTGGTGCCGCCAGGGCGCGACCACGCCGCGCCGGGTGAGCGCCGCCCGCAGCTCCGCCGGGGCCCACCCCGGCCAGGGCGCCGGCTCCCCGGGGCGGGCCGGGACCCGCTCGACGTGGGTGACCGGGTCGGCGCCGTGGTGGCGCGCGCGCAGCCGGCGCAGCACGTCGCCCGGCGTCGCCGTCGGCGGTCGCCCGGGGCCTGGAGCTGCGGATACGGTGGCTGCGGGGTTCACGTCCTGCACTCTCGCACTGGTGTTCGGTGGTGAACGACCGGGGGCGTGGGTAAGGAGGAGTCACCGCCGGTGACCGGAAGGGGCTCCGGCGGGGATGGTTAGATGCCCAGGAGAGTTTACGGCTCTCGGAGGAGGGACTGATGGAGCTGTCGCTGGCGACCCGCACCGTGGGGGAGCACACGGTGCTCGAGGTCGGTGGTGAGGTGGACGTCTACACCGCACCCCGGCTGCGCGAACGGCTCCTGGAGCTGATCGACGGTGGGGCCCGGCAGGTCGTCGTCGACCTCGGCCGGGTGGACTTCCTCGACTCCACCGGCCTCGGCGTGCTGGTCGGCGCCCTCAAGCGGCTCCGCTCGGCCGGCGGCTCGTTCGCGCTGGTCTGCGACAAGGAGCCGCTGCTCAAGATCTTCCGGATCACCGCGCTGGACCAGGTGTTCCCGCTGCACCCGACGGTCGACGCGGCGATCGCCGCCGACCCCACCGGCAACGGCGCCTGATGGCGACGGTCCGGCTCTCCTTCTCGCCGGCTCCGGTGCACGTGCGCACCGCCCGCCTGGTCGGCGTGGCGGTGGCCCGCCGGGCCGGGGTACGCGAGGATCTGCTCGACGAGGTGCGCCTGGCGATCGGCGAGGCGTGCACCCGGGCGGTCGCCCTGCACCAGCAGTACGGTCTGCCGGACCCGGTGCTGGTGGAGATGTCCGACTCCGGGGCGTACGCGGTCCGGGTGGTGGACCGGGCGCCGATCGAGGCGGGCATCGGTCTGGCCGCGCTGAACGCGGACGAGCTGGCCAACGAGTCGCTCACCGACGAGGCGCTCACCACCGGCGTCGGGTTCGCCCTGCTCGCCGGTTTCGTGGAGGACCTCCAGGTCCGCCCGGTCGAGGAGGGCGTCGGGACCGAGGTGCGGATGGTCTGGCCCGTCGGCCGCTGACCGTCCACCGCTCACTGACAGGCATCGAGGCCGTGACCCTGCGGGGTCGCGGCCTTGTCGTGCTGAGGGTCCCCTATATCAGATTTCTCCTCATAACACAGTTGCGAAGATCATCCCGACACGGCATCCCCCAGGTGTGACCCTCAACACTCGGCGGGGCTACAGTACCGGGGTTGTCAGCAAGTGATCCTTCCCGCAACCAGCGGGTATGGGCGTTCATCGCTGGTCCGCTGGGGCGGGTTGGCGCGCTTGCGGAACCGCATCCAGGCGTCGGGTCAGTACGTCCGCTGGCCGGCGCGACAGTGTTCGGTACAGGAGGACATAGATGTCCGGGACCTTGGCCGCCGAGGGCGGCGCGCTGTCCCTCACCGGAGGAAACCTGACGTACGTCGTCATCGCCGCGGTGATCGCGCTGGTGGCGCTCGTCTTTGCCGGCGCCTTGACGAAGGCCGTGCTGGCAGCCGGTAAGGGCACCACCAACATGCAGGAGATCTCCGGGGCGGTGCAGGAGGGCGCCTCCGCGTACCTGCTCCGGCAGTTCAGGACGTTGGCGATCTTCGTCGTCATCGCCGTCGTACTGCTCTTCCTGCTGCCGGTGCACGACACCGACGGCAGCCAGGTCGCGGTGAAGCTCGGCCGCTCCGCCTTCTTCGTCGTCGGTGCCCTGTTCAGCGCGTCCATCGGCGGCGCCGGCATGTGGCTGGCCACCCGCGCCAACCTGCGGGTCGCCGCCGCCGCCCGGGAGGCGCAGGGCGGTCGCGAGGCCGCCATGAAGATCGCCTTCCGGACCGGTGGCGTGGTCGGCTTCCTCACCGTCGGTCTCGGCCTCTTCGGCGCCGCGCTGGTCGTCCTGATCTACCGGGGCGACGCCCCGACCGTGCTGGAGGGCTTCGGCTTCGGCGCCGCGCTGCTCGCCATGTTCATGCGGGTCGGCGGCGGCATCTTCACCAAGGCCGCCGACGTCGGCGCCGACCTGGTCGGCAAGGTCGAGCAGGGCATCCCGGAGGACGACCCGCGCAACGCCGCCACCATCGCCGACAACGTGGGCGACAACGTCGGCGACTGCGCCGGCATGGCCGCCGACCTGTTCGAGTCGTACGCGGTCACCCTGGTCGCCGCGCTGATCCTCGGCCGGGCGGCGTTCGGCGAGGACGGACTGGTCTTCCCCCTGATCATCTCCACCATCGGGGTGCTCGTCGCGTTCGTCGGCGTCTTCATCACCCGGCTGCGCGCCTCGGACCGCAACGGGCTGACCGCGATCAACCGGGCCTTCTACATCTCCGCGGTGCTCTCCGCGGTGCTGGTGGCGATCGCCGCCTACGCGTACCTGCCGGCGACCTTCGCCGAGCTGGAGGGGGGCCTGACCGACGTCGACCGCAACCCGCGGCTGGTGGCCATCGGCGCCGTGATCATCGGTATCGTGCTGGCCGCCGCGATCCAGGCGCTGACCGGCTACTTCACCGAGACCAACCGGCGCCCGGTGCAGGACATCGGCAAGAGCTCGCAGACCGGTGCGGCCACCGTCATCCTCGCCGGCATCAGCATCGGTCTGGAGTCGGCGGTCTACTCCGCGCTGCTGATCGCCGCGGGCGTCTTCGGCGCGTTCCTGCTCGGCGGCAGCTCCATCACGCTGTCGCTCTTCGCGGTGGCGCTGGCCGGTACCGGCCTGCTCACCACCGTCGGCGTGATCGTCGCGATGGACACCTTCGGCCCGATCTCCGACAACGCTCAGGGCATCGCGGAGATGTCCGGCGACATCGACGAGAACGGCGCCCGGATCCTCACCGAGCTGGACGCGGTCGGCAACACCACCAAGGCGATCACCAAGGGCATCGCGATCGCCACGGCGGTGCTCGCCGCGACGGCGCTGTTCGGGTCGTACACCGACACCCTGCGCAGCTCGTACGAGGACGCGGGGGTGGGCGACGCCGGCGCCGAGATCCTGAACGCGCTGAACGTGGCCAACCCGCGCAACCTGGTCGGCCTGATCATCGGTGCGGCGGTGGTCTTCCTCTTCTCCGGTCTGGCCATCAACGCGGTCTCCCGCTCGGCCGGGGCGGTGGTGATGGAGGTGCGTCGGCAGTTCCGCGAGCTGCCCGGCATCATGGACCGCACCCAGCGCCCGGAGTACGGCAAGGTCGTCGACATCTGCACCCGGGACGCGCAGCGCGAGCTGATGACCCCCGGCCTGCTGGCCATCCTGGCGCCGATCGCGGTCGGCTTCGGCCTCGGGCCCGGCGCGCTCGCGTCGTACCTGGCCGGGGCGATCGGCGCCGGCACGCTGATGGCGGTCTTCCTGGCCAACTCCGGTGGCGCCTGGGACAACGCCAAGAAGCTGGTCGAGGACGGCGCGTACGGCGGCAAGGGCTCCGAGTCGCACGCCGCGACGGTCATCGGCGACACCGTCGGTGACCCGTTCAAGGACACCGCCGGTCCGGCGATCAACCCGCTGATCAAGGTGATGAACCTGGTCTCGCTGCTGATCGCGCCGGCCGTGGTGGCCTGGAGCGTGGGCGACGACAGGAACGTCCCGCTGCGGGTGGGCATCGCCCTGGTGGCGACGGCGATCGTGGTCGCCGCGGTGGTGTTCAGCAAGCGCAAGGGGATCGCGATGTCCGACTCCGGCGACGGCGGGACCGGGGCGGGCAGCCCGGACCAGCACGCGGAGACGGTCAACGCCTGACGGCACCGCGGGTTCCCCGGTCGGCGCGACGCCGGCCGGGGAACCGTCCGCCGGGGTTCTCCGGAGGCGCGTGCGTCGGGGTCGGGGCTCTCCGCCTGAGCGGTGGCACATTCACCCGGAGGCCGTACGCTGCACCGCATGCGTACGTGCCGGGCGAGTGCCGCCGGAAAGCTCACGGTGGTCCTGGCCACGCTCGTACTCACCGTCGCGGGCTGCGGCGCCGGGCCCAGCCCGCGGGCCTGGGCGGCGTCGGTCTGCGAGTCGCTCACCCCCTGGCGCGCCGAGATCAGCAAGCTGACCAGCAGCACACATCAGCAGATGACCGCGCAGACCACGCCGGCGCAGGCGAAGGAGAACCTGGTGCGACTCTTCGCCGGCGCGGAGGAGGCCAGCGAGACCGCCCGTCGCCGGATCTCCGACGCCGGGGTCCCGGAGACCGACCACGGCGACGAGATCTCCCAGGGCTTCCGGTCCTCGCTGGAGAAGATCCGGGACGCCTACGGCCGGGCCCGGGACACCATCGACGGGCTCGGCATCGGGCAGCCCACCGCCTTCTACGACGGCGTCCAGGCCGCCGTGGACACCCTCAACAAGGAATACGACGCGAGCGCGCTGGACACCAGCCGGCTCAACTCGGAAGAACTCAAACAGGCCTTCGACGAGGTCCCGGAGTGTCGCTGACCCCTCCCGACTCACCCCCCGAACCGGTGCGCCAGCTGTCGCTGTTCGGCACCGAGGCGGCGGATCCGTCCGTCGCCGACCTGGCCGGACTGCTCGCCGGGACCGGCGGGGTGGTCCGGATGGGTCGTACCGCCCGACTGTCGATCGTGGTCGACGCCGCCTGGCGGGTGCACGTGATCGTCGCCGAGCTGGGCCTGCGCGGCCTCTCCGCCAGCTGGGAGGGGACCGAGGACCAGCGGTACGCGGTGCGCACCTCGTACGCCCGGACCCTGGCCCCGCTGGCCACGGCCTGGCTGGCCGGTGGCCAGCGCAAGCGCCCGCCCGCCGGGTTCCACCTCAACGGCCGGCGGCTGCGGCTCTGGCTGGCCGCCGCCGGCAGCGCCGAGGAGACCGGTTTCCTGCTCCGGCTCGGCGACGGCGACCAGGACTGGTGGCCGAGCGTCCGCGCCGCGCTCGCCGCGGTGGGCCTGCCGGCGGCCCTGCTGGAGCCGGACGCGGGCGGCCCGGCGTTCCGGATCGGCGGCCGGCGGCGGCTGGCCCGGTTGGCGGAGCTGGTCGGCGACCGGCCGCCCGCCGCGCCCCCGGCCGACTGGCCCACGCCGCCCGGCTGACCCGCCCCAGGATCCGGGCCGGGCCAAGATCGACTTCAGATCGCTGAGGTGGCGGTGACGGAGTGCGCCGGACACCGCCACGTCGCCGGAACGGAGCGGATCAATCCGGCCGACCCGGCGGATCGGGCCGCCGCCGGGTGTCCTGTTGGCGACAGGTGAACGGCCCGGTCGCCCTCGGCCGAGGGTCCGCCATCGTCACAGTGTTCCGCTTCCGGCCCTACCCACGGTGTACGGTGGCGCCGTCCGGCCGGTGCGGCCCGCGACTCCGGGGGCGCGCCGCGTGGGGCGGATTGTCGCCCGCGAAACCCGAAAGCCGGGCGGCGCGTTACGTTGGACATCCGGACCGGCGGCGGTCCGGTGGGCGCAACACTGCCCGAATCGGGCATGGAGCAGGAGTGAGGTCGGGGAGAGACGTGCCGAGCAACGCTGGAACCACCCGTCTGGTCATCGTCGAGTCACCGGCGAAGGCCAAGACGATCTCGGGCTACCTCGGCCCGGGATACGTCGTGGAGGCCAGCTTCGGCCACGTCCGGGACCTCCCGCGCAACGCCGCCGACGTGCCGGCCAAGTACAAGGGCGAGGCGTGGGCCCGGCTCGGGGTGGACGTCGACAACGGCTTCCAGGCCCTCTACGTGGTCTCCGCCGACCGCAAGCAGCAGATCAGCAAGCTGGTGAAGCTGGCCAAGGAGGTCGACGAGATCTTCCTGGCGACGGACGAGGACCGCGAGGGCGAGGCGATCGCCTGGCACCTGGTCGAGACGCTCAAGCCCAAGGTGCCGGTCAAGCGGATGGTCTTCCACGAGATCACCAAGCCGGCGATCCAGGCCGCGGTGGCCAACCCGCGCGAGATCGACCGGGACCTGGTCGACGCCCAGGAGGCCCGACGCATCCTCGACCGGCTCTACGGCTACGAGGTCTCCCCGGTGCTGTGGAAGAAGGTCATGCCGAAGCTCTCGGCGGGCCGGGTGCAGTCCGTGGCGACCCGGATCGTGGTCGAGCGGGAGCGCCAGCGGATGGCCTTCCGCACCGCCGAATACTGGGACATCCTGGCCACCCTGGCGGTGGCGAACCCCGCTGGCGGGCCGCGCAACTTCAACGCCACCCTGGTCGCGCTGAACGGGGACCGGATCGCCACCGGCAAGGACTTCGAGCCCACCACGGGCCGGGTCAGGGCCGGCGCCGGCGTGGTGCACCTCGACGAGGGCGGGGCCCGCGGGCTCGCCGCCCGGCTGGAGGGGCGGCCGTTCACCGTCACCCGGGTCGAGGAGAAGCCCTACCGCCGTCGCCCGTACGCGCCGTTCATCACCTCCACCCTCCAGCAGGAGGCGGCCCGCAAGCTGCGGCTCTCGTCGCAGCAGACGATGCGCACCGCGCAGCGGCTCTACGAGAACGGCTACATCACCTACATGCGTACCGACTCGGTGAACCTGTCGGAGACCGCCATCTCGGCGGCTCGCCGGCAGATCGTCGAGCTGTACGGCGAGCGCAGCGTTCCGCCGGAGCCGCGCCGCTACACCGGCAAGGTGAAGAACGCGCAGGAGGCGCACGAGGCGATCCGCCCTGCGGGGGACAACTTCCGCACCCCGGGCGAGGTGGCCAAGGAGCTCTCCGCCGAGGAGTTCAAGCTCTACGAGCTGATCTGGCGGCGGACCATCGCCTCGCAGATGACCGACGCGGTCGGCTCCAGCGTCTCGGTGCGCATCCGGGCGGTCTCCTCCTCGCAGGAGGAGGCCGACTTCGGCGCGACCGGCAAGACCATCACCGACCCGGGCTTCCTGCGGGCGTACGTCGAGTCCAGCGACGACGAGAACGCCGAGGCCGAGGACGCCGAGCGCCGGCTGCCCACCCTGGTCAAGGACCAGCCGCTGACCGCCGACGAGCTGGCCGCTCAGGGCCACCACACCCAGCCGCCGTCGCGCTACACCGAGGCGTCGCTGGTCAAGGCGCTCGAAGAGCTGGGCATCGGCCGCCCGTCGACGTACGCGTCGATCATGCAGACGATCCAGGATCGCGGCTACGTGACCAAGCGCGGCCAGGCGATGATCCCGACCTTCCTGGCGTTCGCGGTGATCGGGCTGATGGAGCGGCACTACCCGCGCCTGATCGACTACGACTTCACCGCCAGCATGGAGAACGAGCTGGACGAGATCGCCGGCGGCGAGCACGCCGCGGTCGACTTCCTCACCTCCTTCTACTTCGGCAGCGCCAACGGTGCCGGGGACCAGACCATCGCCCGCTCCGGCGGGCTGAAGAAGCTGGTCACCGAGGACCTCAGCGAGATCGACGCGCGCAGCGTCAACTCGATCCCGCTCTTCACCGACGACGAGGGGCGCGAGATCGTCGTCCGGGTCGGCCGGTTCGGGCCGTACCTGCAGCGGGCGCTGCCCGGCGAGCAGCCGGCGCCGAAGGCCGAGGGCGAGGAGGGTGGCGCCCAGGGCGACCGGGCCCCGATCCCCGAGGGGCTGGCGCCGGACGAGCTGACCCCGGAGAAGGTGCACGAGCTCTTCCTCGGCGGCGGGGGCGAGCGCAAGCTCGGCGACGACCCGGCCACCGGCGAGCCGATCCTGCTCAAGTCCGGCCGGTTCGGCCCGTACGTGGCCAGCGGCGAGCGGAAGTCCTCGCTGCTGCGTTCGCAGTCGCCGGACTCGCTCACCCTCGACGAGGCGTTGAAGCTGCTCACCCTGCCCCGGCTGATCGGGGTGGCCCCGGACGGCACCGAGGTGTTCGCCAACAACGGCCGCTACGGCCCGTACGTCAAGCGCGGTGACGAGTTCCGCTCGCTGGACTCGGAAGACAAGATGTTCACCGTCACGCTGGACGAGGCGCTGGCCCTGCTGGCCACCCCGAAGGCCCGCCAGCGTCGGGCCGCCGCGCCGCCGCTGCGGGAGATGGGCAACGACCCGCTGACCGAGCAGCCGCTGGTGATCAAGGACGGCCGGTTCGGGCCGTACGTCACCGACGGGGAGTTCAACGCGTCGCTGCGCCGGGGGCAGACGCCGGAGGAGCTGACCATCGAGCAGGCCTCCGAGATGCTCGCCGAGAAGCGGGCGAAGGGGCCGGCCCCGAAGAAGAAGGCGGCGGCGAAGAAGGCCCCTGCGAAGAAGGCCCCTGCGAAGAAGGCGGCGACCAAGGCCACGGCGGCGAAGAAGACCGCCGCCGCGAAGTCGACGGCCGCCAAGAAGACCGCCACCGCCAAGGCCACCCCGGCAAAGAAGGCGGCGGCCGCCAAGAAGGCCGCCCCGTCGCAGGCCTCAGCGAACCAGGACTGAGTCGGGAGTCCGGCCCGTCCGGACCGGGCTCCTGAGTCACTGGTCAACTCGGGGCTCCTGAGTCGGGAGTCAGCGCGGTAGCGTGGCGCCGTGTCCGGACACAGGGGGCGGAGCGGCTGGCGGCGCCGGACGACGGGGTACGCGACGACGGCGGTCGTACTGCTGCTGGCGACCGTGGCCGGGGACGCCGCCCGGCCGGCCGCCCCGGCGGCCGACACCGTCGGACCGGTCCCGATCGCCGGCACGCACCCGGACGTGGGCCCGCCGGGCCTCGGCGCGACCGGTGGACCGCACCCGGACGCCGCCGGGCGACGGACCGTGCGGATCCTCGCTGCGGGCGACGTGCTGGTGCACCCGGAGGTCACCGCCCAGGCCCGCCGGGACGCCCGGCGGACGAACCGGCCGGGTGGCCTCGACTTCGCTCCGATCTTCGCGGGGGTCGCCCCGGCGGTCAGCGGTGCCGACCTGGCGCTGTGCCACCTGGAGACGCCCCTGGCCGAGCCGACCGGGCCGTTCTCCGGCTGGCCGTCGTTCAACGCGCCGCCGCAGGTCCTGGACGGCCTACGGGCCGCCGGATTCGACGGCTGCTCGACCGCCTCGAACCACACCCTGGACCAGGGATCGGCCGGCGTGACCCGGACCCTGCGCGCGTTGGACGCGGTCGGTCTCCGTCACACGGGCAGTGCCCGCAGCGCCGTCGAGGCGGCAGCCCCGACGATCTACCCGGTCGGCGACGTCCGGGTGGCGCACCTGTCGTACACCCTGAACTTCAACGGACTCCGCACCCCGCCGGGCGAGTCGTGGCGCGCGAACCTGATCGATCCGCCGCGGATCCGGGCGGCGGCCCGGCGGGCCCGCGCCGCCGGCGCGGACATCGTGGTGGCCAGCCTGCACTGGGGTACCGAGTACCAGCATCTGCCGGACGCCGACCAGCGGACGTGGGCCGCCGAGCTGATCAGGTCCCCGGACATCGACCTGATCCTCGGGCACCACGCGCACGTGGTGCAGCCGTTCCACCGGATCGGTGACAAGTGGGTGGTCTACGGCATGGGCAACGAGTTGGCCCGGCACGCCCGACCGGTCGACGCCAACCGGGAGGGGGTGATGGCCCGGGTGACCTTCACCGAGGTGGCGCCGCGGCGGTGGCGGATCGACGCGATCGAGGCGCTGCCGACCTGGACGGAGCTGGCGCCCGACATCCGGCTGGTCGACGTGGCGGCGGCGCTTGCCGACGGCGCCACGCCGCCGGGGCGGCGGGCGGTCTACCGCGCGGCGTACGACCGGGTGGGCCGGCACGTGCGCGCCCTCGGTGGCGGTGTGGACCCGATGGTCCGGCCGGGCGGCTGAGGTCAGCCGCCGAGGATCCGGTCCAGGTGGTCGTTGGTGAAGAGGCGGTCGGGGTCGAGGCGGTCCCGGACGGCCAGGAAGTCGGCGAACCGGGGGTACACGGGGGCGAGCGACTCCGCGTCGCGGTAGTGCAGCTTGCCCCAGTGCGGGCGGCCTCCCAGTGCGGTCGCCATCTCCTCGACGGCCCGGAAGTACGGCTCGTACGGCATCCCGACATACTGGTGGACGGCGAGGTACGCCGAGTCCCGCCCGTAGCCGTGGGACAGCCAGATGTCGTCGGCGGCGGTGAACCGGACCTCGACCGGGAAGAGCACCTTGAACGGCAGCCCGTCGACGATCCGGCGCAGCGCGTCCAGCGCCGACGGCAGGGCGGCGCGCGGCAGCGCGTACTCCATCTCCACGAAGCGGACCCGGCGCGGGGTGCAGAAGACCCGGTCGGAGCGGCCGGTGTAGGTGCGTTCGGTGAGTGCCCGGGCGGAGACCGCGCTGATCCCCGGGGCCAGCGCCGGCACGGCGCGGCCCAGCCGGCAGGCGCTGGCGAAGACGGTGTTGGCCAGGAAGTCGTCGTCCAGCCAGCCGCGCCACCGGGGCAGCGGCCGGTCGTCGGCGGGCACCCGGTCGTTGGTCTTGACCTGCACCCGGTCGGTGTACGGGAACCAGTAGAACTCGACGTGGTCGTGCGCCTCGGCGAGGGTCGGCAGCTCCGCGAGCACGGCGGACAGCGGTGCGGGCCGCTCGTGCGCCCGCAGGACGAACGCGTCGACGCAGCGCAGCGTCACCTCGACCAGCACGCCGAGCGCCCCCAGCCCGACCCGGGCGGCGGCGAACACGTCGGGGTGCTCGTCGGCGGAGCAGCGCAGCACCTCGCCGGTGCCGGTGACCAGGGTGAGCGCCTCGACGAAGGTGGACAGGCAGCCGTATCCGGCGCCGGTGCCGTGGGTGCCGGTGGAGATCGCGCCGGCCACGGTCTGCGCGTCGATGTCACCGAGGTTGGGCAGCGCCAGGCCGTGCGCGGCGAGCAGCTCGTTGAGCGCACGCAGGGTCGTTCCGGCGGGCACCGTGACCGAGTGGCCGGCCACCCGGACGCCGGTGTCCAGATCGGCCAGTTCCATCCGCCGCCCGGCGGGTAGGGCGATCGGGGTGAAGGAGTGGCCGTTGCCCACCACCCGGATCCGCTCGCCGCCGGCCGCCGCGTCGCGGACGGCCTCGACGACGCCGTCGATCGTGCCGGGGCGCAGGATGGCGGTGGCGACGCTGTGCTGGTTGCCGGCCCAGTTGGACCAGGAGAGGGCGGTGCCGGCCATCGGCGCTCCTCGAGATGAATGTGAACTGACTTCATATCAGGATCGTTGTACCTGGTAAATACCGCAATCGAGGCCCGCTCGTTGTACCGGTAGTCACGGCCTCGTGACATATGGGTGTGTTTTCGTCGAAAGGGGGGTGGCACCGAGTGTCCACACCAGCCGCCACGACCGGGCCGCTGCGCCGCGTTCCGGTGCAGGGTCGAAGTGTCGCGCGGGTCCAGCGGATGCTGGACGCCTGCGCCGAGCTCGTCGACGAAGTGGGGTACGAGGGGCTGACCACCACGCTGCTCGCCGAGCGCGCCGAGGTGGCGATCGGGTCGGTCTACCAGTTCTTTCCGGACAAGCGGGCGATCGTGCAGGCACTCACCCTGCGCACGATGGAGTCCTACCTGCAGCGGCTCGACGAGCGGTTCGCCTCGAACGACCTGACCCACTGGTGGGACGGCGTCGACGCGGGGATCGACGAGTACATCACGATGCACCGCGACGTCCCGGGGTTCCGTACCTTGCACTTCGGCGACGTGGTCGACCTGCACCTGCTCGATGAGCAGCGTGACAACAACGGCGTCATCGCCGACCAGCTGGCCCGGGTGCTGACCGAGCGGTTCGGGATGACCGACGAGCCGCGGCTGCGGTTCTGCCTGGAGATCGCCGTCGAGGCCGCGGACGCCCTGATCAAGCTGGCGTTCCGCCGCAAGCCGGAGGGCGACGAGCGGGTCCTCGCCGAGGCCAAGGCGCTGATCCGCGAATACCTGCACCGCCAGGTCGCGGCCGAGGCCGTCCCGCAGGGCTGAGCGGCGGATCGCCTCGGCGGAGGGTGGCGCCTAGAGGAAGGCGTGGCCCTCGCCGCGGTAGGTGGGCACGGTGGCGATGATCTCGTCGCCGTCGACCAGGTGCAGCTCGTTGACGTGCTCGCAGAGCTCACCCGCCTTGGCGTGCCGGAACCACACCCGGTCGCCGATCCGCAGCCGGTCGGCCGCCGCGCCGGCCAGTGGCGTCTGCACCTCACCCGCGCCCTCGGTGCCGACCAGCGCCAGCCCGGTCGGCAGCCAGGGGCGGGGGAGCCGGCCCTCGGCGGCCGGGCCGGAGGCGATCCAGCCGCCGCCGAGCACGGTGGCCAGGCCGGGCGCCGGGCGGCGGACCACCGGGCAGGCGAAGAAGGCCGCCGGGGTCGGCCGCCAAGCACGGTACGCGTCGAAGAGCGCCGGCCCGTACAGGCCCGATCCCGCGGTGACCTCGGTGACCGCGGGATCGGCGCTGGTCGCGGCGACGCTGCCGGTGCCGCCGCCGTTGACGAACTCCAGCTCGGCGTGCTCGCGTACCGCGGCGACGGCCGCGCCCCGGCGGGCCAGCAGTTCCCGGTACGACCCGCGCTGGGCGATCCGGATCGCGGTGCCCAGGACGGCCTGCCCGGGCGGGGCGTCCCCGAGGCCGGCGATCTGCGCCTCGTACGACATCAGCCCGACCAGCCGGAAGCCCGGCCGGTCGGCGACGGTGGCGGCCAGCGCGGCGGCGGCGGCGGCGCTGTGCACCGGTGACCGGCGCACCCCGACGTGCACCCGCCCGCCCAGCGGTCGCCACGAGGCGTCCAGGTCGAGGCAGATCCGCAGCTCGGGCCGGCGCCCGGGGGCGCACACCGCATCGACGAGATCGAGCTGCTCGGCGCCGTCCACCATCAGGGTGACCGCCGCGGCGAGCGCCGGGTCGGCGGCCAGCGCGGCGAGCGCGCCCCGGTCCGCTGTCGGATAGGCGACCAGCACGTCCCCGGTCACGCCGGACCGGACCAGCCAGATCGCCTCGGGCAGGGTGAACGCCATCACGCCGGCCCAGCCGGGGCGACCCAGCGCGCGGGCGATCAGGTCGCGGGCGCGGATCGACTTGCTGGCGGCCCGGACCGGCTTGCCGGCCGCGCGGTCGACCAGCGCGGCGGCGTTGGCGTCGAAGGCGGTGAGGTCCACCACGGCGTACGGCGGGTCGAGGTGGGCGGTCGCCCGGTCGAGGCGCTCGCGCAGGGTGTCGCTGTCGATGGCCACGGGTGCACGCTAACTGTCCGGGGGAGCAATGCGAAACACACTCACGTACCGCCGGGCTGCGGTCGTCGGTCTCGGCGGCCTACGCTCGGCGAGCAGGAGAATGTCGCCGGTGGGGAGGCCCCCCACCGGGACTAGAGTGTTCCACCGAGACTGCCCAGCGTTGGGTCGGCACGTGGAGGTACGGCCATCGAAAGCCAGCAGAACGGCGAGTCGTCCGGCGTGTCGTCGTCCGGGAACCAGCAGGGCGGCACCGCCGGCCAGGCCGCCGCAGACCGTTCAGGCGCAGCCGCGATCCGCTCCGTGCTGCGCATCCGGCCGTTCCGCCGGCTCTGGATCGTGCTCGGCGCCGCTTCCTTCGGCGACTGGCTCGGCCTGCTCGCCACCTCGGTCTTCGCCGCCGCCCAGGTGCAGGGCAGCACCGCCCAGGGTGCCGCGTTCGGCGGTGTGATCGCGATCCGGCTGCTCCCGGCGCTGCTGCTCGGGCCGGTGGCCGGCGTGCTGGCCGACCGGTTCGACCGGCGCTGGACGATGGTCATCTGCGACCTGCTGCGCTTCCTGCTCTTCGCCTCGATCCCGCTGCTCGCGCTCACCGGGGCCCGCGGCGGAGTGGTCGTCGGTTGGGCCGCGATCGCCACCTTCCTGATCGAGACGCTCACCCTGCTCTGGATCCCGGCCAAGGAGGCCGCGGTCCCCAACCTGATCCCCCGGGCCCGGCTGGAGACCGCCAACCAGCTCACCCTGATCACCACGTACGGCCTGACCCCGGTGGCCGCCGCCATCGGCCTGGCGGTGCTCGACCGCACCGTGCGCGGGATCACCGACGGCGCGATGCCGGGCTGGGCCGAGCCCGCCCAGCTCGCCCTCTGGTTCAACGCCTTCTCCCGGCTGGCCACCGCGCTGGTGGTGCTCTTCGGCATCAAGGAGATCAGCCAGACGCAGGCCAGCGAGCGCGAGCGCACCGAGCAGGGCATGATGAGCCAGTTCACCGAGGGCTGGAAGTTCATCGGCCAGACCCCGCTGGTCCGCGGCCTGGTGCTCGGCATCTTCGGCGCGTTCGCCGGCGGCGGCATCGTGATCGGCACGGCCAAGTTCTTCGCCGCCTCGCTCGGCGCCGGTGACGCCGCCTTCTACATGCTCTTCGGCGCCATCTTCATCGGCCTGGCGGTCGGCATCGGGCTCGGTCCGATGATCGTCCGGGACATGTCCCGCCGCCGCTGGTTCGGCATGAGCATCGTGCTGGCCAGCGCCTCCGTCCTGGTGCTCGCCTTCGCCATCCACCTGTCGATGGCGATCCTCGGCGCGATCCTGGTCGGCGCCGGTGCCGGGATGGCCTTCCTGGCCGGCATCACGCTGCTCGGCGGCGAGGTCGCCGACGAGGTGCGCGGCCGGGTCTTCGCGGTGGTGCAGATCGGCACCCGGCTGGTGCTGATCCTGGCCATCGGGCTGAGCAGCCTCCTGGTCGGCGTCGGCGGCTCCCGCAAGCTGCCCATCGCGGACCTCGGCATCTCCTTCTCCTCGACCCGGCTGCTGCTGCTCGCCGCGGGCGCCGCCGGCATCTTCGCCGGGATCAGCGCGTTCGGGCAGATGGACGACAAGAAGGGCGTACCGGTCCTGGCCGACCTCTGGGGGTCGATCCGGGGCCGTCCGCTGATGCCGGCCGAGCCCTTCGTCTCCAGCGGCCTCTTCGTGGTCTTCGAGGGCGGCGAGGGTGCCGGCAAGTCCACCCAGCTGGAGGCGCTTGCCGAGCGGCTGCGCGGGCAGGGCCGGGACGTGGTGGTCACCCGCGAGCCGGGCGCCACCGCGGTCGGCGAGCGGATCCGCTCCCTGGTGCTCGACACCGGCGCCGAGGCGCCGTCCCCGCGCGCCGAGGCGCTGCTCTACGCCGCCGACCGGGCGCACCACGTCGCCACCGTGGTCCGGCCGGCCCTGGTCCGCGGCGCCATGGTGATCAGCGACCGGTACGTCGACTCCTCGCTGGCCTACCAGGGCGCCGGTCGTACCCTCCCGGTCGATGAGGTCTCCTGGCTCTCCTCCTGGGCCACCGGCGGGCTCAAGCCAGACCTGGTGGTGCTGCTCGACGTCGACCCGCACACCGGCCTGTCCCGGGTGGCCGCCCGCAACCAGGTCGCCGACCGGTTGGAGGCCGAGTCGGTCGCCTTCCACGAGCGGGTCCGGTACGCCTTCCTCGACCTCGCCGCCAACGACCCGAAGCGCTACCTGGTGCTGGACGCCTCCCGGCCGGCCGGGGAGATCTCCGCACTGGTCGCCCGCCGGGTCGAGGAGTTCCTGGTGAACCCGGCCGGCATCGTGCACCCGCGCCCCGCGCACGGGCCGGACACCTCGGTCCAGCCCGAGTTATCCGACACGGAGCTGGTGGCGATGGAGCACCGGACCTGATGCCGGACGTCTTCGCCGACCTGGTCGGCCAGGACGAGGCGGTCGACACCCTGCGCCGGGCCGCCGCCGCGGCCGCCGCCGTGCTGCGCGCCGCGCACCACCCCGTCCCGGCCGCCGTCGGGCCCGGGAGCGCGACGACCGACGACCAGGACGCGTACGCCGACGAGGCCGAGGCCGACGGCGGGCCCGGCGCCGGCGCGGACCCCGGCGCCGGGATGACCCACGCGTGGATCTTCACCGGCCCGCCCGGTTCGGGCCGGTCGGTGGCCGCCCGCGCGTTCGCCGCCGCGCTGCAGTGTGTGCACGGCACCGGCTGCGGCGAGTGCCCCGGCTGTCACACCACGCTGACCGGCACCCACGCCGACGTCCGGCTGGTGGTGCCCGAGGGGCTCTCCATCGGCGTGGGCGAGATGCGCGCCCTGGTGCTCCGGGCGGCCAGCACCCCGTCCGGAGGCCGCTGGCAGGTCGTGGTCATCGAGGACGCCGACCGGCTGACCGAGGCGGCCGGCAACGCGCTGCTCAAGGCGATCGAGGAACCCCCGCCGCGGACCGTCTTCCTGCTCTGCGCCCCGTCCACCCACCCGGACGACGTCTCGGTGACCATCCGGTCGCGGTGCCGGGTCGTACCGCTGCGGCAGCCGCCGGCCGCCGCGGTGGCCGAGGTGCTGGTGCGGCGGGACGGCATCGCGCCCGACGTGGCGCAGTGGGCGGCGGCGGCCGCGCAGGGGCACGTCGGTCGGGCCCGGCGGCTGGCCCGCGACCCGGAGGCCCGCAAGCGCCGGGACGCGGTGCTGGCGGTGCCGCGCCGGCTCACCGGGGTGGGCACCGCGCTGGACGCGGCGTCCGCGCTGATCGAGGCGGCCGAGGCGGAGGCCGAGGCGTCCGTGGCGGAGGCCGACGCGGCCGAGCGGGCCGCGTTGCAGACCGCGCTCGGCGCGGGCGGCACCGGCCGGGGCGCGGCCGGTGCCATGCGGGGTGCCGCCGGGCAGCTCAAGGACCTGGAGAAGCGGCAGAAGTCGCGGGCCACCCGGGCGCAGCGGGACGCCCTGGACCGGGCCCTGGTCGACCTGGCCGGCTTCTACCGGGACGCGCTCACCATGGCGCTGCGCGCGCCGGTCGCCCCGGTGCACACCGACACCGCCGCGCTGGCCGAGGCCGGTGCGCGGAAGTGGGACGCCGAGGGCGCGCTCCGCCGGCTGGAGGCGGTGCTGGAGTGCCGGGCCGCGATCGAGGCGAACGTCAAGCCGCGGATCGCGGTGGAGGCGATGATGCTCTCCCTCTGGCGAGGCTGACCCTTCATCCACAGGGCATCGACACGCGTTGTTGGCGTGCGGTACGGTCCAGCGTGCCGCAGTGACGATGGCGGCACGCTGGGTGAAGTCGGCCGGGGGGAGAACCGATGCCGCGCGGGGAGATCGACGAGGCCTGGATCGAGGAGGCGGTGCGGCGCTACCGCCGGATCGAGTCCCTACAGGCCGAGTTCGACCAGGCGGTGGCCACGGTAGAGGTCACCGTCCGCTCGCCGGACGGGCTGGTCGAGGTGGTGGTGACCGCCGGCGGCCGGATCACCGACGTCCGGTTTCTCGGGCCGCTGCACACCCGCCACCCCCGGGATGTCGCCGGCTCGGTGCGGGCCGCGGTCACCGCCGCGGCGGACGCCGCGCAGTGGGCCCGGGAGAAGCTGCACAACGAGACCTTCGCGGCGTACCGGCCGCTGGCGGGGGCCTGAGATGGAGACCCTGCGCGCCCTCGCCGCCCGCCTCGACGAGGCGAGCGAGACGCTCTCCGTGCTCGCCCGCACCGTCACCGCCAGCGATCCCGCGCATCCGGCCTTCGGGGCGCACGCCTCCGGCCGGCCCGGCGAGATCGGCCGGGCTCTGCACCGACAGTGGACCACCGCCACCGGCGACCGGGCCCGGGAGGCCGGGGCGGCCGCCGCCCGGCTGGCCGCCGCCGCGGCCGCGGTGCGCACCGCCGCCGAGCGCTACGCCGCCGCCGACGACACCGCGCGCCGCCGGCTGGCCGGGGAGGCGTGATGGATGCCCTGGACCGGCTCGCCGAACCGGGACTGGACCTGCTCGCCCGGGTCGACGCCCAGCTGGCGGCCGGCGCCCCCGAGGGCCATCCGGTCTGGCCGCTGCTGCGCCGGATGCAGGTGCTGCCGGGCGAGGCGCTGCGCGGCTTCCTCGACCTGCATCCGGCGCCGCTGGCGACCGCCGGGCACGCCGTGCGCCGGCTCGTCCGGGGGTACGACGACGCGTGCGCCGCGCTGACCGATGCGGGCATCTGGTCCGGCCCGGCCGCCGGGGCGTACGGCGAGGCCCGCGCGGCCCTGCTGCGCCACCTGGACGAGGGCCCGGAAAGCCTGGCCGGGCGGCTGGAGTCGACCGCCGGTTACGCCGACGCGCTCGCCCACTGGGTGGAGGGGAGCCGGCTGGCGGTGGCCCGGGTGCTCGCCGAGGTGCTCGGCTCCGCCGAGGCGGTCCGGGTCCGCGCGGTGACCGACCCCGGGGTCGGCACCCTGGCCGCGGCGGAGATCGCCACCCGGGTGCTCTCGGTGCTCGGGGTGGCGTACGACGGCGCGGAGACGCTGCTGCGCCAGTGGTCGCCGAGCCTGGCCGAGTCGTCCTGGCGGACGCCGGTGGGCGGGTCTCCGTACCACGGCGCCTCGGTCCGGATCGGCTGAGCCCGCGTTGCCGGGAGGCCGACCGCCTCCGGATCGTCAACCGTCCGGGCGAGGCGCAAGGGACGGGTCGACCGGCGCAGGCGACTGCATGGGGTGACCGCCCGGCGACGGGTGGAACAGCCGACGCCGACCGTCCGTCGTAGGGTGGTGGGCATGGGCATGCTCTGCGCGGTCAGCTTCAACCGGTACGGGCGCCTCTACTACCTCGATCCGGGGGAGTTTCGCCCGCAGGTAGGCGACCGCGTGCTGGTGCCCACCGACGACGGGCCCGAGGTGGCCGAGTGCGTCTGGGCCGCCCAGTGGGTCACCGAGGAGACCGACGGCTTCCCGAAGCTGGCCGGCCTGGCCGGTGAGGAGGATCTGCGCCGCGACGAGCTGTTGCGCCGGCGCAAGGCCGAGGCCAAGGTGGCGGCGAAGCGGCTGATCCGGGAGCACGGCCTGCCGATGAAGGTGCTGGCCGTCGACCACGTGTTCGGCGTCGCCGACGGCGGCGACCGGACCACCGTCTACTTCACCGCCCCGCACCGGGTGGACTTCCGCTCGCTGGTCCGGGACCTCGGCGCGACCCTGCACTGCCGGGTGGAGCTGCGCCAGCTCTCGGCCCGCGACTCGGCCCGGGTGCAGGGCGGCATCGGCTCCTGCGGCCGGGACCTGTGCTGCGCGACGTTCCTCAACGACTTCGAGCCGGTGACCGTCCGGATGGCCAAGGACCAGGACCTGCCGCTCAACCCGCTGCGGATCTCCGGCGCCTGCGGGCGGCTGATGTGCTGCCTGAAGTACGAGCACCCGCTCTACCAGCGGTTCCAGGAGTCGGCACCGCCGATCGGCAGCCGGGTGACCAGCCCGGAGGGTGACGGCAAGGTGGTCGGTCACAGCGTCCCCCGGGACGCGGTGACGGTACGCCTGGACGCCGACGGTTCCCGCTGCTCGTGTTCCCGGGCCTCCGTCTGCGCCCCCCGCCAGGCCCACGACCAGCACTACACCCCCTGACCTCCGCCCTTTTCGAGTTGATCAAGAAGTTTGCGTCCTCGGGAGCCCCGAATCCGGACGCACACTTCTTGGTCAACTCCTCGACGGTCAGGTGAGGGTGATGGGGGGTTCGGCGAGGCGGGGGGTCAGGGGGGTCTTCGGGGTCAGCCAGGAGGCGGTGGGGGAGTTGTCGGGGTTGAGCTGCCAGTCGCGGGCGACGCGGTCGACGGCGATCGGGTAGATGGTGAGGGTGCCGTCGGGGTCGATGCGCATCCGCAGGAACGCCTTCGAGTCCTCGATGCCCTGCCCGGCGAAGAGCTCGTTGAGGTTCACCCCGAACGCGCCGGCCACGAGCAGGTACGCCGCCACCAACTGGCTGGCCACCAGGCCACTCACCGGGCCGTAGAGCACCGCCGCGGCGACCACCGGCAGCGGCCACGGCCAGTCGTAGAAGGGCAGCTGGAGCCAGGCCCAGGTGCCGGCGGCGGCCAGCCCCACGTGCGCCAGCCCGTGGCCCACGCCGAGGATCCAGTGCCGGGCGTGCCGTTTCCCGCCGGCGTTCGGTGGCTTGGCGAACAAGGCCGCCCCGAGCAGCGTCACCACCAGCATCATCGCCAGGGGGACGCTGAACAGCCGCTGCTCGGTGCCGCCCACCCGGTTGGCCGCCACGCCGGCCATCGCCAGCATCAGCAGGACGTGCAGGGTGCCGAGCAGTGTGCCGAAGCCCGGATTGCGGCGCGGCAGTCGGTGGAAGATCCCCCAGCCGTACCGCCGGGAGCGGGCCGCGTCCGGGAAGCGGGCGACCAGGTCGTACGGGCGGGTGCGGCTGGCCCGGCGGGACAGGGTGTCCCGCGGCGGCACCTCGATCCGCTCCCGGAGCTGGTGCGTCGGGTAGAGGTACGCGCCGCCGCCGCCGCAGGTGATCAGCTGCCGTTCCGGGCCCGCGTACCGGGCGTAGTGGTGCTGGTCGCCGGAGATCAGCAGCCGCACGTGCGCGCCGGTCGGGGCGACGATCGTACGGATGAAGTAGTCGATCGAGTCGTACGCCGTGGGGTGGTCGACGGCCTTGACCCAGGTCGGCGCCGGCACCGCCAGGATGACCCGGCTCTGCGGCCCCAGCCTGCGGGCCACCTCGTCGAAGTAGGCGAGCTGCGGGTCGTCGAGGTACGACCCGGACTGGTCGTCGAGGCCGAGCAGCCACCAGTCGGCGGGCAGCTCGACCGCGAAGTACGACCGGGACTGGCCGGTGCCCCAGCCGCCGAAGTTCCGGTCCCGGGAGCGGACGAAGAGCCGCAGGAACGCGGTCAGGCCGTCGTACCAGTCGTGGTTGCCGGGGACGGCGAAGAGCGTCGGCTTCCCGGGCGGCTTCACCGGCAGCGCGGCCTGGTACGGCCCCTTGCACCGGTCCTCGTACGCCTCGTAGGCCGCCGACGGGTAGACCTGGTCGCCCCCCATCACCAGGGTCTGCGCCCGGGGCAGCCGGTGCCCGTCCACCTCCAGCTCCGGCTGGGCGAGCAGGTACGCCACCGAATAGGTCGCGTTGAAGCCGTCGCCCAGGTCGGCCACGTAGTCGAGCCAGAGCCCGCCGTCCGGGCCGACCTGCTTGGCGAGCTTCGAGTCCAGCGCGTTCTGCAGCTCCCGCTTGTCCAGGTACGCCCCGAACAGCATCGCGAGCAGGGTACGGATGCCGGTGCTGATCAGCAGGAACGGCGCGAGCCACGGCACCGGCTTGCGGGGCGTGAAGCCCAGCTCGATCGGATCGAGGCTGCGCGGCCGGCGGACCGCCCGCTCACCCGGGGCGTGCTCGGCGTGGTCGTCGCTCACCCGCCGCAGCGTAGTCCCGACCGGCGGCGATCGCTGTCCGGCGAACGTACCGATCGCGCCCGATGTCCGGGTCTCTCGGCGGGGGAACCCCCTCGGCCGTGGGGCGGGCCGTGCCGTACACTTGACGATCGTTGCCGCCTTAGCTCAGTCGGCTAGAGCGACGCACTCGTAATGCGTAGGTCGACGGTTCGATTCCGTCAGGCGGCTCCAGAGAAAGGCCCAGGTCACCGGCTAGATCGCCGATCATGACCTGGGCCTTTTCCGTGGCGTTGGAGAGCCGGGCAGCCAAACGAGCAGCCAACCCTCATTCACTCGACCACAGCGCCCCCTCCATCCGAGACGCGGCTTCCCGTGCGATCTCCGGGGCCACGTGGGCGTAGATGTTGAGGGTCACGCTGATCTGCGAGTGGCCCAGAATCTCCATGACCACGCGGGCAGGTACGCCCTGGGCGAGAAGGACGCTCGCCGCCGTGTGCCGTAGGTCGTGCAGCCGAACCTGCCGCAGACCGGCCTGTCGGATGATCTCCCGGAACGAGCGGTAGTCGTTGCGTGGGTGGATCGGGGTACCGACGCTGGTCGCGAAGACCAGACCCGGGTCGGCCCCAGCTGTCGGCGTCGAGACGTTCGGCCGCCTGGCGCTCATGATGGCGGCGTAGGGCCGCCAACACTGTGGGCGGCAGCGGCAATGTCCGACGGGACCGCGCGGTTTCGTCTCGACGAAGGCCAAGCCGCCCGTATCGGGATCGCGTTGCAGCTGCCCACGCACCCGGAGCGTGCCGGCGACTAGGTGACACTCAGCCGCCTATAGCGCCCGCCCGCCCCCTAGGCCAGGTCGACGAGCTGAGCCGAACAGGCGGCGACGGGATAGGAGGAACTGATCGGCCTCTACCGTCGTCCGCCCGTGTAACCGGCCGCCCGATTCCAGCCCACCCACCTCCGTATTCACCAGCGCTGCCTCATGGTAAGAATGCCCCAAGCATGGGTAAAGCCGGCAGAACGGGCGGGATGATGACGACGAGCGGGGCCCGGTTCCTGCGGATGCCCGAGGAGCCGCGGCGGGCGAACTTCCTGGAGCTGTTCTTCGACCTGGTGTTCGTCGTCGCGCTCGCCCAGCTCTCCCAAGGGCTGCTCGAGGATCTCAGGTGGAGCGGCGCCTTCGAGACGCTGGTGCTGCTGTTGGCCATGTGGTGGATGTGGAGCATCACGGTGTGGGTCACCGACCTGTACGACCCGCAACAGCCGGAAATTCAGCTGGTGGTCACCGCGACCATGCTCGGCAGCCTGGTGATGGTGGTCGCGCTGCCCGACGCATTCGGCGCGCGAGGTCTGGTCTTTGCTGGCATGTACGTCGGCATCCATGTCGGCCGCCAACTCTTCCTGGTCCTCGCCCTGCGTGGCCACGAGTCGCAGGGCAGAAGCATCCGGGCGCTGTCCTGGTTCGGTGCCTCGGCGGTGCCGTGGATCGCGGGTGCGCTCGTGCCCGATACGGGGCGCGCGGTCCTGTGGACGCTGGCGGTTGCCATGGACTACACGGGCGCCGCCCTCCGCTACTCGACCCCGGGGCTGCGTCGCTCGCCCATATCGCCGTTTCCGATTGTGGCTGAGCACCTGGCCGAGCGGTACCAGCAAGTTTTCATCATCGCGCTCGGCGAGCTGATCCTGGTCACCACGATGGCCCTCGGTGGCGCCGGCTTCGCGGCCGATCGGACGGCGGCGTTCGTGGTGTCGTTCGTCGGCGCGGCCCTGTTCTGGCGGATCTACATCCATCGGTCCGGGGAACTGTTGCCCGCCGCCATCGAAGCGGCCCGCAATCCGGACCGCGTTGCCCAAACGGCGGCGGCCGCTCATCTGATCATGCTGGCCGGCATCGTCGTCACCGCCGTCGGCGACAAACTCGTCATCGCTCATCCACTCGAACACACGCAACCAGCCTGGGTCGCCGTCATCCTCGGCGGACCCGCGCTGTTTCTGGTCGGTCGGGCCGGCTTCGAATACGCCATCTTCGCCCGTGTGTCCCGGGATCGGTGGATCGGCGTCCTCGCGCTGGCCGCCCTGGCACCGCCGATGCTCCTCGTGCCGCCGCTAGTGACTGCCATCGCCGCTATCGCAGTCCTCACCGGGATCGCCGTTGCCGACGCGGCACGCACCCGCGGACGCCCACCCGAGCCGCCGTCCCCACCCGGCTAGCCGGAAGTGTCACTCACGTCTTGAGACTGTTCTGTCACTGAGGTCCTGAGACTCGACAGCCGGTCGCCCGGTCGCGGTCACTGCGCCTCCGGCGGGGGCGCAACGGCTCCAGGATGGCCGGGGCTTCGTGCGCGCGTTGCGGTCCGTGGGTGGTTGCGCAGGGCCATCCCGCCGGCGACGACCCGGGCGAGCCGAGCAGACCACCGCCCGGCCCGCCAGCGTCCGTACGTGCGTCAAGGTCCGCTTGACGTGGCGGACCGGGCAGTGGCCCGCTCCCCAGGAGGGCGGGTCGGCGGCAGGCGGGATGGCAAATAGCGGGGAGGCTGGAAGGGCCTACAACTGCCCGACGAGGAGATCCGCACTTGCAGCCCGAAAGCTTCCTCCTCACCGGAGTCCAAGCAGCTCGGCCCACAGACGGCCCGGCGCCTGGCGCAGAAGGACTCTTGTCAGCCGACCGTAACCGAACAGGCCGCGGCGTTGATGCTAATTAGACCCCAGATCGCCACGTCGGCTTCCCCCTCGGATTGATGCTGCTGGATCACCCCTGCCGCCGGGATGACTCCTCCGGCACCGCTGTCGTCGAGGACTCGCCGAGTCCTGCAAAGATCGTTCGGACCAGTGTCGGCCCAACTAACGATGATCGATTGGCGGCGAGCTGCGAGGCCCACGCGGGCCTGACGCGTCTCACGTGAGAGGTGGAGTCAGCCCGGTGCTCAGGATGGTGCTGCGTAGGTTAGTCGCGGTGGTGGCCGTCTGCATGGTGACCGCATGCGGTTCTTCAACGGCTCATACAGCGGATCGATCAGCAGGCGAAACGATCCCCTCCACGGCGCAGGCGACGAGCTCGGCCGCAGCCACGAAGCCAGCTTCCCCAGAAGTTCCGGCGACCGGCGGACCAGGCTACTCGGCGACGCTGTCCGCACGCTTGCTGGCCACGGACTCAGTGCCGCCCGGATTCACTGTGGAGATCGCAACCGTCATGCCGGCGGATGCTGGAGATCAACGCCCAGGCGTCGACGTGCCCTGTTCGGACAGCATGATCCCGCTGCTGTCGGCCACGCGGCTAACCGGGACTCCGTCAGCGATGGCCGCAGCCACCCTCAGCTATGACGCGGGTCCCGATGACTTCTGGGTGGGAAACGAATTCCTCAGGACGTACGCCGATGACGGTGCACGACGAGCAATGACCGACCTGCGAACCTTCATCGGCCGTTGCCCCACCGTCGCGTTGTCCGGCCAGCGCGCCGGCGACAGCTACCGCTTCGCAGTGGCACCAGGGCCGCGGCTGGGCGATGACAGTATGCACGTCAGCTGCAGCATGACGTCCGGTTCTGACACGCTGGAAGGCGACAGCATACTCGTCCGGATCGGAACCACTCTGGTGGTCGTCCAAGAACAGGGCAACAAACCCGGCGGCGACAAATACCTCACCCAGCTCGCCGAAGCTGCGCTCCGCAGATACCAGACGACCGGATCCTGAATGGCCTTACGCGCCGCCGAGGCCAGGGCCGTTTGCGACCCGAGTGGCGGGACTAGGCCGTCGCCGTCTACCGGCAAGAGCATCCCAGCCGCGTGACCGTGCTCGAGGTGGTCATCGCCGCCCTGGAGGCCGCCAGCTGAGTGGCTAACTGCGTGACTACCAGCACGCACAACGCCGGACGTCCCCGGACGACGGGGACTGTTTGTGCAGGTGAGCGATTGTGGCACTGCTGGTCAAGATCGCTCGTTGGTTGCCTGGGGTCAAGGGGTCGACGCATGTGGGCAGGTGTCATGCCCGCCGCGGAGATCCGCATCTTCGGCCTCCGCCTGATGCCAAAGCTGGAACCTCTGCTCACGAGCTGGTTGCCGGTCAAGCGTTCACGGAATTGATCTCGTACTTCGTTGATCCAGGGGCGACCTGTGGACGACGGTTGTGGCCGAGGACTCGTACTCTAATGACCATGAAGACGCGCAGGCCGCTGCTGGTGGCCGTATTCGGCGCGGCTGCTGCGATGCTGCTGGCGGTCGTCGGGTGCGCCGCAGCCGGATTCCTGCTCATCGGTGACGATCCGGCGGAGACGCGTACCTGCCAGGAGTCCATGCAGGTCGCAGAGGCGAAGGTCCGCACCGACCATTGGGATCCTCCGGATGACTTGCCGGACCTCGGCGATTACCCAGAAATCCACTGGCAGCTGCGCACCTCGGGCAACCCGTGTTCCAGAATGCCCGGCCCTAACCGACTGGGCGTACCAGGGCGTGGTCAAGCTGCGACCGGAGGACGCGCAGGCGTTGGCGAAGCGATACGACTTCGTACCGTACACATCTGTCAACCTGGATGAGCTTCCCCACGACAGTAGCCCCGCAGACGTGTGGCCTGCCCTGGTGCCGTTTCTGCCAAGCGAGTCGCGGTGGCTGCACAGCAGGTCGTACAACGAAACAGCGCCGTCGCCACGATGGCGGGTCGCGTTCCTCGATGTCGAGCACCAGACGCTCTTGTTCATGCTCAACGACCACTAGTGTCGCGTGTCTGAGGTCTTTTGACGGTTGGCTTTGGTCAGGATCTGATCGGCGGTCTTGGTCCAGCAGAACGGCTGGCAGCGTTGGTTGTAGGCGTCGATGAACGTGCGGATCGCGCGGGTGAGGTCCGGGACGCTGGTGAAGGTTCCGCGGCGGATGGCCTGGCGGGTGATGATGCCGAAGAAGATCTCGACCATGTTCATCCACGAGGCGCTGGTCGGGGTGAAGTGCATGGTGATCCGCGGGTTGCGCGCCAGCCAGGCTTTGACGTTCGGGTGGTTGTGGGTGGCGTAGTTGTCCGCCACGACGTGCAGCTTCACCCGCGGGTGGGCCTTGGCGACCTGCTTGAGGAACCGCAGGAACTCGTTGTTGCGGTGCCGGTCGTAGCAGGCGTCGGCGGTGATCTTCCCAGTGGCGACCTCCAGGGCGGCGAACAGTGTGGTCGTCGGGTGGCGTTTGTAGTCGTGGGTGCGGCGTTCGGCCTGGTCGAACCGCATCGGCAGCAGCGGTGCCGTCCGGTCGAGGGCCTGGATCTGGGACTTCTCGTCGACGCACACGACGACGGCGTTGGCGGGCGGGTCGAGATACAAGCCGACGACGTCGCGGATCTTCGCCTCAAGCTGCGGGTCGGTGGAGAACTTGAACGTCTCCACCCGGTGTGGCTGCAGGTCCCAGGCTCGCCAGATCCGGGCGACCTCGGCGAAGCTGACCGGCATGCCGTTGCGCGTCAGGTGATCAGCCAACAACCGTGCTGACCAGTGCGTCACCGCCAAATCCGCAGGCGGCGGGTTCAAGGTGGACACCACCACGGCGGCCTCATCGATCATCGGCGGACGCCCGGAACGCGGCAGATCAGCCAGGGCGTCGATCCCGCCGGCCTCGTACCGGGCCCGCCACGCGATCACCGTCTGCCGAGTCATCCCCACCCGACGCCCGATCTCCGCATTCGGTAACCCCTCGGCTGCCAACAACAGCATCCGGGCGCGTTGCACATGCCCGCCCGGAGCCGACGACGACCTCGTCAGCTCCCGAAGCCGAGCACCATCGCCCGGACGAAGAACCAATGCGGCAGCAACAGACACGAAAGGCAGTCTCCCGCACCCGCACCGTCAAATCAATTCAGACACGCGACACTAGCTGGCGCCTGCCCAGTTCCCGTTGGTCAGCTTGCCGCGGCTTGGAGGGCCCACGTCGGTGACCGGTTTCGATGGACGGCGGCTACGGGTCGTCGTGGCGGTCGTCCTGGGCAGTCTCCTGGTCGGTGGCGGACTCATGCTCTCGGCCCGGCTAGACGCGGTGATCGGCCAGAGGGTGCGCGTCGGCGTCGAGACGACCGGCCGAGTCGTCCACGTGGAGCGATACCAGATCGGGCGCTCGACCTCGGTGACGAGGGTGACCGTGGACTACGCCCTCAACGGTGCGCGGCACCGGGAGTTGCTCTCCAGCGAACTCGATGAGGTTCGGTATCGCAACGGAGACGCGGTGAGGCTGCACGTCGACCGAACGGATGCGACCAAAGCTGCTACGGCCGAGGGGTACGCGACGGAGGACCTGCTTCTCCAGTTGCCCGCATTCCTCGAAGCCGCCGGAATCATCATGATCATGCTGGCTCTCGCTCGGCTCAGACGCCGGGGGCGAGGACCGTCACCCGATTCAGGTTGAGACTCGTGGTCGGGTTGCCTCAGCCGGGGCCGCAGGCCAACTCCTGCAACTGGCTGGCCTGGTCGGGTTCGAGCCGGCGTGCTGTCTGCCGTCGCCCGCGCACTGCTGCACTTTCAGGTCCCGCTCGGGTGGGCCCTTAGCATCCGGGTGGGTGAGCCGCCCGTCTCTGTGTCGACAGCAACGATGACAGCAAACTGCCCGAACGGGGACACCCGCTCGAGGACGAGTGCGGACAGTCAAGTCGGCATGTGGCCACGCAGCCGCCCAGGTGAACCCATGAACCCGATCCTCGTGGGATAGCACTCAGCCGAGTCGATGCGGTCCCCCATGATCGCCGATATACGATCCGCCGGTGAATCGGTCTCTCGCCGCGTGCCTCCTTGGCGCCACCCTGCTTCTGGCCGCTTGTACCGACGAAAAACCGGCAGCAAGCCCGCCCAGCCCTGACAAGTACACCCGTGGTGGTTGTGCTGGGGTGGCACGCCTGGTGGACGAGAATGAGCGCTTCTACGCCCCAAACGGCACCGTTGGGGCCCGGGCCGCCAATTCGACGGACCCCGCTGTCAGCGCGGCCGGCGGGGAGTTGGTGTTGGCGGTGAAGGAGGCTGGCGACCTGGACGTGGGCAGCCATGGCAAGGCGGACATGACGCAAGCCGAAGCCCGGATCGCCGACGCTCAAGAGAAGCTCATGACGGCTTGCCGTGAACTGCTGGGCGAGCCGCCCTGGTCGTGATCCCCGCGCTTCACGGCAGGCATCGGAGCAGCGACTTGGAGACGAGCGTGGTCGAGACGGGCCGACGACCATCTCCGGCTTCCTCGGCAGGGTCACCCTCGTCGACCAGGAAGCCGCAACAGCGGCGAGCTGACATCAGTCGTTGACATCAACGGTGGCGGCCGAGGCCGGACCAGCGCGGACGGGGGTCGCCTCCAGCCCTAATAGGCTGGACGTCAGCGGACGCTGCGACCTTCGCCGAAAGCGCCTTGTAAGCGAGACGTCGTGGACAACAGGCCGGTCAGGCGGCTTGCAGCCGGCGGGCGATGTCGATGAGAGCGGTGAAGGTGTCTCGGTCTGCGTCGGTTGGAAGTGGAAGCGAGGTGGCGACGTGGTGGTGAAGACGGACGTGGTCCGCTGCTGCGGCGATCACCCCACTTGCCCCCCAGCCCTTGGCCTGATCCGCGGCGAAGTATTGCTCTAGGGCTTCAACGGCCTCGGGGCCGGCCAGGACGACGGCGGCTGTCGCAAGGGGCGGCGCGTCGAGGGCACCCCGCGATGTGGCTAGGGCGTGGAGAACGGCGGCGGTTACCTCCGGACCGCCGACCCCTACCGAGTACCAGGCGCCCATGACACGTGGACGCCAGCTGTCATACAGGAGTGCGATCACATCGGAGGGCGTTGCGGCTCGGCTCACTTCTGCAACGGCTGCGAGCGAGGGAAGTCCGTACCTGAGGGCGTTGGTTCCCATCATGTCGAGGTAGAACGGCACGACGTAGCGGGCAATCGGTCCGTCGGTGCTCCGTTGCTCCACCTCGGCAACATAGTCGATGCCTGACGCATCAGTGCAGGACCAGGATCCGGTCGAGCAGCCAAGCGAGCAGCCAAACCAGCGGAGCATGAGCCCGCTCACTGGCTCCGCCAGTGAGCGGACGATGGCGGACCGAGGCGCCCGGTCCGGCATGAGGACCAGGCGGTGGACCAGCGCTGGGGGACTGACTCGTAATGCGTAGGTCGACGGTTCGATTCCGTACCGATGTCGCCTCGCAGCAGCGTCGAGTTCTGCCAGCCGAGCGGCTCGTCGAGGGTCGTCGAGGCGACGTACTTCGGCAATGCGTTCAGGGGCTGGGCGAGCACCTGCTGCTCCTCCGGCGCGCTCGGCCAGTGGGCGGCAAAGATCTCGTACGTGCCGCGCCCCAGCAGGTAGCCGCCCGCGCCGCGCACGTTCTCGATCACCCAGTTCATCGACAGGTCGTCGAAGTAGCGGGCATGCCAGCCACCGTGCCCGAAGCCACCGGTCATATCCTCGTCGGCATAGCTGGGAGCCTGCACCACCCCGTCCAGCGTCATCCACTCGTTCGCGATCACCTTCCGCATCCCGGCCTCCTACCGGTCGTTGTCCGCGGCTCCACGTGCACGCCGCAGAATGGCTCTCACCGGCTGGGACGGAGCCAGGCGGCCGTCTTCGACATGTACCCGCTCCGGTCGAACTGAGGATTTGGGCGGCGGAGGCATCATCGAGCCGTGGCGTTGGGGGTGGAGCAGAAGGTGCCGCGCCAGCAGATAGTCAGCAAACGCTGTATGCGCGACCGACTCCAGTGGTTACAGGAGGCGTGACACCGAGGGCAGGACCACAGGGAACGACACCCGCTGACACTGGCCCCGACCAGGCTCCCCCCGGCGGGGGTCGTCCCTTTCCCAGCTGAGCCAGCGCCGAACGTCAGAGACGTGTGCGGACCGAGGCGAGCGAAGCGCGCAGAGGTTAGTAACCGCCGGCCACCGCGAATCCGATGAAGATGATCATGGCTAGGGGCAGGGCCACGGCCAACGCGAGCGCTCGCTGCCGGCTCGTTCTCCCGATCAGCGCGACGACCAGGACACCGAGCGCGACGTCGATGGCGACGTTCCACCCGGAGCCTGGGGGGTAGTTGGGATCATTGGCCTTGCGGGCGAACCTTGCCGCTTCCTCGAAGAACACCGCGGCAGGCAGTGCGATCCCGACAACCTGTCGCCAGCCCGACTCACGCGCCCAGGTGCCGCCGATGCCGAAGACCACCCCGGCGAGGACGCCGAAGACCATCCAGAGCAGCGACGCCGGTGCCCACACCACAGCCAGGTCGTCTCCCTGGATGAGCGTTGCCGCCAGGTAGTAGCTGGGCACCGCTACGACGAGCAGGACGGCGGCGCCCAGGGCCGGGCACATCCAGCCCGACCGGACCCAGTACCCGAAGGCGAAGGCGGCAACTGCCCACGTGGCGGTGGAGTTGCCGAGTTCGGCAAAGGGGTACGGCACCAACTTGATCCACAAGAAGTCGAGGAAGCCGAGCAGGAAACCTCCCACCACGGCGGTGAGCGCCAACGTTCGACGATCAGGTCGCATGGTGGGCAGCATACTGAGTATGCCCCTGCGATGATCTCAGCACCCATGGCGCAGCCAGGCGACACTGCAGTGGCGCGCCCTCGGTGCGTGTGGCGGGTCCCAGCGGGTAATGGTCCGCCAGCACGCCGACCGTCGACACAGCGACTAGGAGTGAGCGATGGGCACACGACACGCCTCGGCGGATGACCTCGCTTCCGTAGGCTTCTCGGTCCTGCGCTCCGCACTGGCGACGAACATCTTGTGGATCGGTGCGCTCAAGTTCAAGCAGTATGAGGTCGAGAACGACGAGCCGCTGGTCACATCGAGTCCGCTGTTCTCGCGGGTCCGCGAGAAGCTGGGCGCACAAAAGCTCAACCGACTCATCGGGGTCACGGAGATCACCGTGGGCTCTCTGATCGCCGCGAAGCCGCTTGCGCCCAGAGCGTCGGCGATCGGTAGCTTCGGGGCGGTGGGGATGTTCCTCACCACGCTCAGTTTCCTGGCCACGACGCCCGGGACTCGGCAGGAAGGGCAGGGGATGTTGAGCCTTTCTCAGCTGGGGCAATTCCTGTTGAAGGACACGGTGCTCCTCGGTGCCGCTCTCCTGACAGCTGCCGAGTCGCTGCGCGCCGCCCGCTCTCGATGATCCCGGCAGGGCGCTCGGAGCGCTGGACGCGTAGGCGGGAACGGGCGAAATTGCCTGGTCATCAGCGCGGCCGTTTGATGATCGGGACATGTGGGGAAAGGTCGACGTGCCGTGCGTTGGAGGTCCGGTCGACGGCGGGTCCTTGCTGGTGCCCGTCGACGAAGTCGGCGTCCCGCCCGACGTGATCGACCAGAACTGGCTGTGGGTGGAGTTCGGTGGCGAGTTACTCGATGCCGACATGGCCGGCGTCTACGAGCGTGGAGCCCGTGGCCGGCACCGGCCCGCCGTGGATTTACGTCTGGGCGCCGGGGGCGACCTTTAGATCAGGATGATCGGGGCGCCGTCCTGCCTTCGTCTCACTTCTCGTCTCGTTCGTTAGCGTACGAGGGCGACCGTAGACGAACGGCCGGCCGGGGCCAAGGTCGTTCGTCCAGTAGGGCGCTCCACCTTGTCTCCGTCCGGGGAGGCTGGACGGTCTACGACTGCCCGACGAGGAGATCCGCCGCACTCGCCCCCAGCAGTACCGCCAGGTCACCAGTCCTGGCACGAAAAGTGCGTCGACCGGTCGCATTCCCAGTCCAGGAACAGCACCACACGGAAGCGTCCGGTGTCTGCCAGCTCCTGGAACAACCTCCTACCGACCTCGACCTCGGCGCCCTTTCCGGTCGCCACGTCTACGCAGAAGGGGTGACTGAGGCCCGGCTCCTCGTCGTCCGGCCGCAAGCCGAGCCAAGCCCGAAAATCCTTCCCGTCACCAAGGACACGCTTAGGGTCGCCGACCCATTCCAAGTCTTCGAGATCGAGCACTCCTGCGACCTCTCGCGCGAATCGCGCCAGGGAGGGTGCATCGTCCGGCTCGGCGGTACCGACAAGCAAAGTCACGTCTGTGCTCACGGCCCGGGACGGTACAGCCATCCGTACAGCCAAGACTGCCCGCAAGCGCCGACGCTGCCCGACAACCACGGACGGGCTGACCAGGGGAGCCACCACCCGACCAGCCATCCTTGATCTTCTTCTAAACCCAAGGCCATCACGGGCCCGTCGCGAGCAGGAACTGCTCCACCTCGTGAGGGGTGCTGGAGCTGACCTCGGCAGGCCCTAGTCGTTTGACGTCGCCGCGGAAGCACCGGATTTCCAGCCAACTGTCCGGCGCGGCGCTACGCAGGTCGTTCAGCAGGCCTGGCAGATCCCCCAGGGTATAGACCTTAAAGTTCCTCTCACTCGGACGAGACGAGATATCGAAGCGCGCATCAAGAGCTGGCTGGGGTGAGCGGGCCCAGTCAGCGTGTTTCAACGAATCGTGCCCGTGAATGCGGGCGTCAACCACGACCTCTGGGTCAGCGTCGCCGATTTCGCAGTCGAAGATCGGAGCCGCGGTGGCGACTCTCGCGGCGATGGACGGGCAGGCCTGCATGGGCCGACCGAGCGCGGGCGAGCAGAAGAGCACGTGACTGAACTGACCAACCGGCTGCGGCAAGGGGATCTTGTGATGGGACACCCAGGGGTCTCGCGGCATCGAGCTGCGCCCGCCACTGGATGCGTTCGGAGATCGCCCGCAGGACCCGATGCCCGAGGGGTGGCACGTCGGGGTCGGTGGGTTTGGCGAGTTCCCAGGCATGCCGGTGTTCGCCACCGGGCGGGGCGGTGTCGGCGTCGGTGGCGATCCGGAGCAGGGCCTTGACCCACTCCTTCCGGTCGGCGCGGTGGTCGGCCAGGGTCTTGCCGGACCACTGGCGGGAGATGAGGACGCGTCGGCCGCCGATGCCGAGGGTTTCCCGCTTGTGGACCTGTTCCCGGCCTCCGGGTCCAGGTCGAGCACTTTGACCACCCACAGCCGCTCGCCCGTGTCCTTGTCACGCGCCTGGTCATCGCCCTGGCCGCGCTTGTCGAAGTCCGTCACCGGCTTCACACCCAGAAGCAGCGCGCCGTGCGGCCACACGTACTCGAACGGAACCGGAACCTTGATCGTGTTGGGGACTGCCATCGCGCGCTGCCCCTGGTGCACGGCCGGGACGTGCTGGTCTTTGACAAGAACCTGATCGGGGTCGTGCCCAGCCCGCTCACTGACGAGGACCTCGCCGCGGCGTTCTTCACCTGATCCGGTGTGGGACAGCGAGTGCGCCCCCCCGCTAGGCTGACGGGCCGACGCGGGTCGTGTTCGCGACACATCCTCACTCCTCTCACACCCCGAGGAACCATGAGAAGATCAATGCTGCGCCGGTTCGGCGCACTGCTGCTGGGTGCCACCCTGGCCCTGACCGGGCTGGCCACGCCGGCCCAGGCGGCAGACACAGGCTCCATCACGGGCCAGCTGACCGACGGCGGAGTCGCGGTCACCGGCGGCTCCGTCTACCTCTACGGCGACGATGTCGGCCACTGGGATTACACGAGTCTCGACGAGCAGGGCCGTTACGCGTTCGACGCGGTCCCTCCGGGCAAGTACCGGGTGAACTTCGAGGCCTGGGGGCACCCGACGCAATTCGCCTACGGCAAGACCGACTGGTCGTCGGCGAATCTCATCACCGTGACGGCTGGCGGCGCGACGGTAGTCGATGACGAGCTGCTGCCGGTCGGCACCATCACCGGGCGGTTGGTCGACCGGACCGGTGCCCCGGTGCCGTTCGTGTCCGTCAGCGCCGAGGCCGTCGACTACAGCAGCTCCGGCTACGGCAGCACGGATCCGGACGGCAACTTCACCATCCAGGTCGTGCCGGGCAGCTACCGGGTCCGGTTCGACGTGGGCGCGTTCGGCCAGTTCGCGTACGGCACGCTGGACCGCGACGCCGCGACGGTCTTCGCGGTCACGGCGGGCGGCACGGTGACGGTCAACGACACCCTGGTCCCCACCGGCACCGTGGCGGGCCGCTTCACCGACACGTCCGGCGCGCCGCTGTCCGGCGTGGACGTCTACGTCAGCAACGGCCAGTTCTTTGGCGGTGCCCAGACCGACGAGGGCGGCCGCTACCGGGTCGACCAGGTCCCGGTCGGCACGAACTACACCGTCCAGTTCTCCAACTCGGCGCTGTTCCTGCAGCAGTACGCCTACGGCACGGTGGACCAGTCGGCGGCGGCCCGGTTCGCCGTCACCGAGGGCCAGACCACCACGGTCGACGACCAGAAGCTGCCGACCGGCAGCGTCCGCCTCACCGCCGTGGACTCGCGTACGGGCCAGCCGATCCTGAACTTCACCTCCAGCATCGGCCTCGACGCGCGTGACACCGAGAATGGCGAGGTCATCTACCCGACCGTCCCCATCGGCACCCACGAGATCTGGGCCAACGCCTCGGGCTACTCCTTCGACGGCGCTTCCGTGACGGTCGTCGCCGGCGAGCAGGTCGACGTCAGGCTGGTCATGGAGCCGCTGGCCCGCATCACCGCCACCGTGGTGGACGCCGCGACCGGCGCTCCGCTGGCCGGCGTGTGCATCGTCCCGGTGCGCGTCGACGAGGTCCGGATGCCGGACGGCTGTGGCGAGGTCACCGACGCGAACGGCAAGGTCACCCAGATGATCTCGAAGGGCTCGGGCACCTACCAGCTGCTGGCCTGGCCGGACCAGGCCGAGGGCTACGGCGCCCAGTGGCTCGGTCCGCGCGGCGGCACCGGCGACCTGCGGAGCGCCACGCAGTTCGCGGTGGAGTCCGGCGAGACGGTCATGCCGCCGGTCATCCGGATGGATCGCGCGGGTGTCATCACCGGTCAGGTCTTCGGGCCGGACGGTGCCGCGCTGTCCCAGGGGGCCGTCCGGATCGCCGGTGAGCCGGTCGGCCTGGGCGGCGGCTTCGGCGCCTTCGCCATCGGCGACGAGGGTCGCTACCGGATCGACAAGCTCGGCCCGTACCAGTGGCCGCTCCTGTTCGACGTGTACGGGCAGGCCATGCAGTGGAGCGGCGGCGAGGCCAACCGCGACCGGGCCGACCGGATCACGGTCGTCGCGGGCGGCACCACCACCTACGACTACCGGCTCGAGGCCGGGGTCACGGTGACGGTGGCGAGCACCACGCCGTTCAACGGGTACGTGGTCGCCCGCAACGCCGACACCGGCGACATCGCCGGTGTGTGGTGGATCTCCGAACCGAACGTCGGCGTCGCCAGGCAGCTCGTCGGCGAGCAGCACATCCGGTTCGAGTACTACCCGAGCGAGGGCGGCCGCAGGTTCGTCGGCGGCGAGGACTTCGCCTCGGCGGCCACGTACAAGATCCACAAGCACAAGGACGGGGCGTTCGAGCTCACGCTCGGCTGATCACGTCGAGGAAGGCCGGGCACGCTCGCCGTGTCCGGCCTTCGTGTGTCCGAGGGCGCGCGTGTCGCGAGGCCCGTTCGGGGGCGTAGCAGGAGCGCGCGTTGCCAGCGCCCGGAGAAGACGGGCCAGCTCGGCCCCGGCCTGCTGGCGACCTCCGGCCGGCATCGGCCGGGCCGGCCGGCCACACTTGCAGACGACCAGGACCACGAACACCTCGGGGCTCCGCCCCGAACCCCGACCCTCCTCAGAGATGCCGCCGCGGATCCCCTCGCCCGGCACCACAAGGGCTACCAGCCTCCCCGGACGGGGCCAAGGTCGTACGTCCGGTAGGGCGCTCCACCTTGGCCCCGTCCGGGAAGGCTCGACGGTCTACGACTGCCCGAGGAGGAGATCCGCTTCAGGGGCGCGGAGAGTAGGTAACTTGATCTCGATGACTGGCGGTCGCTGAGTCGGCGACGCCGGGAAGGAAGGGCAGTGTGAGGAGCGCTGCCACGACAAGGGTTCCGGTCAAGGGGTTGCTGAAGGGAGCAGGGCCGAAGACTACCGGCGCGACGCCAACCCCCGCGGCGCTGAGGATGCCCGCGATCGCCAGAATGATGATCAGGGGGTCAAGAAGTCGATGCCGACAGGGACCCCGCCAGGCCCCCGCGGCAGCTCCGCCCGCAGCGGCCATCATCGTGATCAGCACCAGGGCGAACGCGTTCTGGAGGCCTCCCGTGTTGTCGGCAGGAAAGCCCGAGCTGAGGTAGGCGACGAGGACGAGTGATGGCCCGAGCATCGCGGCGTACATCCCCGCGTACCTCGGTCGACCGCGGCGTGTCCCCCACCAGGCGGTGCCGGCGGTAATCGCCGCCATGACCGCCAGCGGAACGATGTCTGCCAAGAGCGCGTCGGTGCCCTTCCTCCCCTCGTAGCCGTACAGCATGCCGAGTGCGGCCGTGTACCCGCCGCTGTGCGACGTTGACGCCAGTCCGACCAGCCACAGCCATGCCCAGCCCAGCGTGGCGCCGACAGCCGCCCGGGCAGACCAAAGCGTCCCGAACGCTGCCAAGGCGCCGAGCACGAGACCGACGATCGCGGCCTCACGTACGGAGGCCACGGTTAGTCCGATGTATGGCGGTCGCTGCCCAACCGCCGCCTCCCGGACGGCCGCCGGAATGCCGGCCAGTGCGCCCAGCGCCGCCGCCAGGCTCAGCGCCATTGTTGTCGCCGCCCGGCCCCGGCCACTCGATCGAGGCACCGCGAGCCGACCGACCAGCGCACCCCCCAGGACTGCCATGGTCTGAAACCAGGTGATGAACGTGGTGATGAACAAGCTGGACTGATCGCCGCCTGGGTCGCAGAAGCAGGCATGCCAGTCGAGGACCCGGGTACGGCTGGCGAGCCACGGCTGCCCGACGGCGAGCAGCGCGCTACAGCCGACCGTGAGCATCGGTCCGACGGAAAGGCGGGCCACCCTAGACACCGGTCGGACGATAGCAGCGCCTCGCGTTGGCGGGTGGATCTGGACTGGCCGACGCACCAACGGACGAGGCAGGCCTTGGGATCAGTAATTGTCTATCAGTCCTGCACGACCGCCGCCAGCCGGTGGGGAGCCACACGTGGGAGCCAGCGGGACGAACTGGGGCGGACGAAATCGAACCAGTTAAGTTGCCGAGAGCGCGACGACCAGGGTGAAGCGGACCGCGCCGAACGACTGGGGAGTGGCCTTGGGAATCTACGGATCAGATCGTCAGCAGCGGCTTGTCGTACAGCCATCCGTACAGCCAAGCCCGCCCGCCGATGCCGACACTGCCCGACAGCGGCGGACAGGCTGACCAGGTGTGCAGCTGCCCGACCAGCCATCCGCGATTTGCTTCTCATCCGAAGGCCGGCATGGGCCATCCGTGGGCCAGTAACCGCGGCGCGCAACGGGCACGAGCGGGCAGGAGACGCAACCGAGCCGGCCGCCGCCCGCAGGCGTTTCGGGCATCACGACCGCTTGAGCACGCTCTTCCAAACTGACGGTGCGGCTGTCTCAGTCCTCCGGATTGCCCCGGTCGTGGATCACCGGGAAGACCTCCACGGCCCACGTGATCCACTCGTCGATGTTCTCGGGTGATTGATCGATTGCCTTGATCAGAGCCTCGACGGCTCGGAGCTTGTCCGCGCCCACGTGCTCTCGTAGCTCATTAGCGTGCCATTAGGAAAGGACAGCAGGGGTCAGCCGAGGGCACGAGAGACCGCCGAGACCAGGCCGCCAACCCAGCAACCAGCCGGGCATCGGCATTTCCCTAGCTGACAGTGCGGGTTCGATTCCCTGGCCGACCCGACGACAACCCGATCGAGTGGGTGCAGCGCCCGTAGGTCGGGGCTCACCCGGTGAACGAGCCGACCGGCACGCGCTCGCGCAGCTCGGCGGCGAAGGCGGTGAGCAGCCGGCGCAGCTCGTCCCGGATGCCGTCGCGGACGAGCAGCCCGTCCGGCCCCACGGCGTCGCGGGGCACGGTCAGCCGCACGCTGGCGACCTCGCTGATCTCCGCCGACACGTAGCCGAGGACGACGCGGAGGGTGGCCTGCGCCCCGTCACCCCGGCCCGGCGCCGCGACGTTCAGGATCGCCACCGGCTTGCCGTACAGCTGTCCGCCGCCGACGGTCCAGTCGAGCACGTTCTTGAAGCTGCCGGGCAGCGTGCCGGCGTACTCGGGAGTGCACAGCAGCATGCCGTCAGCCGCGTCGATCCGTTCTCGCAGCCGGGCGACGGCCGTCGGCAGCGGGACCGACTCCTGGTCGAGGTCGGGGTTGAACGCCGGCAGGTCCGCCAGCCCGTCGTACAGTTCGGTGGCGACGCCGGGCGGAGCGACGGCGGCGGCGGCCAGCAGGGCGGCGGTGTTCGTGGACGCCTGGCGGGTGCTGCCGGAGACCAGCAGGATCGACACCGGCGGGTCGACCACCGCGTACCGCACCTCGTCGCCGTCCTGGCCGGTGACGGTGAAGCCGGCGCGCTCCAGGACCCGACGGCTCGGCTGGTTGTCCTGCTCGGTGCCCGCGACGATCTGCCGGATGCCGGGCCGGGACAGCAGGTGGCGGGTGATCGCGGCGACCACCTCGGTGCCGTAGCCGCGGCCCCGGAACGGCGCGGCCAACCCGTACCCGATTTCGATGTCCCCCCGTTCGTCGGCAGCGGTGTGCACGCCGCAGTCACCGACGACCACCCCGTCGAGGGTCACCAGCCAGCCGAACGCGCGACCGGCGGCGATCCCGTGCAGGCCGTCGAGGGTGTCCGCATGTGGCCATCCGTCGCCGGGGGTGAGGCCGCTCAGATCGCCAACCCGTACCGCATCGGCGGTGCCGGCGTCCAGCGGGACGAGGACGAGGTGGGCCGTGGTGAGCCGAGGTGCGGCGAGAGCCGAGTCAGCGGGCATGACACCCAGTTCTAGTCGCCTGATGTGAGCGGGGCCAACGAATTTCCGTGCCCTGCGGCATAACACCCCCGCCAGTGGTGGCTACCTAAAGGCCTTTCCCCTGTTAGGTCCCGGTCCGTGCAGGTGGTCCGGGGTAGGCAACTTGATCTCATAATCCGTAGGTCACCCAGTCTCGGCCTGCTTGTGTCCACCGCCGCGGATCTCGGCCCAGCAGTGCTCGCACCAGATGTAGTCCGCCTGCTCCACCAGGTGCACCTTCTCGCCGAGTGGTAGACCCTGAAGAACCTGGAAATCAATCGGCTTCGCTAGCTGGCAGTAGTAGCCGCCCTGGCTTGGACGGAAGGCCTCTTCGGTTGCCGGATGAGGTTCGAGGGCATTGCCGGCGGCAAGCAAGGCGTCTATGAGGGGCAGCAGGTGGCGATGGTCGTCGTCCATGCCAGGCATCCTGACAACCGGACGCCCGTGCTGCCGGCGGGCGCCCCCGATTCTTGACAGCAACTATTGACAGCAACGCCGCCGGACGGGTGAGGACGAGCGCGGACGGCCGCAGGCGTCGGACCACTGGCCGAAGTCTGCGCCGAACCGCTCTGGACGGCCTCGCCAAGGCTACGGATCAGAAGGTTAGGGGTTCGAATCCCTTCGGGCGCACAGCAGGTCAAAGGCCGGTTTCCCATCACGGGAGACCGGCCTTTGATCTTTCTGACCCCCACGGCTGACCCCTACGCCTACGCATCGAAGAGGAACCCGAGCCGGTCGACCGCGTCCTGCTGCACCCGGCGCGTCGCCTCCACGTAGATCGACTTGGTGACGGTGGGGAGCTGTGCCCAAGCACGTCCTGAATCCGTTCGAGCGGCACGCCCTGGTCGTAAAGCAGCGTCGCGCACGAATGGCGCAGGTCATGCACGCGAATTCGCCGAACCCCCGCCCGTTCGCACAACTGGTCGAAGTGCCGATGGATGTTGCGAGGCTCGATCGGCGTGCCGATCTTCGTGGTGAACAGCAAGCCATGCTCGTGCCAGCGATCTCCGGCCGCCTCCCGCTCCATCCGTTGCAACGACCGCGCAGCACGTCGACCAGCGGCTGAGATGAACGAAACCTTCGCCGCCCGCATCCTGGACGCCCTCAGGGACGAGGGAGGACCCATCATCAGGCACCACGACGGGGTCCGCCTGCTTGAGTCAGCGCAACACGATGGGTGAGGCGGTCGGAGTCGCCGCTGGGTCGTAGTCGGCGTCGGATCGGAAGTAGACGACGCCGCTCGCCGGGTCCAGCCAATACGAGGCGGACACGAACGAGCCTTCCTCACCGTCGCGCCAATCCAGGCCCGTCCCGCTATGCCACTGCGCTGCGGACGGCAGCCAGGACGACAGCCGGGGATCTGGCACCCGATCGCCGGGGAGCTCCCCGGCGTCGGATGCCGTCAGTAGGGTCACCCTGGCGACATCGGCGGGCGCAACCCTAGCCACGCCCTCCCGCAGCAAGATGAGGTCGCCGACGTTGAAGTCGCAGCGGCCGCTTTCGGTCCACTCCAACCAGTGGACCTCCAGTACCCGGCCCAGCGGCTGCAGCTCCCGCTCGATCCGCGCGGTTTCGGTGTGCACGGACGCGTCAACCGTCACCTCCGGCTCTGGGCAGTCGAACGGCCCGGGGAAGCAGCCGACCTGGGGCACCGACAGTGCGACCAGGGCGACGATGCCGACCACCCGGCGCCTCACGGCCGGATCCGGAGGAACAGCGCGGGCAGCCAAGAGTCGATCACTGACCCATGCTAAGGGCGTCGGCCGCTGACCGTGCGCCCCGTGACGGGCCTGTTCCCCAGCGCCCAGTGCCAGCCTCTACGGCCCGCAACCTCACGCGATAAAGAAGCCAAATATCGATCATGTCAAGCGTCTGGTGGGACGCGACTGTCAAGCATGTCTCAGTGTCAGGGACATCGGCTATGTCGCGTGCATTGCCGAATTGGGCTCTATCAGATCAAGGCGGCCCGCAAGCGGGCCGCGCCGGCCCGGCCCCGGCCTGCTGGCGACCTCCGGCCGGCATCGGCCGGGCCGGCCGGCCACACTTGGGACGACCAAGCCCTTGAAGACCTCGGGGCTCCGCCCCGAACCCCGGCCCTCCTCAGAGATCGGCCGGGGCGGATCACCTCGCCGGGCACCACAAGGGCTACCAGCCTCCCCGGACGGGGCCAAGGTCGTACGTCCGGTAGGGCGCTCCACCTTGCCCCCGTCCGGGGAGGCTGGACGGTCTGGCGACTGCCCGACGAGGAGATCCGCTTTAGGCCGCAATCACCCTGCCACCTCCCAAGGCGGTTTCCGGTCTTCGCCGGTCAGTCTGGGACATAGCCCTTTGGAGAGTGGACGAACAAGCGGAAGCCCATCGGCACCCGCTGGTGGCGAGACAGGCCGAGCACGTCGTAGTCGACCGCGAGGTCATCGAAGAAAAGCCCTGCTCCGGGAGCCTGCTCCACGTTCGGGATCGTGATCGTTACGAAGACCGGCAGCTCCATGCCCGCTCCCACCCTGATCGACCGGAACGGTGCCGCCGTAGCCGGGTCGAACACGACGGCAGTGGACTCATCGACGGCATGGTTTGCCGCCAAGCGCGCGACCTTGAACACGTGCTGATCGGCAGGACCGTCATCGACCGCGATGCCGGTGATCGTGACCGGCGACGGACCGGGATTGCGGATGGACGCGCCGAACGTGATTTGCCCTCCGGGATTGAACGCGAACCGCACCTCCGTCCTCGGCCCTTCCGCGCGGGACTCCGCGTCAGCCCCGTGCCACCACGAGCTGCCGTGATCGAGGCGATGGCCGAGGGTGGCCGAGAGATACCCGGCGCACAGTGCGACAGCTAGCGTCGCGGCGATCAGGAGCCGCCGATGGCGCGTCACAGGGGCCTCCGCGTGGGGACGTGCACCGCCGTCAACGTCATGACAGCGCACGCTACAACGCGCATGCGCATGGCGCTTCCCGTGCCATCCACGTGCCAGTAGCCGGTGCCCCGGGCGGTCATCGGGGGGGGGGGCACGAACGGTCATGCGTTTCATGCACTGATCTGGCCCACCACGTGCTTCGCGGCTGTGATCTTCGTCCTTCCAAACTGACGGTGCGGCGCATCGGGCAAGCTTGGGCGGTGGACGTTGAGGCGGTACGTGTCGAGGGCTACCACGAGGTCTTGGCGCTTCATCGGATGCTCATGGAGTGCAAGTCCGATGACCTCGGGAGCGTGTATGCGGGCAGCCCGTTCATCGCCGCCATCCAGCACCGCCTGGCCGATGCGCTTGAGGCCGCCGACCCGAGCCGGGAATGGCGTAACTGGCGGAGGGCCGACGCTCATCCTCACCGCGTCAAGGCCGTTCGTGACCACGTGGCCGAAGCAGGCAAGTGGTGGCAGGACGCCAGCGAGGAGCAGCGTGCCGCATACGTGGGTGACCTCCTCGCGCCCTTGCAGCCCTCGCAGGAGCTGCTTGCCGAGCTGACAGCAGTGACAGCAACGGATGACAGCAACGGCACTGGACGGACCGACGCAGCAGCGGACGAGTGAAGCGCTGAGACCAGTAGTTGCTGACCCTCCTGCACGGGGCTGGACAGCCGGGCCCAGGCTACGGATCAGAAGGTTAGGAGTTCGAGTCCCTTCGGGCGCGCAGCCGTTGAGCAGAGAAAACGCCCCTCCGGAGATCATCCGGAAGGGCGCTACTCGTTGTATGGGGACAGGTCTCATCCGAGCCGGCGGACGTTGCTGTCCTTGTCCAACACCCCATAGGCTGATTCGCACGTGCGCTCAATCGCCTCATGCCAGACGCTTTCAACGAGGGCGATGGGGTGGCGGACCTCTCTGACTTGCTCGTCATCGGTCTTGACCGAAAACTGCATCGGCAACGGGCCGCTCTCCAGGGCCGTGTCGCAGTCGATCAGCACCTTGACGTCGATTCGGTCGGTACCGCCAGAGGGCAACAGCCGGGTCTGACCGGTGTCATGGATGATGACACCCGGCTCCTGCGCCCTGGCGGCACTGACCGTGATTGGCGCGGGGCCAGCGTTGATCAGCGCTAGTTGCCCGCTCAGCTGGACGAGACCTGTGCCGTTCGGATTCCCGCTGCCGGCCGACGCGGGGACGGCCAAGAGTACGACCGAAGCGGTCCGCTCCCGTTGTTCGCGCGAGTCGCGCATCTCGTTGACACCAATAGCGCCAAGCACGCCGCCGGCTACGAAGGCAGCGACAAGGCGCAGGACGGTCGTCTGTCTGGCCCGCAGGCGGTCGTCAGGAATGCTGCCCGGACCAGCGGACTCATGATTGTGCTCGTCCAGGTCGATCGATCCATGCTCCTCCGACATCGCGACAGCTTAGGATTTCATTGACACGGGTGAGACTCCCGGGCCATCCAAGGGCCACAAGTCGATGCCAACCCAGGTCAAATCAGGACGCATTAGACTCACGCGAGCAGGCGCCGCCGCCATGCTCACTTCTTGGTCTTGTCCGATTCGCAAGCGGACATCAGATGTCGGTTGCGTGCCAGTAGCCGGTGCCCCGGACGGGCACGAGCGGGCACGAGCTGTGACCCACTCCCCTACCGCGAGCAGGCGTTCCCGGCATCTCGCGGCGGTGATCTCGATCCCGCTGTCCACCCGATCGCTGAACCACCTCGCCGACCTGATCCGCACCCACCGCCACCAGCGACGATCCCGCTGGCGCCGACTCGACCCCGGCCGGCAGGCCCTGCTCGCCCTGGCCCACCTGCGCAACGGCGACACCCTCACCCGCCTGGCCGCCGGATTCCAGGTCGGGGTTGCCACCGCCTGGCGCTATATCCGCGAGGCGATCACCTTGCTCGCCGCGGCCGCCAACGACCTGCACGAGGCAATGACCAGGATCCGGCTGCTGGCCTACGTCATCCTCGACGGCACGCTGATCCCGATCGACCGCGTGCACGATCAGAAGCCGTACCACTCCGGAAGCACCGACGGCACGGGATGAACGTGCAGGTAATCGCGGATGCGGCCGGACGCCTCGTCTGGGCGTCGGCGGTACTTCCCCGCTCGGCACACGACCTGACTGCTGCGCGAACCCACGGCATCATCGCCGCGTTGACCAACGCTGACGTGATGACCTTCGCGGACAAGGCGTATCAAGGCGCCGGCGGTTCCGTGCGTACCCCGTTCAAGCGGCACCGCTACCGGCCGAAGCTGTCGCGCCAGCAGAAGGCCGTGAACAAGGCCCACGCCCGGATCCGCTGCCGCGGCGAACGCGCCGTCGCCACCCTCAAGACCTGGAAAATCCTGACCAAGCTGCGCTGCAGCCCCTCCCGGACGACCGCAATGGTGCAGGCCATCCTCGTTCTCCACCACGTCGAAAACCCGACCTACCAAGGATGAGAAACGCTCAGCCATGCCGACCGACCCTAGTGATGAGTTGTCGCGCCCGCACCCGTCACACCTACGACGGGACACGACGAGACGGAAGGATGACGTGATGAGTGCGGACACGCGGCTGGAGGAGCTGGGCGTGAGCGGTCTGGGCGTGAGCGGTCTGGGCGAGAGCGGTCTGGGCGGGAGCGGTCTGGGCGGGAGCGGTCTGGGCGGGAGCGGGCTGGGCGAGGTCGACGAGCCAGCGTTCTCGGGGCTGGCGGAGCGGCACCGGCGGGAGCTGCACGTGCACTGCTACCGGATGCTCGGGTCGTTCGAGGACGCCGAGGACACCGTGCAGGAGACGTTCCTCCGTGCCTGGCGGCGGCGGGAGACCTTCGAGGGGCGGTCGACGTTCCGGGCCTGGCTGTACCGGATCGCCACCAACGCCTGCCTGGACCTGCTCGCCAAGTGCCGCCCGGAGCCCGCGACCGGCGGCGAGGTGCTGTGGCTGCAGCCCTACCCGGACCGGCTGCTCGACGAGCTGCCCGCGGGCGACGCGGACGAGCCGGAGACCGTCGCCGTCGCGCGGGAGACGATCGAGCTGGCGTACCTGGTCGCAGTCCAGCACCTCGCGCCGCGCCCGCGGGCCGTGCTGATCCTGCGGGACGTGCTCGGCTGGCCGGCGAAGGACGTCGCGGAGCTCCTCGGGGACTCCGTCAACTCCGTGAACAGCGCGCTGCAGCGGGCCCGCGCCGGCATGCGGGAGCACCTGCCCGCCGAGCGGCAGGACTGGACCGGGGGCGAGGAGGACGCCGGGACGCGTGAGCTGGTGCGCCGCTTCACCGACGCGAGCGTGGCCAAGGACATCGACGGGCTTGCCGCCATGCTGCGGGACGACGTCCGCTGCTCGATGCCGCCCACGCCGGGCCTGTGCGTCGGCCGCGACACGGTGGTGAACGACTGGGTGGAGGATGGCTTCGCAGACATGGGGCACCTGCGCGGCGTCCTGACCTCCGTGAACCGGCAGCCCGCCGTCGCCTTCTACCTCTGGCGGGAGCGGGAGGACGCGTACCTGCCGCTGACGATCGACGTCCTGCGCGTCACCGGCGGGGCGGTCGCCGAGATCGTCATCTTCCACGACGACCAGTTCCCGCGGCTCGGGCTGCCGGAGCGCCTGCCGGCGGACGGCACGGAGTAGTCCCGGTGTGGACGCTCGCGCTGCGCGGTGGCGCGCGTGTCGCGGTGGTCGCGGCGGAGTGGTGCGACGCGTTCGGCGTCGTCACCCGCGGGCGGGTGCAGCTGGAGCTGCGCGACGGCGAGCCCGGGCCGGTCCTCGGACGCGACGCCGGATTCTGGCTCCGCGGCACCGGCGTCCGCGCCCTGCGGAACCCCGGCCGTCGCACGGCGAGGGTGCGCATCGTCACGCCCAGGGCCAGGACCGTCACATGCCAGTCAACACACCCCGTACGCCAGTTACCGAATGATGGAGGAACGACATGAACAGCATGAATGACACCGGGGTCGTCGCAGGCCGGGCATCGGGCCAGACCAGCCACACCCACGGACTCCGCGGGCTCGCCGGCACCGGCTTCATTGCCACGCTCGCAGCGATGGTGGCCACCGCCACCCTCGCCGCTGCGCTTGCCCAGGCCGTTGGCGTCGACTTCGAGGTCCCCGATGGTGGCGAGACGATCCCGTTGTCCGGGTTCGCCGTGGTGACCGGCTTCTTCTCGGTCGTGGGCATCGTCATTGCCGTCGCTCTTCTTCGTTGGAGCGCTCGCCCCGCCGAGCGATTCGTGTGGACGGCAGTGTCGCTGACCGCGATCTCGTTGGTCCCGCCCCTCCTCTCCGGGGCAAACACCGCCACCACCACCGCCCTCCTCGGGCTACACCTCGTCCCTGCGACGGTGATGATCCCCACCCTGGCGCGGAGCCTCCGCACCCGGACCGATTGACGATTCCGCAACGGGACAACGCGGCGCAAGGGCGTGCGCGAGCGAACTAACGTGGCCCCCGGTGCTGCCACCCTCCATTCCAGGTTCCTTTTCTTGGTCAATTCGAAAGCTGAGTCGCGTGTGCGAAGAAGCACAGGGCACCTTGCGGGATGAAGACCAAACGCCATCCGCTTCGGTTGGGGCGCACCGGGTACCCCGGTCGCGTTCACCCTGGCCGACCCCACCGTCGCGCGCCTCCCACGTGGATTCGGCTCCTGCGCGGCGGCTTGAGCCGGGATCTGACCTCTCGGGTCGACGTCAGGCTCAAGCCGCGCCAGGACGCGCTCGCAGCCGAGCCCTGACACCTACGCCTGCGGGAGGCGGCCACGCCGTAGCCGGCGGGGCAGGGAGTGCTGTTTGTGACGTGGGAGGTTGGAAAAGGCTCATGGTCTTGGGAATCTACGGATCAGATGGCCGTAAGCGTTGCCCGTCTCAGTCCTCATCCAGTCCTCCAGAGGTCGAGCCCCGGCCGCCGACGCTGAGAGATGCCGAGAGGGGTTTCCGCAGGCCAGGCGGGGTTGGGGCAGGTAGACCGTTGTGGGCAACTTGATCTCGTAATGCGTAGGTCGACGGTTCGATTCCGTCAGGCGGCTCCAGAGGAAGGCCCAGGTCACCGGCTTGATCGCCGATCATGACCTGGGCCTTTACCACGCCGTCGCGAAGCCGAACGGCCAAGCGAGCAGCCCCGAACAGCCAAGCGAGCAGCCAAAGCTTCATTCACTCGACCACAGCGGACAGTTTGGCGACCGCCCACCGTCGACCCGGGCGAAGCCGAGCAGACCACCGCCCGGGCCGCCAGCGCCCGTACCTGCGTCACGGCCCGTCGGAATTGGCAGCCCGGGCAGCGGCCCGCTCCCAAAGGGGCGGGTCGACGGCGAACGGGATGGCGGGAAAGGTGTCGAGCGAGCGGCAGGCATGATCTGCCTATGTCAGTGCCTCAGCCGGCCGCCTTGGATCTCTTGTCTGATGACCTGCGTGATCTATTGGTGCCGTTGCTGCGTCCGGCGCCCATCCCGCAGGGGCGACTGGAGGAGTGGAAGGCGGAGCGGAGAGCCATTGAACAGCAAAGTCAGGAACTCGCCGCTCAAGTGGTGACAGCGCCGGCTTTGATCCGTGGGATCGTCACCGACGCCATCTGCTGGCGGTGGCTTGATGTGACTCCTACTACTGCCGACAAGTTCTGGCTTGGGTCAATCCTGCGCGCCGGGCTCGCCGAGCGGGTGATCCTGCCGACGCTACTCGAACGGCTCGCCCAACCGTGCGTTCCCGAGCTGCGATGGCTATATCAAGTCTGTGTAGCCGTCAGCCTGGATCTCCGTCGGGTCCTGTCGTTCCGGGAGGACGAAGATGCGTACGGTGGACTGCTTCGCGAGGCTCTCGCCCTGGATCCCGACGATGTGATGACCTGGCGGCTGCTCGCCGAGCTGTTGCTTGACCGGGTGGGCTATGGAACCCACGAGTGGAACTTGGGCCGAGGACCAGTCGACGGTGGGGCCGGGGAGTGGCTTGAGACCGCCCGAGAGGCCGAGCGCATCATCGAGAGCTCCCCATCCGGCGCTCTACCCGCATCGTACGCAGACGGGATCAGGGACCAGGTCGATAAGCTCACTAGCTGGATTGAGTACAAAGCGGCCGAGCCAGGAGTTCCCTTCTTCGACTGGCTGCGTCTGCAAAGCGCGTAGTTTGAGTGGCGACGGGATCGGGTGGCCCGTCGGCGGTGGTCCGTCGGTGAGCCGAGGACCTTAGCGTCCTCGGCGGCCACCAGCAGCAGGGTGCGTTCTGCAGGAACCTGGGCGACCGGCATGTTCGGGTCGTTGCGCCGGCGCTCGGTAGCCGTCCGATCGCACTCCCCCCACCTCGGGCGGTGGCATTGGTGGCATCAGGACGCCGCGTACCTGGTCACCCCGCCCGGCCCAAAACCGCCCGTGCGCCCCGCCCCGCCCCGGACAGGTGAATCGCAGGAATAACCCCGGTCAGCAGGGTATCCGTGCGGTCCAACGTCTCAAGGGGGGAAGCATGTCGGGTATCAAACGCCTCGGCCTGCTGGCCGCGCTGGTGCTGGTGGGAATTGCACCGGCCGGGGTGGCGCAGGCCGCAGTGCAGCCGTCGAAGCAGGACACTCAATATCTGAAGGCGCTCCATCAGGTCAACCTGTTCGAGATCAAGGCGGGTGAAGAGGCCCAGGAGGAGAGCCAGAACCAGGAAATCAAAGACCTGGGCGCCATGTTCAAGACGGACCACACCCAGCTGGACGAGACGGTGAAGCAGACCGCGAAGAAGCTCAACGTGGATCTGCCGAGTAAGCCCACCGCGGACCAGCAGTCGGTGCTCGACCAGATCGAGAAGGTGGAGAAGACCGGTGAGGAGTTCGACCGGCTCTGGGTGACGAGCCAGCTGGCCGGCCACGTCCAGGCCATCCAGGCCACCCAGACGGAGATCTCGCAGGGTTCCGAGCAGTCGGTGGTCCAGCTGGCGAAGTCCGCTCTGCCGACGCTGCAGGCGCACCACGACGCGCTGGTGCAGCTGGCTCAGCAGCTGGGCATCCCGGTGCCGCAGGCCACCGCCAGCGGCACGCCCAGCCCGGGCGGCACCACGCCGGCCCCGGGTGGGACCACCGAGTCGCCGGGCGGCGGCACGGAGACCCCGAGTCCGGGTCAGAGCTGAGGCCGCAGCTGCCACTGCCCATGTGGGCAGTGGCAGTCGCTGCCACGGGCAGGGGTAGTGGCAGTGGCCACCGCCGTTAGGAACTGCCGGGCATGACAGCCAGACCCCCGGCATGAGTTACGACCTGGCGGTCTGGGAAGGCGAGCACCCGGCCGACGACGGCGTTGCGGTTGGTGTCTACGACCAGCGCTATGCCGCGTACATGGAGGGTGAGGAACCGCCACCAACCCCACGCATCCGTGCCTACGTCCTGGCATTGCTGCGGCGGTGGGTCGACATGCCCGACGACGAGCACGGGCTGGTCTGTTACGACCCGCAGTGGGAACGCCTGCGCCCGACGCCGAGGAGCGCAGCGCGGCGTGTCAGTAGCGTGCCATTGGGCCAGGACAGCAGGGGCCAGCCGAGGCCACGAGAGACCGCCGCGACCAGGCCGCCAACTCGGTAGACAGGCCGACATCGGCAATTCCCAAGCTGGCAGTTCCTGACTCCAGCCTGACCCCCGGAGGACGCCAACAGTCGCCACCGGACGAACGTTAGCCACGAGCCTGGACCGGCGCCTGCCGCACCTGCCGCCGCAAGATCAGAATCATTTGCCGCAAACGGCCAACGCCCACCTAACAAAGCACTGTTAGTCGTTGTCGCCATGGGTATTCCCTCCTGTGGGTATCCCAGGCCACAAGAAGCTCCCCTTGCTGACGCCCACCCTCGGCGGCGCGGAGCGGTACGGTACGAAACGCTTCCTCATGGCCGAGGGCCGGGACGCTGGGTGCGTAGGAGACCATCGGCCGCTAGGTGCGCTAGCTGGCAGGCGACTGTCCGGTCGATGTCGGCGCTCCGAGGAGTTGATGACGCGACGGCACCGGACACGGCTACCTCTCGATAAACCTCGGTGGTGTCAGGCGCTGCGGAGCGGCGGGGGCGAAGACGGCGACGCACGGCACGCGTCGTACGTTGCGGTGCCGGCTCCTCTGCTGGCCCCGGTCGCGTTGGTTCGCACGGCGCTGGTCATCGCGGCTGCCGTCGCCGCTGGTTGGCTCGTGGGCTGGCTCATTGGCGTAGCCATCAAGAAGGCGGCGAGGGAGCCCTACCGGTCGTTGTTGATGCCGACCTATCGCGCCTGCCGCCGCCTGACAATCCTCATCCTGGTACTCGCTGCGCTGTACTTCACACTGCAATACACCGACCTGCCCAATGACTGGTTGCCCCACGGCCGTAACGCGCTGCGCCTGGTATTGGTCCTTGCATTCGCTTGGCTGGTGGCCAAGGCACTGCGCGTCACCGAGGCAGGCGCCCTGCTACAACTCCCCCCGCACAGCAAGGATCCGTCCATCCGGCGGACCCGCAACGAGATCCGGCTGCTCCGCAAACTGGCCGGGGCTATCGTCGCAGTGCTGGCGATCGGCTGGGTCCTGACAACCTTCGACACCGTGCGGGCATTCGGCATATCCCTGCTGACATCCGCCGCAGTCCTCGGCGTCGTCGTCGGCCTCGCCGCCCGGAGCACGCTCGGCAACGTCCTCGCCGGACTCCAGGTGGTTGTCGCCCACGCCATGCAGGAAGACGACGTCGTCGTGGTGAACGACGAGTGGGGCCGCGTCGAGGAGGTGAACCTTACCCACGTCGTCGTGCGGATGTGGGACGAACGGCGGCTAACCGTGCCCACCACCTTCTTCACCGAACGCGCTTTCCAAAACTTGACCCGACACGACGCGCGGGTGATCAGCGAAGTCACCCTGCACCTGGACTTCACCGCCGATTTGAACGAGCTGCGCAGCGAGGCGCAACGCCTCTTGGAGGTGAACGCGCTGTGGGAACGCGACAACAAATGGCAACTACAGATGGTCGACGTAACACCGCAAACAGTCGCCGTCCAGCTACGCGCCTGGGCCGCAGACTCACCCAGCGCCTGGAACCTCGCCTGCGAAATGCGGGAGGCCCTCACCACGTACGTCCGGGACCAACACCCGCAATGGCTCCCACGCACCCGGGGCGAGTATCACCCGTAATACCCCCGCGGGACGGCCGCAGGTCGGATGCGGCAGCAGCGCCGAGCCGGGTAGTGCGGAGGCGGGCTCCGGTGGCAAGCCGCAAGTACGCGAACATACTCGGCGCGAACGTCGCCAAGCAGTGCATTCAGGCCGGGCTGCTCGACGAGATCCTGATGTTCTTCGCCCCTCTCCCCGGTGCTCGCGATCACCGTGCGCTCGTCGACGAGGCCGCACTGGTAGTCCCAGAAGGGCTCCTCCTCGCTGTCCGACGGCGCCCTGGAATGCGGCGGAAGCCGGTGGTAGGCGGCGACCTCGTGCATCACCGCACCGTCGGGAAGGCGATGGATCGCCAGCTCCCCCTGCTCGTGGGCGACCGTGAGGAACCGCGTCCCGCGCGGGCTGACGTCGATGAGGCAGCGGTCGTCATCCCCGATGCGGGTGACGGTGAGTCGGGCGCCGTCCCACCGACCCCACCGCAGCGGCACGCCGTCCTGGCCCTCGCCAACGCTGAGGCCCATCTTGCCGAGGTCGGGGTGGGGGACGTGGTGGGAGCCGGCGGCCGCGGTGTCGGTCGAGGCCCGTCCCAGGACGCGACCGTCGACGGCGTCGAGCACGAGCCACTCCTCGTCGTACTCCGGTTCCGTGGCCGAGTGGCCCGACTACTTCACCGGGATCCTGGCCGGCTCGCCCGGCCGGTCGTACGCCGTGCGGACCGACGGCGCGGCGTGGCGCCTGCGGGGCGGCCCGGGGCTGTTCACCGTGGACCACGGCGCGGACGACGCCGCCGACGTGATCGTGAGCGGCCCGCCGACGCCGGTGCTGCGCTGGCTGTGGGGCCGGGAGCGGACCGGCGAGCCGAGCGGCGTCACGGTCGAGGGCGCGCCGGAAGCGATTGAGGAGCTGCGGCGCTGCATTGTGACCTCGACGCAGTGAGGTGACAGTTCGGCGTCTCGACCAGAGACGCTGACGTCGCATCCGGCGCCCGCCGAGAGGGGTCGCAGGGGGAGTCGCGCTGGCCCACGTTGGAACGTTGGGAGAGCCGCGGTCCTGGCCCTGTCACCGAGGACGGTCGTCCGGTCGAGGTCTACCGGCGGCCGCCGAGCCGTGCGAGCCGGAGTTCATTCCGGCTACCAGGCGGGTTGAGCGACGATCCCGTACGCGCCGTCGGCGATGACGGGTCAATCCGCCGAACGGCCTCACACCTGATCCGCCCGCTCCGGGGTCACCGGGGCCGCGAAGAACGCGGCGAGCGGGTCGACGAGCCTCGGGTGCGCCCTGTTGATGGCGTCGTGGCCGCTGCGGGGGATCCGCAGGGTCCGGGCTCGGGGCAGCGCTCGGGCCAGCGCCTCGTTGAGCTCGACGTAGTAGGGCGGGCCGTCGGCCCCACAGGCCAGCAGCACCTCGGCGGTGACCCCCGCCCACTGGTCGGCGGGACCGTCGTGCACCCGGACCTGGTGCGACTCGTCCAGGGTGATTGGCAGCAGGTCGCCCATCGTTCGACCGATCCGGGTGCGAAGGAACGCCCGGCAGATCGCGGTCCGGACGCCGAGCGGCAGCTTCGACGCCGCCATCTGCGTGTTGATGCCGCCAGCCGTGATGGCGAGGGCCCGGGCGGTGTCGCTGGCGCGCAGCGCCTCGCGCGCGGCGTCGAGCCATGCGGTGGGAAAGCCGCCATCGATGGAGACCGTCGCGTCGTAGAGCGCGAGCCGGTCGATCGGCAGCCGGAGCGCGGCCTGCAGAACGATGAAGCCGCCGGAGCTGTGGCCGATGACGTTCCCGGCGCCGGTGTGCTCCAGTACGAGGGCGAGGTCGTCGATGTCCTGCTCAAACGTGTAGGGCTCCGACCTGGGCGGGGCGTCCGCCCGCCCCCGCCGGTTGTAGAGGTGCACGGTGAACCGGTCGGCCAGGGCCGCAGCCAGCCGGCGGTACACGTCGATGGTGACCCCGCCGCCGTGCACCACGACGATCCCGGGTCCGGATCCCGTGGAGTGCAGCACGATGGTCGCACCGTCGGATGCCGTGATTCGCTCCATGACTCGCCCGCCCTTCTCTCGAACAACCGCGAACGCTGTTTGCAGTTTACAGTGGATCCGTGAGCGACGCACCCAGGAATCCCGACGAGGGCGGCTCGTCCCGGCAGCCGATCTGGACGAGGCCCGAACGCGGCAGCCGCGGGCCCGCCCCGGCGCACAGTCGGGACGCCATCGTCGCGGCCGCTATCGCCCTGGCCGACGCGGAAGGACTGGCGGCGGTGTCGATGCGGGCCGTCGCCACCGCGCTGGGCACCAGCGCCGGGTCGCTCTACCGGTACCTGTCGTCCCGGGAGGACCTGCTGGACCTGATGACCGACCGGGTCGCGGGCGAACTGCGGCCGTACCCGGAGGCGGACGGCGACTGGCTCGACGCGATGCTGCAGCTGGGCCGCCGGCAACTGGCGCTGCACCGGCGCCACCCGTGGCTGCTCGACGTGAGTCACCGGACGTCCGGTATCGGCCCGGAGAGCCTGGCCTGGTTCGACAACTGCCTGCGGATCATGGAGCCCGTCCGCTGCGCCGTCACCGCCAAGTTCGAGGCGATCGCGATGATGACCGGCGTGGTCAGCCTCTTCGCGCGCAGCGAGGCCACCTCCCGGTCGTTCACCTTCGCCGGCGTCGACCTCGCGGCGTACCCGCATCTGGTCGCGGCGTTCAGCCAGCCCTCGGTGCCCGAGCCCCGAAGAGACCTCTTCGAGCGGACCCTCCGGAGCCTGCTGACCGGGCTGCTCGTCGCCGACCGCCCGCTCCGGGCCTGAACGCCGGCGTACAGCTGTCCGTGCCGGTCCGACGGGACGCCAGCCATTCGGAGAGGCCGATGCCCGAGCCGGTCGGCTCAGACGCGTCGGATGTCGAGGGCGCCGATGGCCGTGTCCAGGTCTGCAGCCAGGCGCGCGTACGGCGGGTGGTCATCGTGACCGCCCGCCGTACCCATGCTTGTTCCGTTCGGTGTCTCCCCCGCCCGGCCCGTGCCGGCCCGGCGGCTCAGCTCGCCGTGGTGCCCGAGTTGGCGGCGACGACGAACACGAAGATGATCCAGAGGATCCCGAGGATCGTGAAGATGTAGCTCAGCACGAGTCCGGCGGTGGCGAGGCCGTTGCCCTGCTCGCCGGTGCGACGGATCTGCTTCTTGGCGATGTGGCCGAAGACGATGCCGACCGGGGAGAAGACGAAGGCGAAGACCAGCGACAGGATCGCCATGACGTTGGTGCCACGGACCTGGCCGCCGGTGGCGGGCGCGTGGTGCCCGTGCTCGGCCGGGTGCTCGGCGTATGCGGGCTGGCTCATCGGAGCCTCCTTTGTGAAGTGTGCCCTGGGCCTCCCTGCTATCCGATTGGCGACCTGCTCAAACATCGCGATCAATGCGACGGTGGAGAGCCGGACTCAATGGGGCAGAGCGGCGGGAGGACCGGAGCGACGGGTACGGCTCAGCCGTCCTCGCGGTGCGGCTCTCCACCCGGAAGAACGTCCGGCGGCCACGGGTCGGCCCGGGGGGATCGACTGCCCGGCCCAGCCCGGCCCGGCCCGCTGCCCGACGGGGTCACCCTCGTCGACGACTGGGCGGTAGCCGTTCGGTCTAACCCCGGTAGAGGGTGTCGAGGTACGCCGGGCCGTAGCGGCGTTCCAGGTCGGCCAGGCTCTCCGCCGGCGCCTCGACCTCCTTGATCAGGCGGGCTCGGGGCGGCAGCACCTCCGGCTGCCAGGTCTCCGGCCGCCACAGGTTCGAGCGGAGGAACGCCTTGGCGCAGTGGTAGAAGATCTGCTCGACGGTCACCTCCACGGCGAGGATCGGCCGGTGCCCCTTGACCGTCATGTCGTCGAAGTACGCCGCCTCGCGGACCAGGCGGGCCCGACCGTTGATCCGCAGCGTGTCGGTGCGACCCGGGATCAGGAAGATCAGCCCGACGTGCGGGTTGTCCAGGATGTTGCGGTAGCCGTCGGCCCGCCGGTTCCCCGGCCGCTCGGGGATCGCGATGGTGGTGTCGTCCAGCACCAGGGCGAAGCCGGCCGGGTCGCCCTTGGGGGAGACGTCACAGCTGCCGTCCGCGCCGGCCGTGGCGACCAGGCAGAACGGCGAGGCGGCCAGCCACTGCCGGTCCCGCTCGTGCAGCACGGCGCGTTCCTTGGCGACCGCCCGGGGCATCGGCGCCCCCAGCAGGTCGCGCAGTTCCTCGTGCGAGGTGATCTCCACCGTCACGTCCGCCTCCCCCGACCGTTGACCTCGGTGGCGGCCGGGCGAGACACCGACCGCCGTCCGTCAGCCTAGAAGGGCGTGGCGAGCGCGGGTTTGCCCATCGACGCGGTGGGTACCGGCTCACACAGCGCGCCCGGATGCGAGCAGTGGAGGCCCCATGGAGAGCCGACTGAAGGTGCTCGGCCACCCCGTGCACCCGATGCTGGTGATGTTCCCGGTGGCGCTCCTGGTCACCGGCACGCTCTTCGACATCGTGGACACGGTCGGCGGGCCGGACTTCCTCGCCGAGGTGGCGTACTGGAACATCACCGTCGGCCTGGTGGGCGCCCTGTTGGCTGCGGCGGCCGGGTCGGTCGACCTGCTCGCCATCCCGGCGGGCACCCGCGCCAAGCGGGTGGCACTCACCCACGCCGCGGCGAACGTCGCGGTCGTCCTGCTCTTCGCCGCCGTCTGGGTGGTGCGGCTCAACGCCGACTCCCGGTCGGCCGGCGGCGCGCTGCTCGCCATCGAGGTGGTCGGGGTGGCCATCCTCGGCGTCAGCGCCTGGCTCGGCGGTGAACTGGTCGACCGGCTCGGCGTCGGGGTCGACCGCGACGCCGGCCTGGACGCCCCCAGCTCACTGCGGCCCGCGACGGCCGACCAGCGGATCGGAGACGTGCGATGACCGAACAGTCAGGCGGTTTCGGCCGGGGACGGCGGGGCCGGCAGCAGGGCTGGGACCCGATGGGCGAGCTGCAGTCGCTGCGCTCCGAGCTGAGCCGGCTGGTCGGTGGCGCCCGGGCCGGCTCGCCGGACGTCGAGCTGACCGAGACCGCCGACGGCTGGGAGGTGGTCGTCCGGCTGCCCGGCGTCGCGCCGGAGGAGGTCGCCGTCGAGCTGGACGACCGGGAACTCTGCGTCCGCGCCCGCTCGGAGGCCGAGGTCAACGCCGATCAGGGCATCCCGGGCGGCTTCGAGACCCGCGGCTTCGAATACCGGGTGGACCTCCCGTCCCGGGTGGACCCGGACGCGATCGACGCGGTGATGGACCACGGCCTGTTGCGGATCCGCCTGCCCAGGGCGCAGCGGCCCACGCCGCGCACCATCACCGTCGGCCGTGCCGGCTACCGCGGCGGTCCGGCCGCCGGCGGTCCGGCCGCCCTGGCCGATCCGGCGGCGGACCGGGAGCTGCACCACCCGGACACCACCATCGACGAGATCAACCGGCCGTAGGGGTCGCGTGAGTGCCCCGCCCCTGCTCGGCCCGGTGGGCGAGCGCGTACCCGACGTGGAACGGATCGCCGTGCTGCGGGCCAACGCGCTCGGCGACTTCATCTTCCTGCTGCCTGCCCTCGAGTCGCTGCGGGCCGCGTACCCGGCCGCGGAGATCGTGCTGCTCGGCGCGCCGTGGCACGCGAAGCTCTGGCGCGACCGGCCCGGCCCGGTGGACCGGGTAGTGGTCATCCCGCCGGCCCCCGGCATCCGCGACCCCGGCCCGGACGAGACGCCCGCGTCGATGGACGACTTCCTGGAGCGGGCCGGCAAGGAACGCTTCGACCTCGCGTTGCAGGTGCACGGCGGCGGCGCCAACTCCAACCCGCTGATCAGCCGGCTCGGCGCCCGGGTCACCGCCGGCCTGCGGGCCGAGGACGCGCCGCCGCTGGACCGCTGGATGCGCTACGTCTACTACCAGCACGAGGTGATCCGTTACCTGGAGGTGGTGGCGCTGGTCGGGGCCCCGGCCAGCACCGTCACCCCGGCCCTCGCGGTCACCGACGCCGACCGGGCCGAGGCGCGCCAGGTGCTCGGCGGGCCGGAGCGGCCCCGGGTGGCGCTGCACCCGGGGGCCACCGACACCCGCCGGCGCTGGCCCGCGGAACGCTTCGCCGAGGTCGCCCGGTCGCTGCACGCCGACGGGTACGAGGTGCTGGTCACCGGCACCCCCGCCGAGCAGGCGGTGGTGGACGCGGTGGTCGCGGCGGCCGGCGTACCGGTACGCCCCCAGGTCGGCACGCTCAGCCTCGGCGGGCTGGCCGCCGCCTACGAAGGGTGCGAGCTGGTGGTCTCCAACGACACCGGCCCGCTGCACCTGGCCGGCGCGGTGGGCACCTCGACTGTCGGCGTCTACTGGCTGGGCAACCTGATCAACGGGGCCACGCCGCTGCGCGCCCGGCACCGGCCGATCGCCTCCTGGACCACGCACTGCCCGGTCTGCGGTGTCGACTGCACCCCGGGGATCTACCCGCACCGGCCCGGCGACGGCGACTGCCCGCACCGGGACTCGTTCGTCACCGACGTGCCCGTGGTGGAGGTGCTGGAGGCGGCCGCCGAGCTGCTCCACCCGGAGCCGGGCGCGCCGCGCTGACGGCAGGCGTCCACGGCCGCGCGGGCGACGTCAGGCCGGTTGCGGGGCGTCGGACTCGACGAGCACGATCTCCCACGCCTCCACGTCCCGCTCGGTCACCGTGGTCGGCGACTCCAGGTGGTACGCCCCGCTGGGCAGGACGCCGGCGCCGCCGTGCCGCGCCATCACCGCGAGCTGCGCGGCGACGTCCTCGCCCTGGTGCTTCTCCTGCAGCCGGCGCCAGAAGTCGAAGCCCCCGGAGTCGACCAGCGCGGCCCGGTCGTAGAGCACGCACCCGCCGATCCAGGAGACCTTGTACGCCCGCCAGGCGCCCGGCGGCAGGTCCAGCTTCTGCGTGACGTGCAGCAGGTTCGCCGCCGGGTGGATGGACGCCCGGTGCCACTGCGGGGTGTCGGGGCGTACCCGCTCGGGGACGGGCGGGCCGTCCCACTCCTCGTAGTGCCCGTGCGTCTCCGGGCGCACGTCGTCGGCGTACGACAGGCCGTGCACCGCGTTGCCGACAAAACCGCAGCCCAGCTCCCCGATCGCGGTGACCAGCCGGGCCAGGGTGCCCGGTTCCAGCCAGACGTCGTCGTCGAGGCAGAGGACGTACCGGGCCACCGAGCGGTCCAGCAGGTACGCGCGGTGCTCGGCCAGCCCGCGCCGGGGCAGCCGCCGGGTCAGCAGCACCGGGTGGCCCTGGTGGCGCAGCGCCCGGACCATGGTGCCCGGCGCCGGGTGCGCGTACGCCGGCTCCCCGTCGGACTGGTCGCTGACCACCACCCCGAACCCGGGTACGCCCTCCTGGGCGGCCAGCCCGGAGAGGGTGACCGCCAGCTCGGCGGGCCGGTTGCGGGTCGGGATCAGCACGTCGAGCTGGCGCGGCTGCCGGAACTCCCCGGGTGTGCCGAGGTCGAGCGGTCGGTTCACGCGGACCTGCCCATGCTCTGCGGCGTGCTGGTGGCCGGCGACTGCGGAACCGCCGCCGACGGCGCGGACTGGGCGCGGATCCGCTCGATGATGGCCGAGGTGGAACGGTCCGGCACGTACCCGAGGGTGCGGACCTGGCCGCCGAGCCGGCGGACCAGCGGCGCCTCGGGGACCATCTCGGGCGGATAGTCGCCGCCCTTGACGTACACGTCGGGGCGGACGGCCCCGATCAGCCTGGCCGGGGAGTCCTCCTCGAAGACCACCACGTGGTCCACACAGGCCAGCGCGGCGAGCAGCGTGATCCGGTCCTCCACCGGGTTGACCGGCCGGTCCGGGCCCTTCAGCCGGCGGACGCTGCCGTCGGAGTTGACCGCCACCACCAGCAGGTCGCCCAGCGCCCGGGCCTGTTCCAGGTAGCGCACGTGGCCCGGGTGGAGCACGTCGAAGCAGCCGTTGGTGAAGACGATCGAGCGGCCGGCGCGCCGGTGGTGGGTGACGATGACCTCCAGCTCGTCCGGGCCGACCAGCGTCGGGTGGGCGGTACCGTCCGGGGCGCTGCCCAGGGCGGCGAGCAGGTCCTCGCGGCGGCACACGCAGGTGCCGGTGTCGGAGACGGTGATGGTGGCGGCGAGCTGGGCCAGCTGGGCGGCGGTCGGCAGCGGCGCCTCGGCCGCCAGCGCCAGGGTCATCGCCGCCAGGTACGCGTCCCCGGCGCCCACCGCGTGGCTGGCCGGGACCGGGGTGCTGTGGCTGCGCCGGGGTTCGCCGTCCGCGCCGCCGACCACCGCGCCGTCGGTGTCCAGGGTCACCGCCACCACGTCGGCGCCGGTGTGCGCGCGCAGTTCCGCCAGGCGCGACCCGGCCAGTTCGGCCCGGTCGACGCCCTCGCCGGCGGCGGCGTTCACTGTGACGCCGGCGCCGGTGACACTGAGCCCGTCCCCGGTCATCGCCACCCGTCCCTCGCCGGGGGTGGGTTCGCCGGTCGGCGCGCCGGCCAGCCGTTCGCCCGCCCCGCCCGGGGCGGCGCCGACGGTCAGCTCGGACGGGCCGTCGGCGGGGTCGCCGGCCGGGTGGTCCAGGTGCAGGTCGGTGCCGCCGGTACGGCTGGCGGGCGGCGGCGCACCGAAGCCGACCGCGGCCCGGGCCAGCAGCCGGGTCGCCTCGGCGAAGCTCGGGGTGACCACGGTGGGGTTGAGCCCCCGCCAGTCGGCCAGGTCGTGGGCGTCCAGCGCGACGGTGGCGTACCGCTCCCGGTTGACGACCAGCCAGGCGCGGAGCGCCGCGGGCAGCGCGCCCAGGCCGTAGTCGCAGACCACCAGGGTGGGGTCGGCGCCCCCGGCGGCGGCCTTGAGCTCCACCGTCGCGCAGTCCAGCGCGGTGAGCAGCCCCTCGACCCCGTCGGCGTCGAGCGCGTCCTCCGGGTCGCCGGAGTCCTCCCGGAGCAGGATCTGGCTGCCGGCCAGCATCCGGCGCTTCACCGGGGTGGGCCGGTGCGGCTGGTTGACCGTACGGTCCCACACGCCGGCCCGGTCCAGGCAGTCGTGCAGTTCGTCGCCGGCCACGTCGGCGCCGACCGGGGCGACCAGCAGCGCCCGGCCGCCGAGGGCGGCGACGTTGACGGCCGTGTTGCCGGCGCCACCGGCTGCGGAAATGCGCCGGCGCAGGGTGAGGATGGGGGCGGGTGCCTCGCGGCAGAGCCGGTCGGACTCGGCGAAGCGCCACTCGTCGAGCATGGCGTCGCCGACGACCAGGACGGGACGCCCGAGCCAGCTCTCCACGACGGTGGCCAGCCGGCGCTGTTCCGCTGCTGCTCCTGCCATGCCCTCCGGGGTCCCCCGCGGCTTCCCGGCCAAACCTGACGGCCGGCGGGCCGGCGACCCCGGTCACGTTTCGCCCCGCAGGCCCCGGGAGCCGACGGGAGGTACCCAGGAGAGGAGAAACAGGACATGGCACCCCGGGACGTCCGCAGCGGCGTGACGTCCAGGGCCAGGCGGCGGAGCAGCTTCACGGCGGCCTGATGGTCGACCGTCGACCAGGCTGTCGACGGCTTTTCCTGCCGGCGGCGCATGTTCCGCCCGATGCGGGAAAGAAGCGGAATGACCACGGAAGCCCAGGGCGGCCCGGTGCTCAACACCCGTCAGATCCGGCTGCTGATGTTCGGTCTGATGACCGGGATGCTGCTGGCCGCGCTCGACCAGACCATCGTCGGCACGGCGCTGCCCACCATCGTCGGCGAGCTGGGCGGGATCAACCACTACTCGTGGGTGGTGACCGCGTACCTGCTGGCCTCCACCGCCTCGACCCCGCTGTACGGCAAGATGGCCGACCTGTACGGGCGCCGACCGGTCTTCCTCTTCTCGATCGGCACGTTCCTGCTCGGCTCGCTGCTGGCCGGGCTCTCGCAGGACATGACCCAGCTGATCGTCACCCGGGGCATCCAGGGGATCGGCGCGGGCGGCCTGCTGACGCTGGCGTTCACCATCATCTCCGACGTGGTCTCCCCCCGGGAACGCGGCCGTTACCAGGGGCTCTTCGGCGCGGTCTTCGGCGTGTCGTCGGTGGCCGGGCCGCTGGTGGGTGGGTACTTCGCCGAGACGAACTGGCGGTGGATCTTCTACATCAACGTGCCGTTGGCGATCCTGGCGATCGTGGTCTGCTACCACGTCATGCGGCTGATCCCGTTCGAGCGGCGGGAGCACGCCATCGACTGGATCGGGGCGGGGCTGCTGGTCGCCGGGGTGAGCTGTCTGCTGCTCGCGCTGAGCTGGGGCGGCACCCAGTACGCCTGGGGTTCCGGGGTGATCGTCGGGCTCTTCGTGGCCGGGGCGGTGCTCGGGGTGCTCTTCGTGCTCCAGGAGGCCCGGGTCCCCGAGCCGATCCTGCCGCTGCGGCTGTTCCGCAGCGCCACCTTCGCGCTGGCCAACTCGGCCGGCTTCGTCCTCGGTCTGGTGATGTTCGGGTCGATCATCTTCATCCCGCTCTACCTGCAGATCGTCAAGGGTGCCTCGCCGACCCGCAGCGGTCTGCTGATGCTGCCGATGATGGCCGGCATCATCGTCACCTCGGTCCTCACCGGCCAGGCGATGAGCCGGATCGGCCGGTACAAGTGGTTTCCGGTGGCCGGCTCGGTGGTGCTGCTCGCCGGCATGTTGCTCTTCACCCGGCTCCAGGTGGACACCTCGCTCTGGGTGGCCTTCGGCTACATGGTGGTGATCGGCGTCGGGCTGGGCCTGTGCATGCAGTCGTTGATCCTCGCGGTGCAGAACGCGGTCGACGTCCGCGACCTGGGCGCCGGCACCTCCTCGGCGACGTTCTTCCGGTCGCTGGGCGGCTCGTTCGGGGTGGCCATCCTCGGCGCGGTGCTGTCGTCGCGGCTGACCGCCCAGCTCGCCGACCGGCTGCCGGGCGCGATCGCCCAGCTGCCGCCCGACCAGCGGGCGGCGGTGGCGGCCAGCGGGGGCGCGAACATCTCGATCAACGACCCGGCGACCATCCTGGCGCTGCCCGGCCCGGTCCGGGCAGCGATCCAGGGCGCCTTCGTCGACTCGCTGCACATGGTCTTCCTGACCACCGGGCTGATCGCCGTGCTGGCCGTGCTGGTCACCCTGGCCCTGCCGGACGACCAGCTGCGTGGCGCCGGCCCGGAGGGCGCGACCGGCGGCGCCGACCCGCTCGGCGGCCGGGCCGCCGCTCCCGGTGGCAAGCCGCTGACCAGGGAGTCGAAGGAGGAGGCGGCCGCCGAGATGGAGGCCAAGAGCCAGACCATGCTCTGACCGCCCGCCGCCTCACCGGATCGAGCCGTGGGCCCGGGTGGTGAGCAGGTCGAGGATCAGGGCGAGCGGGGGCCAGGCGGTCCGCCCGCGCCGGGTGACCGCGTACGACCGCAGCCGGGCCTCGGGGTCGGTGAGGCGGAGCAGGCGTACGCCGGGCACGGTCGGCTGGTCGGACGGGAGCAGCCCGACCCCCAGCCCGGCGACGATCAGGTCCTGGACGAGGTCGAGGCTGTCCACCCGGTGCGCGATCCGCGGCTCGAAGCCGGCCATCGAGGCGATGGTGCGGACGACCACCTCGTCGGCCGTGTTGCGGGAGTTGACGATCCAGTCGTGCTCCCCGAAGTGGCCGAAGACCTCGGGGGCCGTGCCGGCGGGCGCCGACGGGCCGGCCGCCGGCACGCCCAGGCTCCACGCGGCGGACCAGAGCGGGGTCGCCTCGACGGTGCGGTCGAAGGGCGCCGGCGCGAGGTGGTAGTCGTAGGTCAGCGCGAGGTCGACGTCGTCCGCCGCGAGCAGCGCGTACGCCTCGGCCGGCTCGTGCTCGTGGATGCGCAGCCGGACCTGCGGGTGGCGCGCCGCGAGGTCGGCGGTGACCGGCAGCAGCGAGCGCCGGACGGCGGTGGCGAAGCCGGCGACCCGGACCGTGCCGGCCGGTTCGGCCTGCGGGTCGAGGTCGAGGCGGGCCGCGTCGACGGCGGCCAGGATCGTCACGGCGTGCTCGGCCAGCCGCCGCCCGGCGGGAGTGAGCCGAACCCGGCGGCCGTGCGGCTCGATCAGCTCCGCGCCGGCCTCGCGGGCCAGCACGGCGAGCTGCTGGGACACGGTGGAGGTGGTGACGCCCAACTCGTCGGCGACCTCCCGCATGGAGCCGAGCCGGGCCAGCTCCCGGAGCAGCCGCAGGCGACGCAGGTCCATCCCGTCATTGTTCAGCATTGTCGAATGGTCCGTCCATCGAAGTCACGTGGACGCGAACGGTCTCGGCCGGCTCTACTGGGGGCATGACTCCCACTCGTGCCGGTGCGACGATGGCGGTCGCCTCGATGATGTTCGTCCAGCTCGGCCTGGCCGCCTCGGTCGCGCTCTTCGACGAGGTGGGACCCGAGGGTGCCGCCTGGCTCAGGTTGGCCTGGGCCGGGCTGCTGCTGGCCGTGCTGGTGCGTCCGCGCCCGTCCGCCCTCACCCGGTCCGCGCTGCGGGCCTGCCTGGCGCTCGGCGTGGTGACGGCCGGGATCACCATCCTGTTCATGGCCGCGGTGGCCCGGCTGCCCCTGGGTACGGCGAGCGCGCTGGAGTTCCTCGGCCCGCTCGGCGTGGCGCTGGCCCGGGGCCGGGGCGGCACGAAGCTCTGGCCGGCGCTCGCCGCCGTGGGGGTGCTGCTGCTCACCGAGCCCTGGCGCGGCCAGGCCGACCTGGTCGGCGTCGGGTACGCGCTGGCCGCGGGTGCCTGCTGGGCGGCGTACATCCTGCTCACCCAGCGGGTCGGCGACGAGGTCTCCGGGATCCGCGGCCTCGCGGTCTCCATGCCGGTGGCCGCCGTGGTCGCCACCGTGGTCGTCGGGCCGTCGGTGCTCGGCGACCTGACCTGGCAGCTGCTCCTGGCCGGCCTGGGCCTGGCCGTGCTGCTGCCCGTGGTCCCGTTCGTCCTGGAACTGCTCGCCCTGCGCCGGCTCACCACCGCCGCCTTCGGCACCCTGATGAGCGTGGAACCGGCGATCGCCCTGGCGGTGGGTCTGGTCGCGCTGCACCAGGTGCCGGGCATCGGGCCGGTGGTGGGGATCGCCTTCGTGGTGGTCGCCGGCATCGGCGCGGAACGCGCCGGCGCCCGGGCCGGCGCCCACGCCGACCGACCCGCCGAGGCCGGCGCCGACCCGTCAGCCGGCCGGCCGGGCGAGCCGGCCTCGGTCGGCGCGGGGACCGGGACTACTTGAGGATCAGGCGGTTGGTCTGCTCGAAGACGTCGAGGTCGGCGAGCGTCTCCGGGACCGAGGCCGACAGCGGCGCGGGGAACTGGTCGCGGTGGAAGAAGCGTGCGTCGGTGGTCTCGTCGGTCACCCGGGTCACCTCGCCGTCCCAGTCCTCCACCCGGAACGCGGTGGTGAAGATCTGGTACGTGTGGCCGTACATGTTGGTGTGGGTGCGGTCGGGCCCGGTGTAGAGGGCGAAGGCGCTGACCCGCAGCGCGCGCAGCCCGGTCTCCTCGCGGACCTCGCGTACCGCGCAGTCGGCGATCGACTCGCCCAGTTCCATGGCGCCGGCCGGCAGCGCCCACTGGCCGTTGTCCGAGCGCTGGATCAGCAGCACCCGCCCCGCGTTCTCGCGGACCACCGCGCGGGCGCCGACGAACATCAGCGTCCGGTCACCGGCCAGGGCGCGCAACTGCCCCACGTACGAGTCGGCCCAGGAGATGCTCACTCGGACAATCTACGCAGCTTCCCCGGGACTCCTCCGGCGTTCCGGGGGTTCCCAACCTGTGACCGGCGACACTAGCTTGTTACCCATGCGTAGCACGATGATGGACGCCCCCCTCCAGGTATCCCGGATCCTCGAACACGGCTCCACCGTGCACGGCACGGCCGAGGTCGTCACCTGGACCGGAGCCGAGCCCCGCCGGATGTCGTACGCCGAGGTCGGCCGCACCGCCGCCCGGCTGGCCCACGCCCTGCGCGAGGAGTGCGGGGTGACCGGCGACGAACGGGTCGCCACGTTCATGTGGAACAACAACGAGCACCTGGTGGCGTACTTCGCCGTGCCCAGCATGGGCGCGGTGCTGCACACGCTGAACATCCGGCTCTTCCCGGACCAGGTCGTGTACATCGCCAACCACGCCGAGGACCGGGTGGTGCTGGTCGACTCGACGCTGATCCCGCTGCTGGCCAGGGTGATCGGCGAGATGACAACGGTCCGGCACGTGGTGGTGGTCGGCGGGGGCGACCCGGCGCCGCTGCGCGCCGCGGCCGGCGACCGGATCACCTTCCACCACTGGGACGACCTGCTGGCCGGCCGCCCCGACAGCTACGACTGGCCCGAGGTGGACGAGCGGGACGCCGCCGCCCTCTGCTACACCTCCGGGACCACCGGCAACCCCAAGGGCGTGGCCTACTCGCACCGCTCGATCTACCTGCACTCGTTGCAGATCTGCATGCCGGAGTCGTTCGGCCTCGGGCCGACCGACCGGGAGCTCGCCATCGTGCCGATGTTCCACGCGATGTCCTGGGGCCTGCCGTACGCGGCCTTCATCTCCGGCGCGTCGCTGATCATGCCGGACCGGTTCCTCCAGGCGGCCCCGATCGCCGAGATGATCGCCGCCGAGCGGCCGACCCTCGCCGGCGCGGTGCCCACCATCTGGAACGACCTGCTGACCCACCTGGACGGCCACGACGTGGACACCTCCTCGCTCACGGAGGTGATCGTCGGCGGGTCGGCCTGCCCGCCCGCGCTGATGCACGCGTTCGCCGAGCGGCACGGCATCGAGGTGATCCACGCCTGGGGGATGACCGAGATGTCCCCGCTCGGCTCGGTCTCCCGACCGCCCGCCGGCGCCACCGGCGACGAGGCCTGGCGCTACCGCTACACCCAGGGCCGGGTGCCGGCCGGGGTCGACGCCCGGATCGTCGGCCCGCTCGGCGAGCCGCTGCCCGCCGACGGCACGTCCGTCGGTGAGCTGGAGGTCCGTGGGCCCTGGGTGACCGCCATCTACGTCGGTGACGACGCCCCGGACGAGGAGAAGTTCCGGGACGGCTGGCTGCGGACGGGGGACGTCGGCATGCTCTCCCCGGACGGCTACATCACCCTCACCGACCGGGCCAAGGACGTGATCAAGTCCGGTGGGGAGTGGATCTCCTCGGTGGAGCTGGAGAACGCCCTGATGGCCCACCCGGACGTGCAGGAGGCCTGCGTGGTCGGGGTGCCGGACCAGCGCTGGGACGAGCGTCCGCTGGCGACGGTGGTGGTCCGCGAGGGCGCCTCGGTGACCGCGGAGGAGCTGCGGGCGTTCCTGGCGAAGTCGGTGGCGCACTGGCAGCTGCCCGAGCGGTGGGCGTTCATCGACGCGGTGCCGAAGACCAGCGTCGGCAAGTTCGACAAGAAGGTGGTCCGCTCCCGGTACGCCGACGGCGGACTGGAGGTGCGGGAACTCGCTGGGCCGTAACACTTCTCGGCGCTTCGTCGCCGATGGGGTAGGGACGTGACTCCTGAAGCATCCCTCCCCAGGGGCGGCCCCGGCGTTCGCACCGCGCCGGGGCCGCCCGTTCCATGCGGGGCGACCCGCAATGTCATTCTTGCGAAACTTGTTCGCCTCTGTCCCGGCGACCGGGAAATCCGCCCAGCTCAGATGGTTCCGCTGTCGGTGGGAGTGACCGTCACTGCTCGCTGGTGGTGATCAGCACCTTCCCGACCACCGAGTCCTCCACCGCCTGGTGCGCGCGGGCGGTGTCGGCCAGCGGGTAGTAGTGCAGCGGCAGCCCGGCCTCCTCGCCGACGCGTACCGCCCCCTGGGCGACCGCCGCCGCGACGTCGGTCACCGCCTGCGCCTTCGCCGCCTTCGGTTCGGTGTAGACCAGCACGAACTGCCAGCGGGCGTTCGTCACCATCGACGGTCGGATCGGGATGGTCACCTCGTCGCCGCCGTCGTCGGCGTACGCGCAGACCGCGCCGCCCGGCCGCAGCAGTCGCGCGTCCGTGGCGGCGTTGCGGGCGACGGAGACCTCGACGATCGTGTGCACCCCGTCGGGCGCGACCTTGTGGACCTCCTCGACCACGTCCTGCTCCCGGTAGTTGATCACATGCGAGGCGCCGGCCGCCGCCGCGAGCTGCGCCTTCTCCGGGCTGCTCACCGTGGCGATGACGCAGGCGTCGGCCCAGCGGGCCAGCTGGATCGCCGCGTTGCCGACCGCACCCGCCCCGCCCTGCACCAGCACCACGTGGCCGCTGAGCGCGCCGGCGTGCAGCTTGGTTGGCATGTACTCGCCGGCCGTCAGGCACCGGTGCGCGGTGAGGAACGGGATGCCGAGGCAGGCGCCCAGGTCGAAGGAGGCGGAACCGAGGGACACCGCATGCCGGACCGGCACCACGCTGTACTCCGCGGCCGTGCCCCAGGGCCGCTGCCAGGAGGCCTCCCACACCCAGACCCGCTTGCCGATCAGCTGCTGGTCGACGCCCTCACCGACCAACTCGACCACCCCGGCGCCGTCCTGCCCGGGCGTCTGCCAGCCGGCCGGCAGCGGCCACGACCGCCGCCCCTTCCAGTCCGTCGGGTTGACCCCGGCGACGGCCAGCCGGACCAGCACCTCACCGGGGCCGGGCTCCGGCACCGGCCGGTCGACCAGTTGGAGCACCGAAGGGTCGCCGGTGCGCTCGTACACGATCGCCTTCATCGCCGTCTCCTCATCTCGGACGCCGGCGGCCCGTCCCCGCTCGCCGTACCCGGGTCGACCCTGATCATTCCGATCCGGCCCGCCCCGCAAACCGTACAACCAGGTAGTCGACGGCTGGAGGGTGTCATGGAGGACGTGCCGGCTCAGCCCAGTCGGTCCACGACCTCCGGGGTGAGGGCGTCCACGGTGGGCAGCACCACGGCGGCGAGCGCCTCCGCGTCCGGGTCCAGCGGGTACGACCCGTGCGGCACCGCCACCACCCGCATCCCGGCGGCGGCCGCGGAGCGTACCCCGTTGGAGGAGTCCTCGACCGCGACGCAGCGGGCCGGGTCGACGCCGAGCCGCTCGGCGACGGCCAGGTAGACGTCCGGCGCCGGCTTGCCGCGCGCGGTCTCCTCGGTGGACAGGGTCACGCCGAAGGCGTCGGTCAGGTCCGTCGCGGCCAGCGCCGCCGCGATCAGCCGGGTCGGCGACGAGCTGGCCAGCCCCAGCGGCCAGCGCGCGGCCAGCCGGCGCACGACCCGGTCGGCGTCGTCGATCAGCGGTACGTGCTCCACGTACCGCCGGGTCATCTCCTCGACCACCTCGGTGGCGACCTGCCCGGGGCTCCGGTCGACGCCCAGCTCACCGCTGAGGTGGTCGGCCCACTCGCCGGTGCTCATCCCCATCAGCCGGTGCTGGGTGTCCGGCTGCCAGGTACCGCCGTGCGCCGCCACGTACGCCCGCCGGACCTCCTCCCAGACCGGCTCCGAGTCCACGATCACGCCGTCCAGGTCGAAGACCACCGCATCCACCGCCATGTGCCCATCCTGCCCGACGGGGCGCGCCGGAACCCGGCCCGGATCAGGTCAGGAACGGCGCCCACCCCGGACCCGGACGACCTCGACACCGGGCGTGGTGAAGTACGGGTCGGCGGCGAGGCACCGTACCGTTGCCGCGGCTCAGCTCCGCAGGGCCGGCAGGCCGATCGGGCTGTTCGCCGGGATGACCGTGTGACAGGCGCGGGCCATCGGCTCGAGCAGCTCGCGCAGCCGGTCGGTGCGGTCCGGGCCGAGCGCCCGCCACGGTCGGGCGGCGGCCCGGTCGGTGGCGTCCTCGACGGCCCGGAATCCGGCGCGGCCCACCTCGGTCGGCTCGCCCTCGCCGGTGAGCCAGCCGCGCTCGGCCAGCCGGCCGCGGGCCCGCGCCCACTGCTCCTCCGACCAGCCGCGGCCGAGCAGGTTCTGCGGCTGCGTGTCGACGGCGACCCGCCAGGCCAGCGTCTCCACCGGGTCGAGGTCGGCGGCGACCAGGGCGGCGACGTGCCCGTCGCCGCGGTGCTCGCGCAGCGTGGTGGCGGCCTGCCAGAGCCGGGCCAGCGGGTACTCGCCGCGGGGCAGCGCGGCGTTGACCGCGCCGAGCACCCGGCCCGACGTGTCCGCCGCCGCGGCGGCCTCCTCCAGCAGGTCCGCCGCCTCGGCCAGGTGCGTCTCGGGCAGCTCGTAGGTCAGCTCCGCGAGCGCCTGCACGGCGCCGGTGAGCCGGGCCCGCAGCGACTCCTCGGGGGTGGCCAGCCGCCAGACAGCCGGCAGCGCGCGGGCCACCATCGGGGGCGCGAAGGTGAAGAACGCCGCGATCACCGGGGCGGCGCCGACCGGTCCCAGCGGGGCGGACCGGCCGGCGAAGTAGCCCCGCCAGTAGCCGCGCAGCCCGATCGCCTCGGTCGCGGCCCGGCACCGGGGGTGGAAGTAGGTGACGGCGTGCAGGGGTTCGAAGTGCGTCCACATCAACCGGGCGACTCGCCCGGGATCGTCCAGCGCCGGCACGTGTACCTCCGCGTGGGAAAGGGGTCACCGTGGCGCGGACGAACCGCCCACGGTGACCCCGAACCTACTGGGAGTAGGTGACCGGCCGGAAGCCCCCTGTGGGCTACTGCACGGCGAGCACGTCGACGACGAAGCGCAGCGGACCGGACGGCGCGCCCGGGCGCTGCGGCTTGTCGCCGTACGCGAGGTCGGCCGGGATGTCCAGCTGCACCCGGCTGCCCACGGTCTGGCCCTGCATGCCCTGGTCCCAGCCCGGGATCACGTTGCCCTGGCCGACCACGAAGGAGAACGGCTCCTGGCGCTTCCAGGAGGCGTCGAACTCCTCGCCGGTCTGGTAAGACACGCCCACGTAGTTGACCGTGATCTGCTGGCCGGACTGGGCGGCCGGGCCGTTGCCCCGGATCAGCGGGGTCGCCTTCAGGCCGGACAGCTCGCCCTCGCCCTTGGCCGCCTGCGGCTTGGCGCAGAGCTCCCGGTCGCCGCCCTCGGGCAGGGTCGGGAAGCCGCCCGGGCAGCCGGCGGGAGCGGCGGCCGGCTTCGGGGCCTCGTCACCGCTCCGGCTGACCACGAAGATCCCGACGATCACCGCGATGACGGCCACGCCGGCGAGTGCACCCAGCCACGCCTGCCGGCGCTTCTTCGCCTCGGCGGCCTTCTGGGCGGCCAGCTGCGTGGCCAGTCGCCGCTGCGCCTTCGTCTCCGGGCCCTGGCCCGCCGACCGGTTCTCCGTACGCTCGCTCACGTCCTCGACTCCCTGCTGAGTTTGGGTGACCGGCCCGGCGACCCGGTGCCGTGGCCAGCGCACACGGTACCCGGGTCGATGCCGTCGGGGCGCGCCGTCCGCGCCGCGTCCCGCCCTGCGGCTCCCGTTCATCCCGTTCATCCCGATTGGCCCGGCGTGACGGTCTGTTCGGCGGTAGGTTCTCGACCATGGCGATCCTCACCGAAGTAGACCTGGCCCTGCTCTCCGAGCCGCAGCTCGCCCACGTGGCCACCATCGAGGTCGACGGCACCCCGCACGTCACACCGGTGTGGGTGGACACCGACGGCGAGCACATCGTGTTCAACACCGCCAAGGGCCGGCAGAAGTACGTCAACATCGAGCGCAACCCGGTGGTCGCGGTCTCCGTGGTGGACAAGGCGGACGACTTCCGCACCCTTTGGGTCAAGGGCACCGCCGAGTTCGTCACCGAGGGCGCGGACGAGCACATCGACCGGATGGCGAAGAAGTACCTGGGCAAGGACACCTACCCGTTCCGGCAGCCCAACGAGGAGCGGGTCATCGTCCGGATCACCCCGACCGAGAAGCTCGGCCTCGGCTGAGTCGGGAGGGCCCCTGGCGTACGGCGGGCCCCGCGCGGGAGCTCAGGCGGTCTTGCGCGGGGCGGCCTTCTTCTCGGCCGCCTTCTTTGCCGGCGCCTTGGCGGCCTTCTTCTCCGCGGTCTTCTTCGCGGCGGCCTTCTTCGCCGGCTCCGCCTTCTTGGCCGGCGTCTTCTTCGCGGCGGCCTTCTTCTCGGCCGCCTTCTTCGGCGGCGCCTTCGCCGCCTTCTGCGCGGAGCGGGCCGCGGAGATCGGGGTCGGCTCGCCCGCCCCGCCCGCCGGCTGCTCGCCGCGGGCGACCTTCGCCCGCTCGACCGAGGCCTTCAGCGCGGCCATCAGGTCCACCGCGGCGGCCGGCGCGGCCTCGACCTCCTCCGGCTGCACCACCTCGCGGCCCTCGATCTTGGCGTCGATGACCTCCTGCAACGCCGCCCGGTAGTCGTCGGTGAAGGCGTCCGGCGCGAACTCGCCGGCCATCGAGTCGATCAGCGAGCTGGCCATCGCCAGCTCCGGGGGGCGGACCTTCAGGTCCTCGTCGAGGAAGCCGAAGTCGGGGGTACGCACCTCGTCCGGCCAGAGCATCGTGTTGAGCAGCAGCACGCCCTCGCGGACCCGCAGGGTGGCGAGCTGTTCGCGCTGGCGCAGCGCCACCTTGACGATGGCGACCCGCTCGGAGTCGGCGAGCGCGTCCCGCAGCAGCACGTACGGCTTGGTCGCGGTGCCCTCCGGCTCCAGGAAGTAGGCCTTGTTGTAGAGGATCGGGTCGACCTGCTCGGCGGGGACGAACTCCAGCACGTCGATCGCGCGCGAGGTGGTCAGCGGCAGGTCGGCGAAGTCCTCGTCGGTGAGGATGACCATCTCGCCGCCGCCGATGTCGTACCCCTTGGCGATGTCGTCGAAGGTCACCTCCTCGCCGCAGACCTGGCAGGTGCGCTTGTAGCGGATCCGGCCGCCGTCATCCCGGTGGACCTGGTGGAACCGGATGTCCCTCTCCTCGGTGGCCGAGTAGAGCTTCACCCCGATCGAGACCAGCCCGAACGACACCGCTCCTTTCCAGATGGCCCGCATCCCCGCTCCTCTCCCCGGTCAACCCAGGATCGCAAACGATCGAAGCACATGCGAGCGCTTCCGTCGGCAACTACAGTCAGAAGGTGCCCGGCGCGCCGCTGAAGCCGATGCTCGCGATGACCGGGCAGCTCCCGGCCGGTGCCGGCTGGGCGTACGAGTTCAAGTGGGACGGGGTCCGCGGGCTCGCCGACATCTCCTACGGCGACCAGCACCTGTACGCCCGCTCCGGCGTGGAGATCACCACCGCGTACCCAGAGTTGATCACCTTGGCCGAGCAGGTCGACGACGCGCTGCTCGACGGCGAGGTGGTGCTGTTCAACGAGCTCGGGCAGCCCTCGTTCACCGCGCTGGCCGAGCGGATGCACGTCCGGAACCCGGCGAAGGCGGCCCGGCTGGCGGCGGCCGCCCCGGTGACGTACATGATCTTCGACCTGTTGCGGCTGCGCGGCGAGGACCTGACCGGCCGCTCCTACCGCGAGCGGCGGGTGGCCCTGGAGTCGCTCGGCCTGGGCGCCGCGCGGTGGGCGGTGCCGCCGGACTTCCCGGACGGCCCGGCCACCTACGAGGCGGCCGGAGAGCACGGCCTCGAGGGGGTGATGGCCAAGCGGGTCGACTCGGCCTACCGGCCGGGGGTGCGCTCGCCGGACTGGGTGAAGGTGAAGCTGGAGGTCACCGCCGACTTCGTGGTCGGTGGCTGGCGACCCGGTGCGCGCAAGATCGGCGGCCTGCTGGTCGGGGTACCCCGGCCGGACGGGCGGCTCACCTACCGGGGCCGGGTCGGCGGCGGGATCGGCGCGGCCACCGAGCGGGAGCTGCTGCGCGAGCTGGAGCCGCTGCGCTCCGGCACGTCGCCGTTCGCCGAGGACGTGCCGCGCGAGGATGTCCGGGGCGCGATCTGGGTGACACCGCAGGTCGTGGTGGAGGTCAAGTACGGTCAGCGCACCCCGGACGGGCGGCTGCGGTTCCCCCGGCTCCTGCGCCTGCGCCCCGACAAGCCGCCGGAGGAGGTTGAGGATGCCGGCTGAGCGGTTCAAGGTGGACGTCGAGGGGCGCTCGCTGGAGGTGTCCAACCTGGACAAGGTGCTCTACCCCGACGTCGGGTTCACCAAGGGCGAGGTGATCGACTACTACACCCGGATCGCCCCGGTGCTGCTGCCGCACCTACGGGACCGGGCGCTGACCCGGATCCGCTTCCCCAACGGAGTCACCGGCGGCTCGTTCTTCGAGAAGAACGCCCCGGCCGCCACCCCCGCCTGGGTACGCACCGAGACGCTGCCCGCGCCCGGGTCGACCAAGGGCCGGGAGACCATCGACTACGTGGTCGCCGACGACCTGCCCACCCTGGTCTGGCTGGCCAACCTCGCCGCGCTGGAGCTGCACACGCCGCAGTGGAAGATCGGCGAACACCCGGACATGATGGTCGTCGACCTCGACCCGGGAGCCCCGGCGGCGCTGCAGCAGTGCTGCCAGGTGGCGCTGCTGATTCGGGACCGGCTCGCCGACGACGGCATCGATTCGTATCCGAAGACGTCCGGCAAGAAGGGGATGCAGCTCTGCTGCCCGATCGCCGGCACCCAGTCCTCCGACCTCGTCTCCGAGTACGCGAAGCGGATCGCGCAGGAGCTGGAGCGGGCGCACCCGAAGCTGATCGTGTCGAAGATGGCCAAGAACCTGCGGCCGGGGAAGGTCTTCATCGACTGGAGCCAGAACAACGCGGCCAAGACGACGGTGGCGCCGTACTCGTTACGGGCCCAGGCGGTGCCGTCGGTGTCCACCCCGCTGACCTGGGACGAGGTTTCCGCCGGTGCCGCCGGGAAGCGGCCGTCGGCTCGCCCCTACACCGCTGGCGAGGTGCTCAAGCGCGTGGAGAAGCAGGGGGACCTGCTGGCCCCGCTGCTCGACGGCGGCCCCGAACTCCCGCTGCGCTAGCCCGGCTCTCCTCGCTGCTCCGTCGTCGGCACATTCACCCGCCAACCCATCACCGGTAGGGTGGGCGGAGGCCGCCGAAGGGATGGGTGAGGATGCAGAGCGGGCAGAGCGCCACCCACGTCATCGGCGCAGCCGTCGCGGAGGTCGAAAGTCCGCTGCTCAGCTACCACGACGACGCGACCGGCGAGCGGGTGGAGTTGACCGCGGGCCAGCTCGGGAGCTGGGCGGCGCGCAGCGCGGGCCTGCTGCGGGACGGCTGCGGACTGGGCCCGGGCAGCCGGGTCGCGGTGCTGCTGCCGCCGCACTGGCGTACCGCCGCGGTGCTGATCGGCGCCTGGTCGGTCGGGATGGCGGTGTCGTTCCGGCCGCGGGCCACCGCCGGGCTGCCGGTCCTCGAACCGGGCGGCGACCAGCCGTACGACGCGGTGTTCGTGACCCCGGAACGCCTCGACGACTGGCTGGAGGACGTGCCCGAGGGGCGGCACCACTACCTCGTCGGCACCGGGCCCGGCCCGCTGGCCGAGGTGCCTGTGGGCTGGCTCGACTGGACCACCGAGGTGCTCCGCCACACCGACACCCCGCCTGACTACACCGCCATCCACCCGTCCGACCCGGCCAGCCCGGATGGCACGAGCTACGGCGAGTGGCGTCGGCTGGCGACGGAGATCGCGGAACAGCTCGACCTGCGGGCCGGCGACCGGCTGCTGGTCGACGCGGCCGAACACGAGCAGCCGCTGAAGTGGCTGCTCGCCCCGCTCGCCGCCGACGCGTCCGTGGTGATCTGCGCGAACCTCGACCCCGCCCGACGGGACGCCCGCATCGCCGCCGAGCAGCCCACGCGGGTCCTCTGACGCTGTCGATCCGAGGTGCCGGACGGGACCGAATCCGGTTGACACCGGTCCGGGCCGGGATGCCTACTGCCCACCGGACGCCGTACGCGCCGGCCCGCTATCAGCCGCCATGGCCGGACGCCGTGCGACCGGCGGCAGGCGAAGGGGCAGGGGATCATGCTGGACCGGACGGAACCGGGCGGGGACGCGCTGACCTGGAAAGAGTTCGGCGAGGAACACCTCGCGGCGCTGACGGAACTGGCCGAGGCGTGCCTGGCCGTTGACGGTGGTCTGCCGCTGTTCGCCCGCACTCCGCTGCTGCGGGCCCGGCTGCTCCAGGACCGTACCCTCGGCGTCTGGCACGAGGGCAGCCTGGTCGCGGCCGTGGGCGTCGGCACCGCCGGGCAGCCGGCCACCAGCACCGGCCTGGTGCATCCGGCCTGGCGGGAGCGGGGTCTCGGCAGTCGGCTGTTGCGCTGGGCGGACGAGCAGGCCGACGACGCCGACCTGCTCGTGACCACCGAGTCCTGGAGTCCGGGCGCGGAGGCCCTCTTCACGGCGCGCGGCTGCGAGCGGACCTTCGCCGAGTCGGTGCTGCGGCACGACCTCCACGCCCTCCCGGATGTCGCGCGCCCCGACGACGTGCGCACCGAGCCGGTGACCTGGGAGATCGGCCCCGAGCTGTTCGAGACCTACCGCGCGTCCTTTGCCGACCGACCCGGCTTCGGCGCGCCCAGCGTTGAGGACTGGTGGGGTGAGCTGCGGGAGGACGACGAGTACCGGCCGGACCTGTCGTTGATCGCTCGCGGTCCCGGCGGCACGGCCGTCGGCTTCCTCAACGTCATCGACAACTGGGTCGACCAGGTGGGCGTCGTCCCCGGCTGGCGGCACCGACGGGTCGGGGCGTACCTGGTGGGGACGGCGCTGCGGTCGCTGGCCGGGGACGGCGCCCGGGAGGCGTGGCTCTGCGTGAACGACAACAACCCGGCCGTCGCGCTGTACCGGCGGCTCGGGTTCCACGACGCCGGCCGCCGCGCCCGCTACCTGCGCCGCCGCTCGTGACCCCGGATCGCCGACAACCCACACGATCTGGCGACGCTTCCCTCTCTTGGGCTGTTGTTAACGTCAATGGCGTGTTGTTATACCGGGACGACGATGTAGGGACCTTGTCGCGGGACCCCCGTCCATCCCGCTCGGCTTCCATCCCCCATGCGTGAAAGGTGCAACGATGCGCAGGAGATCGACTTTCCAACTGGCGGTCCTGACCGCTACCGCTGCGACATTCCTGGCGGCCGGCGGAGCCTCCGCGGCGGTGGGCACGGCAGCGTCCGTGACCGCCTCCGCGGGTGTTGCGGCGTGTGAGCCGGGTGCCGAGGGGCACAGCGCGGCGCGGGTGAGCGAGGGCGCCACCGCAAAGGAACCGGAGCTGTATTCGAAGAACGAGGCGAACGCCTACGGCGTGATCAAGGATTCGCCGCGCCTGCCCAACGGCAGCGTCACCGTGCCCACGATCTTCCACATGATCTCCGACCACCCCCTCAGCGCGGCCGAGACGAACAGGTGGAACACCCTGATCGCGGCGCAGATGACGGTGCTCAACGATTCGTTCGCGGGGCGCACGGCGGCGAACGCCTCCGACACGCCGTTCCGGTTCTCGCTCGCCGACACGAAGTGGACGGTGAACAGCGACTGGTACACGGTCGTGCCGGGCAAGAACGAGCGGAACATGAAGCAGGCGTTGTACACCGGCGACTCCCGCACCCTGAACGTGTACGCGGCCAACATCGGCGGCGGGCTCCTCGGCTGGGCGTACTTCCCGAAGGGTTACAACAACGGCCGGGACTACATCGACGGCGTGGTGATGCTCGATGAGTCGATGCCGGGCGGAACGGCGGGCAAGTACTCCCTGGGCGACACGCTGACGCACGAGGTTGGGCACTGGCTGATGCTGGAGCACACCTTCGCGCACGGGTGCTCCGCCTCCGGCGACTACGTCGCGGACACCCCGCGTGAAGCGCACCCGCAGTTCAACTGCCCGGTGGGCGCGGACACCTGCACCGCACCCGGGCTGGACCCGATCCACAACTTCATGGACTACTCGCAGGACTCCTGCATGGACATGTTCAGCGCAGGACAGGCGGACCGGATGAGCGACGCCTGGCTGGCGTTCCGGGCCGGTGGCGTCAAGTAACCAAGCCCTGGAGGGTACGTGTCGGGGTTGACGGGCCGCAGCCAGCGGCTCGTCAACCCCTTTCGTATACGCAGACCGCTGCTCTGACGGCTGATGCGAAGCCGCCGCCCGGCCGCCTTCACCGCCGGTTGAGCCACGGCGCGCGCCGCGAGCAGGGCGCGGTGTGATCGACCGGCAGGGCGCACCGCGCCCCGCCGGGCAGCAGCCGGTCGCAGAAGACCCGATGGTGCACGCCCTGCTCGTCCTCGGCCGACACCGTGACCTCCCCGGGGTCGACGCACGCGCTGAGCCGCGCCAGCACCCGGGCCGTGGTCCGGGCGAAGATCCGGGCCCGGAGCAGGTCGGGCGCGGTGACCGGCAGGTGGATCACCCAGCGGCCGGTCATCGGTAGCGGTGGTTCGCCGACTGGGCACTCTGCCACGCGCGCAGGGCGTTCTTGATCCGTACGTTCTCCTCCTGCACCGCGACCAGGGCGGTCTGCGTGACGGCGAGTTCGTCGGCCACGCGGTGCAGGAAGGCGCGGATCTCGACGGGGTCGAGGCCGTGCCGGCGGACGTTGAAGCACCGGTCGCGGATCTGCCAGGGCCGTAGGGGAGCCCGACCCTGGGGTGGGCCGGCGTTTTCCGTCGTACGTCGTTCCTCGCGTCGGCTCGCCAGCCGGCGGATCAGGTTGCGCACGGGGTGACCGCCCTTCGTCGGATCGGGTCGAAGTGGATGGGGCGGTCTCCTGCCGGTTTCGGTCGGCGAAGACCGCCCCGCCCTGCCACCGCAGCCTCGATCGGCGGTACGACAGCAGGGCCGCTTTTCGGTTGCTGGACCCATCGGTGAGGTGCTGGCACGGCTGGCGAGGGAAGCCAGCCGTGCCAGCGGTGGTGGATGCCCAACCGGGAGGCCGGCTGCCTACCAGGCGATCCGATGCCGGGCACCCGGGAAGCAACATACAATGCAAAGCATGCAAAGCGCAAGAACCAATCATGCTAAGCAGGCAAAGTCTTGGCTGACGGAGCGTTGGCGTGGGAGGATCTTGGGGCCTACCAGGAGTTGCCATGCCCCGAATCTCAGACCGTCAGCGCATCGCCCAGGATATTCGCGACAAGATCGCGTCGGGCGATTATGGCGTCGGCGCGAAGCTGCCTTCACTGCGTGAGATGTCTGCGCACTACGGTGTCTCCGCCGAGCCGGTCCGATCCGCTCTGCTGATCCTGCAGGCCGAGGGGTTGGTCGAAGGTCGTCAAGGCAAGGGCGTGTATGTGACCGGGAGTCGACCAGCGGCTGACTAGCCGGTGTTCAACGGCCGAGTGGATACCAAGGGCTGCCTTCCTGTTCGGCCCGATCGGTCTCGGCGGTGAGGGCATCCGGCGGGTGATGCGACGCTCGAACCCGGTGATGAGGTCTTGCTGGCCAACCAGCATGGTCTTGATCCGTGAGGGCGGGCTGTGTTGAATGGGCACCCCGGCCTTCGCCCAGGCCGCTTCCCTGGCCGCTCGTTCTTCGGTTCCGGAGGCCCAGGGACTTGAACCCTGAACCCCTCTGCTGGAGCATTGATCGTCTCAGATCGGGCGGATCGGCGTGCTGGCCTGGGCGACGTCTCTCGTTGCCTCACAACGGTTGACAGCCCTTGTTGGTATCATTTGTGCCCGGCGTGTGCCCAATGATCTGGCTGGCGCAATCGTTCGCGTTTGCCGTCTCGCCCTCGCCTCTAGTCATCCCGTCGGCCTTCGTCCGCATACCGTGGACCGGGCAGGTCCTGCCCACTCGGCTTCGCCCGGACGGAGGCTGTCGGGAGGGCGCCACCATCGCGGAGTGCCCGAGGCCCCGCCGGAGGCAGACCGCGAGGGACGGAACCCACGTCCGTCCGCCGGCTCCGACGCGTCGCTGAATAAACGAGCCCCACCCTGACGCTCACCACGCCGTAGCCAAACGATCACTACCGCGTGAGGCAGACGGCGGATGGCGGATCAGGAAGGTGCATGGCAAAGTTTCCGCCCACTGACAGTGAGACACACGCCAGGGGCCAGGCCGAAGCACGTCAGACCGGACGAACGTGACGGCCCTTACTACACCCCTCGCGAGCGCCGGGTCAAGTCAAGGCCAGCATAGTGTGAGCTGCATCACTCGAAAAGTGTTGCGCAAGAGCCTGAACTAGTTCAGCATTGGACCCATGAAGACTATGCAGTGGAGTGACGCAGCGCGCACACCGCGTGAGGTTGCGGCTGCAGTCGATTCATCAGGTGAGGTGCGGCTTGAACGGCGCGGCGACGGCGTCCCGTTTGTGATCATGCGGGAAGACCGCGCTCAGCAGGCCCAGCAGGGGATGGAGACGAGCGCCCGGCTGCTCCGCAACCTGCTTGCACACGGCGGGGTCGACCTTGTAGCGGAGGCCTTGGTCGATGCCTTTCCTTGGGCAAACTTCCTTCCGGAAAAAGATCGCAACGAGTTTGTCAGAGAGTTCATGTGGACCCTTGAGGCTTGTAGCGATCTTGACGTGTGGACGCCGTTCGGGAGAATGATTCACGAATGGCAGCAGACTGCGGCGATTCACGCCGACCCGGCACTCGCCCGGGAGCTCTCTCGGGCGGTAGACTCCGACCTCGGTCCTGTACCTGTGCCGATGTCGCCGGAGGAAGCTGGTGCCGAAGAGGAATGATCGGGTAGCACCACCGGCTCCCCCAGGCGGGTGGGAATTGCGCTTCGGCACCAAGGAAGCGGCCGAGGGATGGGAAGAGCTGATCAAGGCCGCGCCCGGGAACCTGTGGAAGGCCTGGGAGGCTCTCACCTATGGCCCCGAGGATCCGAGCACACCCCATCGACAACACCGACTCAAGGGTGAACTCGGAAGCCGTATGGTTCAAGGCGACAATCTTGAACAATGGCAATATGAGGTCACGAGCGGTGGCAGGATTTGGTACTGCCCGGACCACGAGCGACGCGTGGTCTGGGTGACCTACGCATCCCCAGCGCACCCGCGGGCAACCGAATGAGCTCCACTTCGTCGGGTTGATCCTGTGCGCGTCTGCTCGGCTCCGCCGGTCCTTGTCCTGACCCTGGTCGTCCGCAGCCTCGATTAGCGCTTCAGCCTCTGAACCGCGGTAGTAGCCACGCTGCTCGGCTTCCTCCTAGCGACTACCGAACATCACAAGCCCCGGAACCTGCTGTCATCAGCGGCCCGGGGCTTCGCCATATTCCGCGCCGTCGGCGGGCTGCAACCGACGCACCGGTGGCCGGAGGCCAGAGGCGCGGCGGCGGGCCATCGGCCCGGCCCAGGTTCGGCGGCTCGAGCGGCCTGCGAAGCGGGCCGCCTTGATCCCGTGCACAAAATCCTCGCAGGGTAAGCGGACCAAGCCGGACAAGATGCGGTGATCCGTCCACCGAGGGGTCCACAGAGGGCCGTAGGACCGTTACCCTCTGCAGAACGATGTTCGACGCCCCGAGGAGTGATGCGACATGACGGACGTCGACTTGCCAGGGCCTGGAACCGACAGCCAGTTTAAGGGCCAAATCCTCGTGGGCTCTCGCATCATTGACAGCTTGAGCTCTGGCCTATACAAGGACCCGGCCGCATGCCTGAAGGAGCTTGTCAACAACAGCTTCGACGCCGACGCCAGCCGGGTCCGCGTCCTAGTTAAGCCTGACGCCGATCGGATAATCATCGAAGACGACGGCGTGGGCATGACCCGCGATCAGTTCGTCAAGCATTTCAGTCGGATCAGCGAATCCCACAAGAGGGATGGCTCGGAATACACCGCGTCTGGTCGCCCAAAAATCGGGAAGATCGGAATTGGCTTCATCGCCGCGAACGAACTCTGCGAGCAGATGGAGATTTTCTCGACGACTGAGGGCAGCACCGACCTGCTGCACGTAACCATCGACTTTGAGCTGATGCGACTGCCTCCCGAGGCGAGGAAGCGTGAAGGCAGTTCGGACTACGCTAAGGGTGATTATCAAGGAGAGATCCTCAGAGCCGACCCAGATGCTCACTTCACCCGAATCTTCTTGAAGCAGGTTCGGGGTACGGCGCGAGACATCCTTGCTGGCGCCGACGCGCCCGTTGGTGGGAGCAGAGACCACTCGCTTTACGGCCTAAGGCCCGACTCGATCGCTAGGAGACTATCCAGCCTCGACTCATGGTCATCGCTTGACGAATACAGTCAAACAATGTTGGGAGTAGCTCTAAACGTTCCCGTAACTTATCCCGATGGTTGGATCGCGGAGAGCTACGCAGATGTGGTGACCCCCTTCGAAGACCAGCTGGAGGCCCTTAAGTTCCGCGTCGAGTACGACGGGACCGCGCTCCAAAAGCCAGTAGTATTGAAGGCCGATGAGAGTAATTCGATCATCCGCGGAATTGAGCTGAACGGTCGGCATGTGGGTGCCAGGGGCTACTTATATGCCCAGCGCGGCGTCCTTCGCCCCGAAGACCTTAACGGCGTCTTGATCCGCATCCGCAATGCCGCTGTCGGTGAGTACAACAACGACTTCATGGGATTTCCCCACGCTGAGGGGACCCTTTTTCAGCGATGGGTCACGGCCGAGATCTATGCGGACGATCGACTTGAGGATGCCCTCAACATCGACCGGCGAACGCTGCGAGACACGCATCCGGCGTACGTGGAGCTACGCAAATGGTTCCACGACCAGCTCCGCGATTTCCTCCGGGAAGTCCGCCGCGAACTACACAGTAAGCAGTCGGAGCAGCGCAAGCAGGAACGGGTTACGGCAGAGGTCGACCGGATTGAGGCCGCCGCCAAGCGGGTCGGCCAGACATACGGACCTAGCGTTCAGAAGGTAATTACTCAAGCTTTTACCCCGCCTCCCCCCCAAGCCTCCACCCCAAGGCCAGCCACATCGAAAATGCCCCGCGCCAGATCCGCTCGGCAGAACATCAATAAGAAGTTCTCCGTGAGTGAACTCTACGAGATAGTACTAGAAGTAGCCCAGGAGACTCTTACCAAAGAAACCGCGCAGGCATTTATTGAAGAGCTGACCAAGCGGCTGCGAGGCTGATGGTGAACTCGGGGAGGGCAATTGATAACGCCATGCATGCCGAACGCCCCGCAAAGGCGGCAATCCGTGCGTTGTGGGTCGAGGTAGTACGCAGAAGAAAGGCAGAGCTACCACAATCCGTGCCTTTCTATCTGACACTGCCCGGGGCAGCGGGTCTTGACTTGAAGCTACTTATCGAGGAAGGCTTGATCGCGGTAACAGAATCGGGCGCGATTGCGGAAGCCGACAATATGCGCGTGATCGCGGTCGAGAAGGATTCGATGGCCGTCCTCGATCTGCAGATCAACTTCCTGGGCCTGAAGATTATCGAGAATGACTTTTACAACGGCTTGCATGGTTTTAGCCAGATCGCGTTCCCTTCTGGGAAAGACCGGGCAACTTTCACCGCCGGCGTCATCAATCTCGACCTCAACGATCCGATCGTCTACAAGAATGGGCTCTTTCCCGTCGTAGAAGCAGTTGTCAAGATTGCAAGCCTCCAAGCAGCCGCTACCCCACGTCACGACTGGACCCTCTTGCTTACCGCGCAGGGAGAAATCCCTTGGCCGCAAGAGGTTCAAGAAGAGGCTCAACGCTTTCTTGATGAACAATGCCGGCTCTGCCCGGAGTTCGACACCGGGTGCAAGCGTCTTTTCGGTGACCCCCTGTACGGACAGGTGCGGGACGAAGAGCCCTTCGAGATGGCTTCATGTCGAACGATAGAGCAGCAGCTGCTGCTTATGGCGTTTATTCCAGCGAAGCTAGCTGGACGGGTCTACAACACGGGCTGGAGGGTTGACACGGTAAGGATCCTGCGCTACGGCGGTGAGCTAGGCGCGGCTCCCATGGCCACCTGGATCTTGGACTTCTGCTGGGATCATCGAGCCTCGAGCACCCCGAACGAAGTGCTGATGACAGCCCTGCGTCGTGCCTTGGACCGGGTCGGGTATGTCACAGCGGAAGGAGATCTCGTAGACGTTTAGATGATCAGGCCTGTGACCAGGCATGACGCGGACGGCTGGGCAGTCAGCAGGGTAGATCTCGACAGACCGAGGATCTATGCTGTCCAGAGATCTCCTATCTTCGAGAAGAGGGATACGAGTGCAGCAGGCTCAGGGTCCAGATCCCTTCTTCACTGTCCACCCAGGAGACTCGCGGGAGCTGGGGACGGTACTTGATCGGGAGTCCGGCGGAGCCTGTCCGCCGATCACCTGCACGATTACCTCCCCGCCCTACGCCGACCTGATCAACTATAGGGTTCCAAATCAGGTCGGTTGGGGCCAGAGCTACACCGAGTACTTGGCGGATTGTCGGGAGATCTTCAAGACCATCCTCGAAAGGACGACCAACGACGGTGCCCTCTGGCTGGTTGCAGACACCATATATGACCAGTCAAAGCGGCCCAGCGCTGTGCGACCGTTGCCCTTCGACCTCGCGCGCGTGGCCGGCGAGGCGGGTTGGACGCTGAGGGACGTTGTCATATGGAAGAAAGACAAGACTCGCCCCTGGTCGGGGAGGGGGCGCCTGCGGAACGTCTTCGAGTACGTTCTCTTCCTAGTGAAGTCCGACCACTATAAATACAACGTCGACAGCCTTCGCGAGACGAAGGAACTGTCTAAATGGTGGGTTCAGTACCCGGAACGGTTTAACCCCCAGGGAAAAGCTCCGACGAATCTCTGGGAGATACCGATTCCCACGCAAGGGACTTGGGCCAACTCCGCAGTTCAGCACGCGTGTCCACTTCCCCCTGACCTAATTGAGAGAATCCTCTTCCTTAGCACCGATCCTGGTGATGTCGTCCTCGATCCATTTGCTGGATCTGGAACCGTCGTTGCGGAAGCTGAGCGTCTCGGCCGGCGAGGCGTGGGAGTAGAACTCAATCCAAAATACGTGGAAGCGTATCGGAGAGTGGTCAGGCCCGAGATTATGCTTCGGCGCGGTGTTGATCAGCTAGCGGAACGTGCGTCAGCTGGGGAACGACTTCGGCAGGACATTCTTCGACTTCGAGCCGTGAAGTACCCCAAGACGATGTGGAAGCAGTTCATTAAGAAGCATCCTGCAAATGCACGGCCCCGTCTTGCTATCTCGTCTCTTCGTAGTGGCGCACCTGAAGTTCTGCGGAACCCGCATCAGCTGATCGACGTCTCCGTAACGTTCGTCTTCGACGGCGATGAGGGTGAGCGTGAGGAGATGGAAAGACTGTTGAAGGAGGTCGCTGCGAATAAGCCGCTGACGGGATTCGGAGTTGCGGGCGAGATCAGGGTCGTTCACTCGGACGAACTTGCCTCTGTAGTGGATGGCGGTCTCTACCTTTACGAGCATGGCCGGACGTGGCGAACATCAGGTCGCGTTACGATGGAGCAGCTGTTGAGCACTCCGGTTTCTCCAAAGACCGGCGGCTACATCCCGATCTCAGCTAACGTTCCTCTAGATCTCGAACCACACAGGTTGTACGCCTAACTGGCTCCCCGGTCGGCGCTTTCTTGCCGCTCTACCGGCATTCGTTGCGTCCCACTACTCAACTCAGACGTGGTGGGATAGCGAAGAGCACCTGGCATCTGCGCTTCCTCGCCGATGGCGGCATGTGCAAGGCGTTGCAGCAAAGGCGCAGGCGTTAAGGGCGATCGCCGGTGATAAGTGGGAAGCCCTTCTGGCCGCGGCGTGGCTGCATGATATCGGCTACGCGCCGAATATCGCCGACACAGGTTTTCATGCCTTGGACGGTGCTAGGTGGGTGGTGCGGCAGGGCCTCGATAGGAGAATTGCGGGCCCAGTTGCTCATCACTCCAGCGCTACCTATGAAGCAAAGGAGCGCGGGCTGGAAAAAGTCTTGATGGCAGAGTTTTGTCCGCGAGGAATCTCCTACGTCGGATGCTCTTTGGTTTGCGAACATGACGACTGGACCCGACGGGCAGGATTGACCGCCGGTGATCGGCTTGCGGAGATCCGCGAAAGGTACGGGGCCCGATCACTAGTCACACGGTTCTGGAGCCGGGCCGAGGAGCCATTACTCGAAGCTTTGGCCCGGCCCCTGGTCAGCGGCGCGAGCGGCCTGCGAAACGGGCCGCTCGGCTGGACCGTCCCCGTGAGCGGGGCGCCGGTCTCCTCAGTCCACGCTCGGGAGCTTCGGGCCGAGGACGTCGTCGGCGTCCACGATGGTGTAGGCGTACCCCTGCTCGGCGAGGAAGCGCTGCCGGTGGGCGGCGTACTCGGTGTCGATGGTGTCCCGGGAGACCACCGTGTAGAGAAGTGCGCCTGCCGCTTGTCGGCCTTGGGTCGCAGCACCCGGCCGAGGCGTTGCGCCTCCTCCTGGCGCGAGCCGAACGTGCCCGACACCTGGATCGCGACTGCCGCCTCCGGCAGGTCGATGGAGAAGTTGCCGACCTTGGAGATGACGAGCGTGCGCAGCTCGCCGGAGCGGAACGCGTCGAAGAGCCGCTCCCGCTCCTTGTTGGTCGTCGAACCCTGGATGATCGGCGCGTCGAGGTATTCGCCGAGCTGGTGCAGTTGGTCGATGTACGCGCCGATTACCAGCACCTGGTCGTCCGGGTGCCGGTCGACCAGCGCCTTCACCACCGGCAGCTTGGTCCGGGCGGTCGCCGCCATCCGGTAGCGCTCCTCGGACTCCGCCGTCGCGTACGTCATCCGCTCGGCATCGGTCAGCGTCACCCGTACCTCGGTGCACTCGGCCGGGGCGATCCAGCCCTGCGACTCGATGTCCTTCCACGGCGCGTCGTACCGCTTGGGGCCGATCAGGCTGAAGACGTCGCCCTCCCGGCCGTCCTCGCGGACCAGGGTGGCGGTCAGGCCGAGCCGGCGGCGGGCCTGGAGGTCCGCGGTGAAAAGGGTTTCTTGGAGGTCGCCAAGGTAAGCGCCGGCCCAGGATCGGATGATCCTGGGCCGGGCCGGATCCGTCTGCGCGTCAGTCGAACGCGGCGGCGAACATGCCGGGCTGATACGAACCACCCCGCTGATGCACGATCACCGCGAGCCGGTTCGCCGCGTTGATCAGGGCGACCAGGGAGACCAGTGCGGCGACCTGGTCGTCGTCGTAGTGCTTGCGTACCTGGGCCCAGGTCTCGTCGGACACGCCCTGGTGGGCGTCGGCGAGCCGGGTGCCCTCTTCGGCGAGCGCCAGCGCGGCCCGCTCGGCCTCGGTGAAGACGGTGGACTCGCGCCAGGCGGCGACCAGGTGGAGCCGGACCGCGGCCTCACCGGCGGCTGCGGCCTCCTTGGTGTGCATGTCGATGCACCAACCGCAGCCGTTGATCTGGCTGGCGCGCAGCGACACCAGCTCCTGCGTGGACTTCGGCAGCGGCGACTGCCGGATCACCATGCCGGCGTTGGCGAACCGCTTGAAGAACTTCATGGCGATCTCGTTGTCGAACATGTTGAATCGGGCGTCCATGGTTCCGTCCTTCACTCGTGGTGTTCGGTTGGACGAACACGAGATGCCGGCGATCAGATCCCTGTGACGGCGCGGCCGGGTGACGGTCGCCACAGCCGGAGGTGTCACACAACGGCGAGGTCCGGCATCTGTTGGGTGACACAGGCGAGAGCGAACGGGAGTCACCCATGGTGGGCACGCCGCAGACCGCAGCCGACGATCGAGGCCGGGGCATCGACCGTGACGACCGCCCGGATCCGGCCACCGAGGTGTTCCTCGCCCATCGCAACCTGCTGTTCACCGTCGCGTACGAGATGCTCGGTTCGGCCGCCGACGCGGAGGACGTCCTCCAGGAGACGTGGTTGCGGTGGACGGGCGTCGATCTCGGCACGGTGCGGGATCAGCGTGCCTACCTGGTCCGGATCACCACCCGCCAGGCTCTCGCCCGGCTGCGTACGCTCGGCCGCCGCAAAGAGTCCTACGTCGGCTCCTGGCTGCCCGAGCCGCTGCTCACCGCGCCCGACGTGGCCGAGGACGTCGCGTTGGCCGACAGCGTCTCGATGGCGATGCTGCTGGTGCTGGAGACGCTCGCACCGACCGAACGGGCGGTGTTCGTGCTGCGCGAGGTGTTCGACGTCGGGTACGACGAGATCGCCGAAGCCGTCGACAAGAGCCCGGCCGCGGTCCGCCAGATCGCACACCGGGCACGGGCGCACGTCGCGGCGCGTCGGCCGCGCCGGGTCGTCTCAGCGACCGAGACCCGGTACGCGCTCGATGCGTTCCAACGAGCGGTCGAGACCGGCGATCTGCAGAGCCTGCTCGACATCCTCGCGCCAGAAGTCGTCCTTCTCGGCGACGGTGGCGGAGTCAAGCAGGCCGTCCTGCGGCCCATCGTGGGGGCCGACAAGGTCGCACGCCTGCTGGCCGGCGGCTGGGGCCGGGTCGCCGACATCTCGTCGCTGCGGCCGGCGCAGGTCAATGGCTACCCGGCGCTGATCCTCCAGCTCGACGGCGAGCTCGACACCGTCCTGGCCGTGCGCATCGACGACGGCCTCATCACTGGCCTCTACGCGGTGCGCAATCCCGAGAAGCTGTCGCACATGGAGCGGGAGACCGTCCTGAGCCGCTGAGCCGGCGGGACCGAGCGGCCGGCCGATTCGTCCGCGATCGACGGCATCTGCGGCAGGCGTGGCGAAGTTGGTACCGCATGCAGTACCATTTTTTCGTGCCGTCCGTAGCCAAGCTCGTTGAAGCGATGCGAAGCAACCAGCGGAACGTCGCCTATAACGATCTCTACGGCGTGTGCGAGCACTACTTTGGAAAGCCCCGGCAGGCCGGTACCTCCCACGCGGTGTTCAAGATGCCCTGGGCGGGCGACCCACGCGTCAACATCCAGAACGACAAGGGCAAGGCCAAGGCCTACCAGGTCCGGCAGGTGCTCAAGGCGATCGACAAGAAGGAGGCCATGTGATGCACCCCGAAGCCCGTCCCGAGATCACCCACTACACCTACCGCGTCACCTGGTCCGCCGAGGATGACGAGTTCGTCGCCACCTGCGTCGAGTTCCCGTCGCTCTCCTGGCTTGCGCCGTCGCAGATCGGCGCCCTCCAAGGACTTGAGGATCTGGTGCGTGAGGTGATCGAGGACATGGCGGAGCAGGGTGAGCCGGTGCCACAGCCGTTCGCTGACCGCAGCTACTCGGGCAAGTTCAATCTCCGCGTCGGCGAGAGCCTGCACCGCGAACTCGCCATGCGGGCCGCTGAGGACGGGATGAGCCTCAACCAGTACGTGCTGGGAAAGCTCCGAGCCGCCTGACCAGGCCGGTCAGTCCACGCTCGGCAGCTTCGGCCCCAGCACGTCGTCGGCGTCGATGATCGTGTACGCGTACCCCTGCTCCGCCAGGAACCGCTGCCGGTGCGCCGCGTACTCGGTGTCGATGGTGTCCCGGGAGACCACCGTGTAGAAGTGCGCCTGCCGTCGGTCGGCCTTCGGCCGCAGCACCCGGCCGAGACGCTGCGCCTCCTCCTGGCGGGAGCCGAAGGTGCCGGAGACCTGGATCGCCACCGCCGCCTCGGGCAGGTCGATGGAGAAGTTGCCGACCTTGGAGATGACCAGGGTGCGGACCTCGCCGGAGCGGAACGCGTCGAAGAGCCGCTCCCGCTCCTTGTTGGTCGTCGAACCCTGGATGATCGGCGCGTCGAGGTATTCGCCGAGCTGGTGCAGCTGGTCGATGTACGCGCCGATCACCAGCACCTGGTCGTCCGGGTGCCGGTCGACCAGCGCCTTCACCACCGGCAGCTTGGTCCGGGCGGTCGCCGCCATCCGGTAGCGCTCCTCGGACTCCGCCGTCGCGTACGTCATGCGCTCCGCGTCGGTCAGGGTCACCCGTACCTCGGTGCACTCGGCCGGGGCGATCCAGCCCTGCGACTCGATGTCCTTCCACGGCGCGTCGTACCGCTTGGGGCCGATCAGGCTGAACACGTCGCCCTCCCGGCCGTCCTCGCGGACCAGCGTCGCCGTCAGCCCTAGCCGGCGACGGGCCTGGAGGTCCGCGGTGAACCGGAAGATCGGCGCGGGCAGCAGGTGGACCTCGTCGTAGACGACCAGGCCCCAGTCGCGGGCTCCGAACAGGTCCAGGTGGGTGAACACGCCGCCGCGCCGCGAGGTGAGCACCTGGTACGTCGCGATGGTGACCGGGCGGATCTCCTTGCGCTCGCCGGAGTACTCCCCGATCTCCTCCTCGGTCAGCGAGGTACGCGCGATCAGCTCCCGCTTCCACTGCCTCCCGGCGACCGTGTTGGTCACCAGGATCAGCGTGGTCGCCTTCGCCTCGGCCATCGCCGCCGCGCCGACCAGGGTCTTGCCGGCGCCGCAGGGGAGCACCACCACACCCGACCCGCCGGCCCAGAACGCCTCCACGGCCTCCCGCTGGTACGACCGCAGCGTCCACGGCTTGCGGCCGTCCTTGCCCTGCTCGGCCAGCTCGATCGGGTGCGCCTCGCCGTCGACGTAGCCGGCCAGGTCCTCCGCCGGCCAGCCCAGCTTGAGCAGCGCCTGCTTGAGCCGGCCCCGCTCCGAGGGGTGCACCTGGATGGTGTCGTCGTCGATCTTGTCGCCGAGCATCCCGGCGAGCTTCTTGCTCTTGGCGACCTCGATCAGCACCACCCGGTCCAGGGCGCGCAGCACCAGGCCGTGCGCCGGGTCGTTGGCGAGCTGGAGCCGGCCGTACCGGTCCATGGTCTCGGCCACGTCGACCAGCAGCCCGTGCGGCACCGGGTAGCGGGAGTACTTGATCAGCGTGTCGACCACGCCCTCGGCGTCGTGCCCGGCGGCGCGGGCGTTCCACAGCCCGAGCGGGGTGAGCCGGTAGGTGTGCACGTGCTCGGGAGAGCGCTCCAGCTCGGCGAAGGGGGCGATCGCCATCCGGCAGGCCTGCGCGTCGGGGTGGTCGATCTCCAGCAGCAGGGTCTTGTCGGACTGCACGATCAGTGGTCCACCGCTCACGCCAGCGTCCTCTCCTTGAAGCTCCGGGTCGTCGGCCGCCTCGCGCGACACCCGCCGCAGGCCGACCATCCAGTGTTGCACGTACCCGGGTGGCCACCGAAAATTGCGCACCGGACGCAACCGTCCCGGTGCGCCGAACGTCTTGCAAGGTGACGGACGACCCGGGGAGACCGCATGAGCATCAAACGTTTCATTACTCGGGTCGCCGCCCTGGTGGTGGTCACGCTGGTCGGCGCCGGTGGGTGCGCGTTCGATCCGCAGGCCGATCCGGGTGGCACTGGAGGAGGGCCCGCCCCGGTCGGCAACGCGGAACAGGCAACGGGGGCGAGCGGCACCTCCCTGCCCGACCAGCTGACCCGGCCGACCGCGGCGACGACCACCCCGAGGGCCAGGGCGACCGCCGGGTCGACGCCCCTCCGCGCCACGACCTCGCCGATCCCGTCCACCGGGCGCCCGCAGAAACACCCGACGCCGTCCCAACGGACCCGCTGCGAGCAGGGCGAGCACCAGCGCGACGTCGAGACGTACCTGGCCAAGTTGGGTGGCTTCGGCTCGGTCACCGTCGACGGCCGGCAGTCGGACGCCGACTGCGCCGCGATCAAGAAGTTCCAGCGGCGGTACGCCATTCGTCCCGCCGCCGGCCGCGCCGGCTCTTTGACGTACGACGTGGCGAAGCGGTTGGCGACCAGCAGCCCCGCGCGGTGCAACGCCGGCGCGGGCACCACCTTCTGCGTCGACCTCACCCGGCAGACGACCTGGGTGATGAGGGACGGCAAGGTGGTCGCCGGGCCGACCGTCACCCGCACCGGGATGGCCGGCTACGCCACCCCCGCCGGCACCTACCAGGTCAACTCCCGCAACCTCAGGGAGTGGTCCGACCCGTACGACGTCTGGCTGCCGTACTGGCAGCGCTTCAACGGCGGCATCGGCTTCCACGAGACCACCACCTACCTGCACACCTCCTCGATCGGCTCACACGGCTGCGTCAACCTGCTGCACGCCGACGCGGTGCGCTGGTGGGAGTTGGGCAAGGTGGGCGCCCGGGTCAAGCTCTTCGGCCGCCGTCCCGGCACCTGAGCCGCCACGGCGTACGGGCGGATCAGGGTTTTCGCCCCTGTCCGCGCCGGCCGCCGGATGCCACCCTGGAGGGCAGGGCCGGACGGGGCGGGAGGGCTGGCATGACCGTCGACCGCGAAGTGATCGCCGACGACGCGACACCCGACAGGCGAGCGGCGGCCGACGAGGTCTCCACGGCGACGGTGGTCGGCTACGCCGTCGCCGCCGCCGCTCTCGTCGGCTGGTTCCTCTTCGGTTGGCTGGTGCAGCGGCAGGGCTTCATCGCCTCGGTCGGCGAGACGGCGGGCGCCGGGTTCGGGCTGCTGCTCGCCGTCTCCGTGATCGGCACCGTGCGCCGCAGCCGCCGCTGAGCGGTCAGTCCTCCCGCACCGCCGCGGTGATCCGGTGCAGGGCGAAGGTGTGCAGCATCTCGGTCCGGTCGTCCTCCGCGCGCAGGTAACCGGCGCCGATGGAGACCGGCCGGAGCAGCCGCGACGCGGTCGCCCCGTGTGCGTCGACATACCCCACCCAGACCAGCGCCTTGTCCCGGACGGCCTGCTGCAGCACGGCCAGAGCCTCGCTGTGACCGTGCGCCGGCATCCGGCCGGCGGCCGCCGCGCCGCCGCGGACCACCGCCGGGGCGCGCCGGGCGGCCCGCGCCGCCGCGTCGCCCCGCCGGATCTGCTCCACCACGCCGAGCAGCCGCGGCATGGCCAGCTTCGGCGTCGCCAGCGGGTCGAGGGCGCGGGTGGTCACCGGCACCCGGGCGGGCGCCCGCCGGGTCTTCGGCCGCGAGAGCACCGCCGCGCCGCTGGCGTCCTCCGGCACCGGCGCGTACCCGGCGTCGCGCAACGCGATCAGCATCCGCTGCACCTGGTACGGGGTGGCCAGCACCGTCGGGGCCAGCCGCCGGAACGCCAGCGGTTCCAGCCGCCGGTCGGCGAGCACCTCGGCGAGCAGCGCCTCGTCGTCGCTGCGCACGTACCCGCCGGCGGAGCCGACGCGCAGCCCGCCGTGCTTGCGCGCCACGTCGTCCACCAGGTAGGTCAACCCCTGCGGCACCGGGGTACGCGACCGGCGGCGGAAGAGCGCGTGCAGGTCGTCGGCGGTGTAGCCGGCGTCCAGGGCGCGCCGCACGCTGGCCGTGGTGACCCGGTGCACGCTGGCCCCGCCGGCCGACTCGTGCTCGGCGATCACGTCCAGCTCGCCGGCGAGGGCCGGGTCCGGCGGACCCGGCACCACCACGCTCAGGTCGGCCTGCACCAGGAAGTGGTCGACCGGGGCGGGGAGCAGGGCGTCCAGCGCCCGGACCGCTCTGGACGGGTCGCCGCTCTCGGCGTCGGTGCGCAGGCCGAGCGGGTCGTCCGCGCCGCGCTCGTCGGCGTCGGTGACGTCGGCCAGCAGCAGCCGCCCGTACGAGGTGAGCGCGCCGAGCCCGGTCACGCCCAACTGGGCCGCCTCGGTCAGCACCTCCCGGTGCGCGGCCTCCCGCCCCCGGCTGCGCCGCGGCGCCCGCCAGTCGAGCAGCTCCAGCACCTCCTCCGGGGTCGGCGCGGTGGCCGGCTCCAGGTCGGCCAGCACCCCGAGCACCGCCCGCCGGGCGGCCGGCGCGCCGGCCCGTTCCGCCTCGGCGGAGAGCACGCTGATCGGCCGGTCCCGGTCGTCGCGCTGACCGACCAGGCCCACCTGCCGGCTCATGGTCAGCCAGGCGCGGGCGAGCTGTTCCCAACGGTGGGCCAGCGACATCGCCCGCCACACCTCGTACCCGCCGGTGGGCAGCACCTGCTGGTCGGCGCCGTACCGGGTGGTGGTGGCCCCGGGCAGGTCCAGCTCCCCGACCAGCCCCGCCGCGTACGCCACCTCGAACAGCAGCGCGGTGGTCGCCTCGTCCAGCCCCAGCGTGCGGGCCAGCCGGCGCAGGTCGCGTACCCCGACACCGCCCGAGCGCAGCACCGGCGCCGGCTCGGCGGCCAGGCTCTCCAGCAGCGCCTCGGTGTGCCGTACCACCTCCATGGCCTGCCCGGCCCCGGCGGAGTCGACGGCCTTCGGCTCGCGCGGCGCGGCCGCCACCGGCGGCGGGCTGGTCCGCAGCGGGCCGAGCGGCCCGCTGTCCCGGCGCAGCAGGAGCGCCACCTCGCGGGGCAGCTCCACGGTGCCGGCGGAGACCAGCACCAGCAGCCGGGCGTCGACCAGCCAGCGCACCGGCGAGCCGGTCGGCGCGCCCCCGTTGGTGGCGTCCGGGGGGAGGTCGTCCTCCGCGCCGACCGCCGGCGCCCGCAGCGCGCCCGCCGGCACGCTGCCCACCGGCGGGCCGGCGGCCAGGCGGTCCAGGATCGCCCGGGCCGAGGGGGGAGCGGCGAGCAGCGTGCGCCGCAGCTTCGCCGGGTCCGCGCAGACCGCGGCCGTCCGCGGGTCCAGGTCCGCCGCCGGCCGGCCCAGCCCTGCCGGGTACGGGGCGACCTCGTCCACGCTGCCGGCGACGCGCAGCGCGTGCCCCGGGCCGTACAGCAGGAAGAGCGCGCGCAGCTTGTCGACCGCGGACCGGACGGTGGTCGGCGCCGGCGGGCGCGGCCCGGCGGTGGCCATGGCGAGCACCGCCTCGGTGGAGGTGGTGCCGTCCTCCGGGTGCCGGGTGAGCCGGGCGGCATCGAGGATCAGGAGGGTGAACTGGTCCAGCCCGTCCAGCGCGCGGGCCACCGACACCCGCGACTCGGCCCGGAGGGCGAGCGCGGAGACGTCGGCCGGCACCGGCACGACGAGGTCGGGCCGCAGTCGGAGCAGGGCGGCGAGCGACGCGTCGGGCAGGGCGCGCAGGTGGTCGGCGAGTGAGGTGGTCATCGTCGTTCCACGCTAGCCCGGCGCGGGGCACTCCCGCCCCTCTGACGTCCGGCTCGCCGGGGTTGGCCGGGGTTGGCCGGGTACGTTCTCAGGATGTCTGCGCTGATGGTCGGGTTCGACCTCGACATGACCCTGGTCGACTCCCGCCCCGGGATCGCGGCCACCTACCGGGCGCTGACCGCCCTGACCGGGGTGCCCGTGGACGCCGAGCTCGCCGTGTCCCGGCTGGGGCCGCCGTTGCGCACCGAGATCGGGCTCTGGTTCCCGCCGGAGGGGGTCGAGGAGGCGGTCCGGATCTACCGCGAGCTCTACCCGGCGTACGCGATCACGCCGACCGTCCCGTTGCCCGGCGCCCGGCAGGCGGTCGACGCCGTGCACGCCCTCGGCGGCCGGGTGATGGTGGTGACCTCGAAGATCGGTCGGCTGGCCCGGCTGCACCTGGACCACCTCGGCCTGGCCGTCGACGAGCTGGCCGGCGACCTGTTCGCCGAGGAGAAGGCGACCGCGCTGCGCGAGCACGGCGCCGGGCTCTACGTGGGCGACCACGTGGCGGACATGACGGCGGCCGGGGCGGCCGGGATCCCGGGCATCGGGGTGGCGACCGGCCCGTGTACGGAGGACGAGCTGCGGGCCGCCGGGGCGAACCTGGTGCTCGACGACCTCACCGGATTCCCGGCGGCGCTGGACCGGATCATCGGGCTAGCCTTGGAGCAGTAGACGTCTCAAGTGAAGCAGGGGTTCTCAGGTGCCGACGGGTCGAGTGAAGTGGTATGACACGGCCAAGGGATACGGGTTCGTCACCAGTGACGAGGGTGGCGACGTGTTCCTGCCCAAGGGCGCGCTGCCGGCGGATGTCACCGACCTCAAGGGCGGCCAGCGGATCGACTTCAGCGTGGTGGACAGCCGTCGGGGCGCCCAGGCGATGGGGGTCAAGCTGCTGGACGCCCCGCCGTCGATGGCGGAGCTGCGCCGGCGGCCGGCCGAGGAGCTGCACGGCCTGGTCGAGGACATGATCAAGGTGCTGGAGGCGAAGGTCCAGCCGGACCTGCGCCGGGGCCGTTACCCGGACCGGAAGACCGCGCAGAAGATCGCTCAGCTGGTCCACGCGGTGGCGCGCGAGCTGGAGGTCTGAGGGATCAGCCCGGCGTCGGCGGCCCGGCCGAGCAGCGCCTCCACGGCGGCGAACCCCGCGTCCCCCAGGTCCGCGGTGAACTCGTTGACGTAGAGGCCGATGTGCCGGTCCACCACGTCGGGCTCCATCTCCTGCGCGTGGGCGAGCACGTAGTCGCGGCTCGCGGCCGGGTCCGCCCACGCCTGGCGGACGGACTCGCGGATCCAGCCGGCGGCCTCGACCGGGTCGACGGCGCCCTTGCGGGCCAGGATCGCGCCGAGCGGGATCGGGAGGCCGGTGTCGGCCTCCCACCACTCGCCGAGGTCGACCAGCGCGGTCAACCCGTGCCGCGGATAGGTGAACCGGGCCTCGTGGATGACCAGCCCGGCGTCGTACGTCCCGGCGGCGACGGCGGGCATGATCTCGTGGAACGGCACCACCTCGATCCGGGCCGGTGGCCGCTGCGCCGACCAGAGCCGGAAGAGCAGGTACGCGGTGGTCCGGTCACCGGGCACCGCCACGGTGGCCCCGCTCAGGTCGGTGCGGTCGCCGCGGGTGAGCACCAGCGGGCCGCAGCCCCGGCCGAGCGCCCCGCCGCAGGGCAGCAGGTGGTAGTCGTCGAGCAGCCACGGCAGCGCCGCGTAGCTCACCTTCACCAGGTCGAACGCGCCCCGCTCGGCGGCGGTGTTGGTGACGTCCACGTCCGCGTAGGTCACCTCGACCGGCGGTGCGCCGGGCACCCGGCCGTGCACCAGGGCGTCGAAGACGAACGTGTCGTTGGGGCAGGGCGAGATCGCCAGGGTGAGCACCACGCTCCCACGGTATCCCCGCCCGCAGCCCCGGCCCGCCCCGCCCGCCCGGCTGTGACCCCGCCCAGCCGGCGGTGACCCCGCCCGGCCGCAGCCCTCGGCCCACCGGCTCGGCTCGGCCCAGCGGCTCGGCCCAGGGGCCCGGCCCACCGGTCGTCCGCCATGCCCTGGCGGCCCGTCGGCCCGTCCCTGGCGGCGGCGGTCGGGAGACGACCCTCCGGTGACTCGCTACAAAGCTGATGACGTGCACGAATCGAGGCCGGGGTGACACCGACGGCTTCCCCGGAGCCCGATGCATTGCCGTAATCAGCTTTGTAGCGTGTCTCCGGCCGACTTCATCCCCAGCTCCGCCGTTCTCCACAGGGTTATCCACAGGTAGGCCGGAGGGTGTTGAAGACGGCTGCGGCGGCATCGAGCATGGTGCGGGTGAGCGACGCCGTGCCGCAGGCCGATCTGGGTGCCATGCTTCGGGCGATCCGCCGCGCCGCCGACCTGAGTCAGCGCGAACTGGCCGCGAAGTCCGGGGTGCCGCAGGCCACCATCGCCCGGATCGAGTCGGGTGCAGTGGCCGACCCCAGGTTCCGCACCATCGAGCGTCTGGTGCGAGCGGCCTCGGGTCGGATCACGGTGTCGTTTCCACCGGCGTCCGCTGTGGCGACTGGGGACTCGGCGGACGAGGCTGCCGAGGCGACCTGCTCGCCGCCGGCGGTCCCGCACGAGGGATTGCGGGACGCGGCCGGGCGACACTGTCCCGCACACCTCGACGCCCGGGAGGTCCGGGAACCGCGGGACTGGCCAGGCGCCTGGTGGGCGCACTGGTCAAACCTCCCACCCGAGCGCTGGAACGCGAGACTGCCCGCGGCGACGTACGACCAGGACCGGGACAAGCGGGACCGGCGCCGTCGGAACGAAAAGGTCCGGCGTGAGGTCCGGGTACGGCGGTTCACCGGCGGTGGCCTTCCCGGGACGTCCTGGCGGTTCGTGGCCGAACTGCCCGACGGGCAACTCGTCGGTGAGCTGCGGGCGCATGAGCGCAGCGCCGACTTCCTGGGCCGGTACGACCAGGGCGGCCGGCGGGAGATGGTGCTCGACGGCGTGCTGGTCGCCGCCGAGCACCGTGAGCTGGGCATCGGACGCCGGCTGCTCGACGCGTTCGCCGCCGAGATGGATCGGGCCGGGGTCGCCACCGCGCACGCCATCGCCGAGTTCGGCGGTATCGGGTTCCTGCAGGCCTGCGGTTACCGGCCGGAAGCCAGCCGGCCGGAGGCGCTCCGACTCGATCTGCCGGTCAGCGCAGAGCCCGGGCGGCCGCGGCCAGGGCGGTGAGCGCTTCGCGCATCCGCCACGCGTCCCGGTCCCGAGGCCCGATCGGGTTCGAGACGGTCCGCAGCTCGGCGAAGGGGAGGCCGGCCTGCGCGGCGGCGACCGCCACGCCGTACCCCTCCATGGCCTCGGCCACGGCGTCCGGGTGCCGGTCGGCGAGGGCCGCGGTGCTCGCGACCGTGCCGGTCACCGTGCTCACGGTGAGCACCGCGCCGACCATCGCCTCGGGGAGCGCCGCGCGCAGGGCGGCCAGCAGCTCCGGGTCGGCATCGACGGTCGGGCCGCCACCCAGCAGCTCGGGCGGCATGCCCAGCTCGTCGATCGGGAGGAAGCCCTCCGGCGACTCGGCGCCGAGATCGGCCGCGACGCTCCGGGTGCCCAGCACGGTGCCGCCGACCGCCACCCGGCCGGCGAAGCCGCCGGCCACGCCCGCGCTGACCACCGCCCGGTACGGGCGCCCCGCCGCCTCGGCCAGGGTGAGCAGTCGGGCGGTCGCGGCACCGGCGACGGCCGGCCCCACCCCGACCGGGCGGACGGTCACCGTCGGGTCGGCCAGGCCCGCCCGGACCGCCTCCGCCTCGGCGGGCACCGCGGTCAGCACCAGCAGACCGGTCACGACACCGGCCCCTGCGACTCCCGCCGCTGCTCGTCGTCCGTTCCCGACCCACCGACGGCCGAGGACGGCCGGTAGATGTGGTAGCCGGGCGGGGCGAGCCCGGAGTCGTCGCCCCGGCCCGGGGAGCCGTGCCCGGTGGGAGCCGGTGACGTCGGCGCGGCCTTGGCGGCGGCCGCCGTGGCGGCGTCCGCCGGATCCCGCCGGCCGTGGGCGCCGTGCCGGCCGGGCGCCGGCCCGTCCCGGTGGGGCGCGTCCGGGCCCCCGCCGCTGGCGGGCTCGTCGGAGGGCTCGCCCGGGGCGGCCAGCTCGTCGTCGTGCAGCGGGCGGCCGATCAGCCGGTCGGCCCGCAGCCGGCCGGCGACCACGACGCCCCGGACGGCGGCGAGGGTGCCCACCCCGGCGGCGACGGCGATGCCGACCCGCCCGTCGAACGGCACCAGGCCGAGCCCACCGCCGGCCACGAAGGCGAGCATCAGCGCCGTCTCCGAATGGGCGAAGGAGCTGGCCCGCAGTCGCTCCGGGATCCGTTCCTGGATCGAGGCGTCCACCGCCAGCTTGGAGATCCCGCTGGTCAACGCGGCGACCAGACAGAGCGCCGCCACCATCGGCAGGGAGAACTTCAGCGTCGCCAGGATCGCCACCCCGGCAACGATGATCATCGTGCTGGACTGGATCGCCGCCGGCCGGTGGATGCGCAGCCGGGTACCCATCGCGGTGGCCAGGAAGCCACCCACCGCCAGCGCCCCGCCGACCAGGCCCAGCGCGGCCTGGGTGTTTAGCTCGCGGCCGAAGAAGTCGGTGGTCAGGTCGCCCTTCTTCAGCGCGAACGCGAGGAAGAGCAGCAGGAAGCCGTAGAGCGCGCGCGGCGCCGCCGCGCCGATCAGGGTGGCGATGACCAGCCGGCCCGCCGGGCGCCCCCGGCCCAGCGGCCGGTCGCCGTCGCGGCGCAGCGCCCGCAGCGGGTGGGGCACCCGCTCCGGCGGCTCGGAATCCGCCTTGGGCGGCAGCCGCAACGCGATCACCATGCCGACCAGGAAGATCACCGAGGCCACCCGCAGCGGCCACTGCGGCCCGAACCAGAACGCGGCCAGCCCGATCGGGGCCACCAGGGCACCGGCCACCGTGCCGTAGACGCTGGCCCGGGCGCCGACCTGGGAGAGGCCGAGCCCCTCCGGGAGCAGCCGGGGCACGGCCGCCGAGCGGGCCACCCCGTACGCCCGGGAGAGCGCCAGTACGCCGAACGCCGCGGGATAGAGCCCGAAGCCGCCGATGTAGTCGGAGATCAACCAGGCCAGGAACGCCCGACCCAGCATGGTGGTGGCCAGGGCGTACCGGCGGCCGTGCCGGAAGTGGTCGAGCAGCGGGCCGACCACCGGCGCCAGCATCGCGAACGGCACCATCGTGACCAGCAGGTAGAGCGCCACCTTGCTGCGTGCCTCGCCGAGCGGGACGTCGAAGAAGATCGTCCCGGCCAGGCCGATGGCGATCAGCGTGTCCCCGGCGCAGGAGACCGCGTGCAGGTCGAAGAGACGGACCATGCCGACCTCGCCGCCGGCGCCCCTCGTCCGGGCCGACCCGGCCCGCCGGGTCATCCAGCGCCCGCTGCTGACCGAACCCCGGAGCAGCAGGCGGGTGGCGCGGATGCTCGTGCCCACGGTCCGTCCCAGTACGGACCGCCCGGAGCGGGAGAACAGCGGCATGTGCACCATCCTTGCCCATCTGCTCCAGGCATGCCGCAGCACCGGGGGAACACATCATCGGGGAGTGCCTGTCACCCGGCCGCGCGCATGGGGAACAATGGGCGGGTGACCAGGCCCGTCTCCACCCGTGCCGCCCGCCTCGACCAGGTCTGCGCCGCCGCCGTCGAGGTGGCCCGCGCTGGCATCACCGAGGTGGAGCCCGCCGACGTCGGCGACCACCTGCGCGCCGTCGCCGAGGGCGACCGGGTCGTCACGCACTACTTCGAGTGTCTGCTCGCCGGCTACCGCGGCTGGCGGTGGGCGGTCACCGTCACCCGGGTGCCGCGCAGCAAGCACGTCACCATCTGCGAGACGGTGCTGCTGCCCGGCTCGAACGCGCTGCTCGCCCCGGGCTGGCTGCCCTGGCAGGAGCGGCTCAAGCCGGGCGACCTGGGCCCGGGCGACCTGCTCCCCACCCCGCCGGACGACGACCGCCTCGCCCCCGGCTACCTGCTCTCCGACGACCCGGCGGTCGAGGAGACCGCCTGGGAGCTGGGTCTCGGCCGCCCCCGGGTGCTGTCCCGGGAGGGGCGCGCCGAGGCGGCCCAGCGCTGGTACGACGGTGACCACGGCCCCTCCGCGCCGATCTCGGTCGCCGCGCCCGCGGCCGCCCGCTGCGGCACCTGCGGCTTCTACCTCCCGCTGGCCGGCGCGCTGCGGCAGTCCTTCGGCGCCTGCGGCAACTTCTACGCCCCGGACGACGGCCGGGTGGTCAGCGCCGACCACGGCTGCGGTGCGCACTCGGAGACCCTGGTCGAGACCGCGGAGCCCGCGGTCGACGAGATGCCCACGGTCTACGACGACAGCGCGGTCGAGGCGATGTCGGTGAGCCGGGCCCCCGGTTCGGTGGAGGCGGCCGAGCCGGCGGAGCCGTACGGCCACTCCTGACGGATCAGCCCCGTCGGGCGGATTCCCGGCGCCGGCGACGGTGGGCGTCGTGCCGCATCATCACGGCCAGACCGGGAAAGCCCCACAGGAAACCGGCCAGGCATGTCCAGAGCCAGTTCTGGTGCCCGTGCCTGGTCAGCCAGTCACGGAAGAAGATCAGCAGGACCAGGCCGGCCACCGCCCAGGCGATCAGTCCGGCGACCGCGAACGGGACCATCGGCGGGTCGAGCGGCTCGGGCCGCGGCGGTTGCTCCTGTGGCACGGGGCAAAGCGTACGCGATCAACCTTTGCCGGCCGTCCCCTGATCTGGGACGATGCGCGCGACAACGGACGATCACCCTGCGAGGACCTGATGGCCATTGCGCCGCCGGAAAACGGCACTCCGCCCGATCCCGCCCACCCCCGTAACGGATTCGACCGATTCTTCGAGATCTCCGCCCGCGGTTCGACGATGAGCCGCGAGGTACGGGGTGGTCTGGCGACCTTCTTCACGATGGCGTACATCGTGGTGCTGAACCCGCTGATCCTGGGTGGTGCCGTCGACGGCGACGGCAAGAAGCTCTCGATCCCCGCGCTGGCCGCCGCGACCGCCCTGGTCGCCGGCCTGATGACGATGCTGATGGGCGTCGTCGGGCGCTTCCCGATGGCGCTGGCCGCCGGCCTGGGCGTGAACGCGCTGGTCGCGTACGAGATCGCCCCGGAGATGACCTGGGCGGACGCGATGGGCCTGGTGGTCATCGAGGGCGTGATCATCGCGATCCTCGTGCTCACCGGACTGCGGACCGCGGTGTTCCGCTCGGTCCCCACCCAGCTGAAGACGGCGATCGGCGTCGGCATCGGTCTCTTCCTCACCATCATCGGCCTGGTCGACGCCGGCTTCGTCCGGCGCGTCCCGGACGTCGCGAACACCACTGTTCCGGTGGGGCTGGGCATCGGCGGCAAGCTCGTCAGTTGGCCGATGCTGGTCTTCGTGGTCGGCCTGCTGGTGACCCTGGTGCTGGTGGTACGGCGGGTGCGCGGCGCGATCCTGATCGGCATCCTGGTCTCGACGGTGCTGGCGATCATCGTGGAGGCGGTCGCCCACGTCGGGCCGTCCTTCGTCAACGGCAAGCCGAACCCCAAGGGCTGGTCGCTGAACGTGCCGGAGCTGCCCAAGAAGATCGTGGACGTGCCGGACCTGTCCCTGCTGGGCCACTTCAACGTGCTCGACTCGTGGAGCCGGGCCGGCTGGCTGGTCCCGCTGATGTTCGTCTTCACCCTGCTGATCACCGACTTCTTCGACACCATGGGCACCATGGTCGCGATCGGCCAGGAGGGGAGCATGCTCGACGAGCGGGGCACCCCGCCGCGGGCGAAGGAGATCCTGCTGGTCGACTCGATCGCCGCGGCGGCCGGTGGTGCGGCGAGCGTCTCCAGCAACACGTCGTACATCGAGAGCGCCGCCGGTGTCGCGGAGGGTGCCCGGACCGGGGTGGCCAGCCTGGTCACCGGCGGCCTGTTCCTGCTGGCGATGTTCCTCGCGCCGCTGTCCGTGGTGGTGCCGTTCGAGGCGGCCTCGACGGCGCTGGTGGTGGTCGGTTTCCTGATGATGACCGCGGTGCGGACCATCGACTGGACCGACTACGAGATCGCCATCCCGGCGTTCCTCACCATCACCCTGATGCCGTTCACGTACTCGATCTCCAACGGTATCGGCGCCGGTCTCATCACGTACGTGGTGATCAAGCTGGCCAAGGGCAGGGCGCGGGACATCCACCCGCTGCTCTACGGGGTGGCGGCGCTGTTCATCCTGTACTTCCTGCGCGGGCCGATCGAGTCCGCGGTGCACTGACCCCCCTCGTGAGCCTGGTCATATCGCATGTCGTTAGCCAGGCTCATTAGTTAGGCTAACTACTGTGACGGAGCGGACGGTGACGGCGAAACGCGTGCCACCGGCGCAGCTGGCCCCTCAGCTGCGTGATGCGATCACCCGGCTCAACCGGCGGGTCCGACAAGCCCGACCGGTCGGCGACCTCACGGTCACCCAGCTCTCCGCGCTCACCAGCCTCAAGCTGGCGGGCGCGCTGACGCCCCGGGAACTGGCCGACGTGGAGCGGGTGCAGCCGCCGACGATGACCAAGATCGTCGCGAAGTTGGAGGAGCGCGGCCTCGTGCAGCGCACCCCCCATCCGACCGACGGCCGACAGGTCATCCTGGCGGCGACCGAGGGGGGACGGGCCGTGCTCGACCAGTTCGAACGGGTCCGTGACGAGTGGCTGGCCAGCCGGCTGGCCGCGCTCACGGAGGACGAACGCGACACGCTGCGGCGCGCCGCCGAGATCCTCCAGCAGCTCGCCCGAGCCTGACCGCGCCCGTACCGCCGGGTCCGCGCCGTCCGTCGTGGATGACGCGTACCACCCGAGGAGGCGCACCAAGAGTGCAGGCGAAGCTGAGCACGATGTTCCAGTCCCTACAGGTCCGCAACTACCGGCTATTCGCATCCGGGCAGCTGATCAAGCTGATCGGCGTCTGGATGATGTTCATTGCCCAGGACTGGCTCGTCCTCGAGCTCTCCGACAACTCCGCCACCGCGCTCGGTGTGGTCACCGCGCTCCAGTTCACCCCGGTGCTGCTGCTCACCCTGCTCTCCGGCCGGCTCGCCGACCGGTACGACAAGCGCCTGCTGCTCTTCGTCGCCAACGCCTTCTGGACCGTGCTCGCGCTCGGCATGAGCCTGCTGGTGCTCACCGGCCTGGTCCAGCTCTGGCACGTCTTCGCCTTCGCCGCGCTGCTCGGCGTCGCCAACGCGGTGGAGACCCCGGTCCGGCAGGCGTTCGTCTCCGAACTGGTCGGCATGTCGCTGCTGCCCAACGCGCTCTCGCTCAACGCGGCGGTGTTCAACTCCGCCCGGATCATCGGCCCGGCCGTCGCCGGCCTTTCCATCGCCGCCTTCGACGTCGGCCCGGTCTTCCTCTTCACCGCGGTCAGCTCGATCGCCCCGCTGGCCAACGTGGTCCGGATGCGCCCGGCCGAACTGCACCGCAAGGACCTGCCGCCGGTCGGCGAACGCGACTCGGCGAAGGTGGTCGACGGGCTGCGCTACGTCTGGCGCCGCCCCGATCTGCTGCTGCCGATGGTGGTGATGTCGATCATCGGCATGACGCTGTTCAACTTCCAGCTCACCCTCGCCGCGCTGGCCAAGACGGTCTTCCACACCGGGGCCGCCTCCTTCGGCCTGTTCAGCAGCGCGCTGGCGGTCGGCGCGCTGGTCGGGGCGCTCGCCGGCACCGGGCGGCGCAGCCGCCCCTCGGTCTGGCTGGTGCTGGGCGCCGCGGTCGGCTGCGCCACCTTCGGCACCCTGGTCGGGCTCGCCCTGACGTACTGGCTGGTGGTGACCCTGCTCCTGCCGACCGGCTTCTTCATGGTCTACTTCGCCCAGGCGGCCAACCAGCGGGTGCAGCTCGGTGTCGACGCCGCGTTCCGCGGCCGGGTCATGGCGCTCTGGGTGCTGGTCTTCCTCGGCACCAACCCGGTCGGCGCGCCGATCATCGGCTGGGTCGCCGAGACCTACGGCGCGGGGGCGAGCATCTGGATGGGCGGGCTCATCTCGCTGGCCACCGCGCTGCTCGCGCTCACCTGGCAGCTGCGCCGCTCCGGCGCCCGGCTGCGCTTCCGGGTGCTGCCGATGCCCCGCTTCTACGTGGTCTCCTCGCCCGACTGCTGAAAACTGCGACTCCGGCCCACCTCTCCCCGGGGTGGACCGGTTCGCGCCGTCCAATGGGCGGACCGGTTCGCGCCGTCCCATGGGGCGGACCGGTTCGCGCCGTCCAATGGGCGGACCGGTTCGCGTCCGGATACCGGCAATCCGGTGGCGGCGGGTGGGTCGGAGCCTTAGCGTCGATACGTGGAAGGCGCTCGCGCACTGACGCTGGCACTGGCATTCCTCGCCGTGGCGTGCCTGCCGGTGGCGTTCGCCCTGCTCTTCTGCGTCGACGAGATCCTCGACCGGGTGGTCTGCGGGTGGAGCGAGTGGCGCGAGGGGCGACGCGAGCGGCGCACCATCGCCCGGCTGGACCGGGCGATCGAGGCGGACGCCCTCACCCGGGACGTCGACCTGACCCAGCTGGACCGGCCGGAGCGCAAACCCCTCGAACTCATCGCCGCCGACCTGCGCCGCCTCGGCGGGCACCGGCTCGCCGCCGGCGGCCGCTCGGCGGTCTGGCACGGCTCGGTCATCGACGCGTACGACGACCGGCTCCGGGCGGCCTGCCGGGCGCTGGGGATCACCGAGCACATGACCGAGCTGGAGGGTGTCGACCGGGAGATCGAGCGGGTCCGGGTGGAGGGGCTGCTCGAGGCCGCCGGGCTGCCGGTGCCGGCCGCCCGCGCCGGTCGGCGACCGCGTCACCGGCGGGCGTGAGACTCTTCGTCGCGGTCTACCCGCCGCCCGCCGCGCTGGCCGACCTGACCGCCCGGGTGGCCCGGCTGCAGGTCGGTGCCGCCGCCGCGGCCGGGATCAACGTACGCCTCGCCGACCCGGCCAACCTGCACGTCACGCTCGCCTTCCTCGGCGAGGTGGAGGCCGACCGGCTGGTCGAGGTGGAGAGCGTCCTGGGGCTCGCGGCCGAGACGTCCCGGGACGGGCGGGACAGTTCGCCCCGGCTGCGCCTCGGCGGGGGCGGACGGTTCGGCCGGGGGCTCTTCACCGTGCTCTGGGTGGACCTGCTCGGCGAGGTCGAGCCGCTGCACGTGCTGGGCCGGCTGATCCGGATGGGCCTGCGCCGCAACCGCCTCCCGCACGATGAAAAGCCGTTCCGTCCGCACCTGACCATCGCCCGCCCCGGCGACCGGATCGACCGTACCGACGTGGAGGCCGACCGGGTCGCGCTCGCCGACTACGCCGGCCCGGAGTGGCCGGCCACCGAGATGGTCCTGGTCCGCAGTCACCAGGGCCCCCACCCCACGTACGACCGCCTCGCCGCCTGGCCCCTCTAACCCCTCCCTCCCACCCCCTCGCGCGATCTTGCACTTCCTGCCCCCGCAGAAAAGACATATGACGCAGAACAGGGGCGCAAAGTGCAAGATCGGCGGGGTGGGGGGTGGGGGGTGGGGGGTGGGTTACCAGGCCCAGGCTTCGGGGCCGGGGCCGCCGTTGCCGATCGGGGGGAAGAGTTCGTCGAGGCGCTTCTCTGTTGCCTCGTCGATGTCTACGGTCAGCGCGCCGAGGGTGCGGTCGAGCTGGTCGATGGTGCGCGGGCCGATGATCGGGGCGGTCACCCCGGGCCGGGCGAGCAGCCAGCCGAGCGCCACGTCCGCCGGGTCGTGGCCGAGGTCCGCGCAGAGCTTCTCGTACGCCTCGACGGTGGGCCGGTGCTCGGCCAGCGCGTCGGCGGCACGGCCGCTGGTGCCGCGCGCCGCGCCGCCCTCGGCCATCTTCCGGATGACGCCGCTGAGCAGGCCGCCGTGCAGCGGCGACCACGGGATCACGCCCAGCCCGTAGTGCTGCGCGGCCGGGATCACCTCCAGCTCGACGTGCCGGGTGAGCAGGTTGTAGATCGACTGCTCGGCGACCAGGCCGAGGAAGTTGCGCTTGCCGGCCGCGGCCTGCGCCTGGGCGATGTGCCAACCGGCGAAGTTGGACGACCCGACGTAGATGACCTTGCCCTGGGCGACCAGGGTTTCCATCGCCTGCCAGATCTCCTCCCACGGGGTGGTCCGGGAGACGTGGTGCATCTGGTAGAGGTCGATGACGTCGGTCTGGAGCCGGCGCAGCGAGTCCTCACAGGCCCGGATGATGTGCCGGGCGGAGAGGCCCTGCTCGTTGGGCCAGTCGCCCATCTTCCCGTACACCTTGGTGGCGAGGACGACCTTGTCGCGCCGCCCGCCGCCCTGGGCGAACCAGCGGCCGATGATCTGCTCGGTGATCCCCTCGCCGGTCTGCCAGCCGTAGACGTTGGCGGTGTCGAAGAAGTTGATCCCGTGTTCCAGCGCCCGGTCCATGATGGCGAAACTGTCCGGCTCGCTGGTCTGCGGCCCGAAGTTCATCGTGCCGAGGCAGAGCCGGCTCACCGAGAGACCGGTGCGTCCCAGATTCGTGTATTCCATGGGTCCACCCTGGCACGCGGGCACTTAGCGTGCCTCGCGATGCCAGGGCGCCCGATGGATCAGGAGGACTCGCGGGCCGCCGGGCCGGTGCCGAAGAGAACGTCGTCCCAGCTGGGCAGCCGCTTGCGCGGCTTGCCGGCGGCGTCGGTCGACTCACCGCCGGCGGCGGCCGCCGAAGTGCCCGTCCGGCGCGGCCGGAGCACGGCCAGCGAGGGTACGGCCGGGACCTCCTTCGGCGCGTCCGAGTCGTCGTCGAACGCCGACCCCTGGCCGCCGCCGAGCAGCGCCGCCGCGCCACCGCCGACCGCCCGCTGCCGGGGAGCCTCCTGACCGGCCAGCGCGGCCGGGGAACGCGGGTCGAGCCCGCGCCCGGAGGTGCCACCGATCGGCCGGTCCAGCGACGCGAGCAGGGCGTCCCGCCCGGCCCGGATCGGGTCCCGACCCGGACGGCTGTGCTCGCCGGCCGCCGGCAGGCCGTGCCCGCCCCGGCTCGGCTCGCCGCGCGACGGGCCGGGCAGCGCGTGGCCACCCCGCTCCGGCGCCGGCTCCTGGCCGAGGATCGGCGTGGGCCGCTCGGCGCAGAGGTATTGCGCCATGTCGTCGTGCGGGGTGACGTTCTGCCGGAGCTTGTCGAGATCCCAGACCGCCTGTGCGGTGGCCTTGCCGGACGGCCAGGTGGCGATGATCCGCCAGGCGCCGTCGTCGCGCCGGTAGGCGTCCCAGGAGATCTTCTCGGTGTCGATCCCGTGCTGGGCCAGCCGGCCGTTGACCACCTCGGCGAGCGGGGTGGGCTTCTCGGCGCCCTTGAGCCGGGTGCGTCGGGCGTGCTGGGCGAGCATGGCCCGCTCCTGGAGCACCGGGCCGGCGTAGCGCAGCACGCGGTCGACCGGCACGCCGGCGATCCGGGCTACCTCCTCGGCGGACTCGCCGGAGCGGATCCGGGCCTGGATGTCCCGTGGGGACAGTGACGGCGTCGGGTCGGCCGCGGTGGGCACCACCGCGAGCGGCGTCGCGCCGGGCTCGGCGTGCAGCGCCGTGGCGATGCGTCCGTCGATGGGGAGGGCGAGCAGGCGCCCGACCTCGTCGGCGAGCACCAGAGCCTGGCCGTCCTCGGAGAGGGCGACGAAGCGTACTGGGCGCATGGCGTAGCCTCCGTCCCGCTTCGCTGGCCGTCACGCCACGAGCCGGCCACCCGGGCGTCTCGGACCACCGTACGCTTCTCTTCCCCGAGGTGGGGGATGCGACACCCGCGCGTCGCGACTGAGCTGCGGCGATGATCACGGTGGGTGGCCACCAGGGCCTCCGTGGCCACCCACCGTGACGGGTCTGCTAGAGCCGCTCGACCACGTAGTCGATGGAGGCGGTCAGCGCCTCCACGTCCGCCGGCTCCACCGCCGGGAAGAGCGCCACCCGGAGTTGGTTGCGCCCCAACTTCCGGTACGGCTCGGTGTCCACGATGCCGTTGGCGCGCAGCGCCTTGGCGACCGCGGAGGCGTCCACCTCGTCGGCGAAGTCGATGGTGGCGACCACGTTGGAGCGCAGCGCCGGGTCGGTGACGAACGGTGTGGCCACGTCGGAGCGCTCGGCCCAGCCGTACACGATGCCGGCGCTCTCGGCGGTGCGCTTGGCCGCCCAGGCCAGGCCGCCCTGCGAGTTCATCCAGTCGGTCTGCTCGGCGGCCAGGAAGATGGTGGCCAGCGCCGGGGTGTTGTAGGTCTGCTCCAGCCGCGAGTTGTCGATCGCGGTGACCAGGTCCAGGAAGGCCGGGATGTAGCGGCCCGAACCCTTGATCTCGGTGGCCCGCTCCAGCGCGGCCGGGGACATCAGCGCCAGCCAGAGGCCGCCGTCGGAGCCGAAGCACTTCTGCGGGGCGAAGTAGTAGACGTCGGTCTCGCCGACGTTCACGTCCAGGCCGCCCGCGCCCGAGGTGGCGTCAACCAGCAGCAGCGAGCCCGGGTCCGCGCCGGCCACCCGGCTGATCGGCACGGCCACGCCGGTGGAGGTCTCGTTGTGCGGGGTGGCGTAGACGTCCACCCCGGCCTCGGCGACCAGCGTCGGCGCGCTGCCCGGCTCAGACCTGCGGACGGTCGGCTCGCCCAGGAACGGCGCGTCCTTGACCGACTTGGCGAACTTGGCGCCGAATTCGCCGAAGCTGGCGAACTGTGCCCGGTCGCGAACCAGCCCGAAGGTGGCCACCTCCCAGAACGCGGTGGTGCCGCCGTTGCCGATGATCACCTCGTAGCCCTCGGGGAGGGAGAAGAACTCGGCGATGCCCCGGCGGAGCCGGGCGACCTCGTCGCGGACCGTCTTCTGCCGGTGTGAGGTGCCCAGGTAGCTGGTGGCCACCTCGGCAAGTGCGGAGACCGCCGCCGGACGGACCTTGGACGGCCCGCAGCCGAACCGCCCGTCGGCGGGCTTGATGTCGTCGGGAATCCGGATGGTCGGTGCGTCAGCCACGGTTGTCGAGATCCTTCCGCATGGGCTTAGGGCGGGCCCTTCAACGGCGCGGACCGACGGCGGACGCGTGCGCGGGGCGCACGGGCGGCCGGGTTCCGAGCCCGGTCCGGCGGCACTGCCGAGCCTCCATCCTCGCACCCTGTCCCGCCGGCCGACCCGCCAGTCCCACCCTGGCTGGTGAGGCGTGCCCCACACGCCGGGTCCGGTTGCCCGGGGAGGGCACGCTGGGACCGGTTGTCGACCACGGGGGAGGCGCGGTGGGGACGGAGCGCTGGCGCAGGGGGTCCTGAGCGCCCGGGCTGGCATGCCGAGGGCCCCGACCGGTCGGTCGGGGCCCTCGGCGTACGCGGATCAGACGCCGTGCGGGATGGCGTCCCAGCCCTCGACCTCCTGCGGCTTCCGGCTGCTCGGCCCGACGTAGCGGGCGGACGGGCGGACCAGCCGCTGGAGCTTCTTCTGCTCCAGGATGTGCGCGCTCCAGCCGCCCATCCGGGCGCAGGTGAACATCGAGGTGAACATGTGCGCCGGCACCTCGGCGAAGTCCAGCACCACGGCCGACCAGAACTCGACGTTGGTGGCGAGCACCCGGTCGGGGCGGCGGGCCTTGAGCTCGGCCAGCGCGGCCTTCTCCAGCGCCTCGGCGATCTCGAAGCGCGGCGCGCCGAGTTCCTTGGCGGTGCGGCGGAGCACCCGGGCGCGCGGGTCCTCGGCCCGGTAGACCCGGTGGCCGAAGCCCATCAGCCGCTCGCCGCGGTCGAGGACGCCCTTGACGTACCCCTCGGCGTCGCCGCTGCGTTCGACGGCCTCCAGCATGCTGAGCACCCGGGAGGGGGCGCCGCCGTGCAGCGGGCCGGAGAGCGCGCCGATGCCGGAGGAGATGCAGGCCGCGGCGTCGGCGCCGGTGGAGGCGACGATCCGGGTGGTGAAGGTGGAGGCGTTCAGGCCGTGCTCAGCGGCCGAGATGAAGTACGCGTCGACGGCCTTGACGTGCCGCGGGTCCGGCTCGCCGCGCCAGCGCTTCATGAAGCGCTCGACGATCGTCTCCGCCTTGTCGATCTCCTTCTGCGGCACGGCCGGCAGGCCCAGGCCGCGGGCGGACTGGGCGACGAAGGAGAGCGCGGTGACGGAGACCCGGGCCAGGTCCTCGCGGGCCTGCTCGTCGGAGATGTCCAGCAGCTGGTCGAGCCCCCAGTACGGGGCCAGCATGGCCACCGCGGACTGCACGTCGACCCGGATGTCGCCGGAGTGCACCGGGACCGGGAACGGCTCGGCCGGCGGCAGGCCCGGTCCGAAGCGGCCGTCGACCAGCAGCGCCCACACGTTGCCGAAGGAGACCTGACCGATCAGATCCTCGATGTCCACGCCGCGATAGCGCAGCGCGCCACCCTCGCGGTCGGGTTCGGCGATCTCGGTCTCGAAGGCTACGACGCCCTCCAGGCCCGGTTTGAAGTCCGACATGTCGTCTCCTGGCTTCCGGCTCGGTGCGCCCGCGGGGGCTCATCCGGCCCGGTACCTTAGGCGACCCTCAGGGATGTGTTCGTGACATCTTGCCTGCTGGGCAACCGAGTGCGCGACCCGCTGCGACTGTGCCGCACGCGACATCCCCGCCAGTGGACGCCGTCACGTCCTCGGCGAGACTGGGCGGTGGGGGCTGGCCAGCGTCGGGGGACGCGGAAGCCCCGACGAGGGGGAGAGCGACTGTGATGGGCGACACACCGGCTCCGGCGGTCATGCGTAACGAGTACGCCGCCGACCAGGGCCTTTCCGAGGCGGATCTGGCGGCGGACTGGTACACCCAGTTCGATCGCTGGTTCGCCGACGCGGTGGCCGGCGGCCTGCCCGAGCCGAACGCGATGATCGTCGGCACCGCCGACGCCGCCGGCCACCCGAGCGGCCGCACCGTGCTGCTCAAGGGGTACGACCCGGACGGCTTCGTCTTCTACACCAACCACGGATCGCGCAAGGGCACCGAGGCGCTGGCCAACCCGTACGCCAGCCTGGTCTTCCCGTGGTTCCCCGTGCAGCGGCAGGTGGTGGTCGCCGGCCGGGTGGAGCAGGTCGCGCGGGCGGAGACCGAGGCGTACTTCGCCAGCCGGCCGCGCGGCTCCCAACTCGGCGCCTGGGCCAGCACCCAGTCCCGGGTGATCCCCGGCCGGGCCGCGCTGGACGAGGCGTACCGGGCGGTCGCGGAGCGCTTCGCCGACGTCGCGCAGATCCCCGCGCCGCCGCACTGGGGCGGATTCCGGGTCCGCCCCGAGTCGGTGGAGTTCTGGCAGGGCCGGGCCAGCCGGCTGCACGACCGGCTGCGCTTCCGCCGTACCGACGGCGGCGCCTGGACCGTGGAGCGGTTGGCCCCGTGACCGCCGTCAAGGAGACCCGGCCGCGCGGGGCGCGCCGCTGGGCGATCGACCTGCGCCCGCTGGCCGTGCCGGCCTACCGGCGGATGTGGCTCGGCAACACGGTGGCCATGTTCGGGTTTCAATTTACCGCCGTCGCGGTGCCGGTGGAGATGTACGCGCTGACCGAGGACTCGTTCTGGGTCGGGCTGCTCGGCGTCGCGGGCTTCGTACCCCTGTTGGTCTTCGGGCTCTGGGGCGGCGCGGTGGCCGACGCCCGCGACCGGCGGCGGGTGCTGCTCGCCGGTTCGGCGCTGCTGTGGGTCTCGATGCTCGGCCTCCTGGGGCACGCGCTGCTCGACCGGGGCAGCCCGGTGGTGCTGCTGGCCCTGGTGACGGTGCACTCGATCGCGTTCGCGATCAGCTCGCCGGCCCGCACCGCGACCCTGCCCCGGCTGTTGCCGCCGGAGCTGGTCCCGGCCGGAAGCACGCTGAACTACACCACCTTCACCGCCGCGTCGGTGGTCGGGCCGCTGGCCGCCGGTCTGATCTTCGCGACCTTCGGCACCGGGCCGGGACTGCCGATCGCCTACGCGCTGGACGCGCTGCTCTTCACCGGGTTGGTGGTGGCCACCGTGCGGCTGCCCGCGATGCCCCCGGAGCCGCCCGCCGAGGGCGAGGTACGCCGGGGCGGGCTCGCCGGCATCGTCGACGGGTTCCGCTACCTCGCCGCCACGCCGGTGCTGCTGTCGTCGTTCGCCATCGACCTGATCGCGATGATCCTGGCCATGCCGCGCGCGCTCTTCCCGGAGGTCGCCGAGAGCCGGTTCGGCGGGGGCGCGGCGGTGGGCTGGCTCTACAGCGCCATCGCGATCGGCGCCATGCTGGGTGGCCTCACCTCCGGCTGGATCGGCCGGATGCGTCGGCAGGGCCTGGCCCTGGTGGTGGCGGTGGTCGGCTGGGGGCTGGCGATCGCCGCCGCCGGGCTGGCCCGCCAGCTCTGGCTGATGGTCACCCTGCTCGCCGTCGCCGGGGCCGCCGACCTGGTCAGCGCCGTACTGCGGCAGTCGATGCTGCTGGTGTACGCGCCCGACCGGATGCGCGGCCGGCTCCAGGGGGTGAACACCGTGGTGGTCGCCGGCGGGCCGCGCCTGGGTGACCTGCGGGCCGGCGGGGTGGCGGCCGGCTTCGGCACGGGCGTCGCCTGGGTGGGCGGCGGCCTGGTCTCCGCCGCCCTGGCCGTGCTGCTGGTGGCGGTCTTTCCGGCGCTGCTCCGCTACCGGGCCGCGAGCGCCGCGGAGGAGCGGCGGGGCTGAGCCGGGTCCGGCGCGGGCCTCGGGGGACCGACTAAGGTCGCCGGCATGGACAACCGCGCACCGCGCCCCGCGTCCGGGACACAGTGGACGATTTCCGCCGACGGACACGAGGCCGTCGTCGTGGAGGTGGGCGGTGGGCTGCGGTCGTACCGGCACGACGGGGTGGACTACGTCGACGGGTACGAGGCGGACGAGATCTGCCCCGGCTCCGCCGGGCAGGTGCTGGCACCCTGGCCGAACCGGATCCGGGACGGCGCGTACACCTTCGGCGAGCGCTCGTTGCAGCTCACGCTGACCGATCCGACCCGGAACAACGCGATGCACGGCCTGGTCAACTGGGTGCGGTGGGACCTGGTCGAGCAGTCCGCCGACGCGGTCACGGTCGGGTACGACCTGCCGGCCACCCTGGGCTACCCGTGGCCGCTGCGGCTGCGTACCCGGTGGAGCGTCGGGGCGGACGGCCTGCGGGTCGAGCACGAGGCGACGAACGTCGGCGCCGAGGCTGCCCCGTACGGCTTCTCGGCGCATCCCTACCTCCGGCTGCCCGGGGTGCCGGTGGGCGAGGTGTCGCTGCGGGTCCCGGGCCGGAACCGGCTGCTGCTGGACGGCCGGCTGCTGCCAATCGGCGGCACCGCGGTGGCCGGCACCGAGTACGACTTCACCGAGCCCCGCCCGATCGGCGACGCGGTGCTCGACGTGACCTTCGGTGACGTGGCGCGGGACGCCGACGGCGGCTCGGCGGTGACCCTGGCCGCCCTTGACGGCTCCGCCGCGCTGCGGGTCTGGGCGGACCGGGAGTTCGGCTGGTGGCAGGTCTTCACCGGGGACACGCTGACCGGGGAGCGGCACCGCCGGTCGGTGGCGGTCGAGCCGATGACCTGCCCGCCGGACGCGTTCCGGTCCGGCAAGGACGTGATCACGCTGGAGCCGGGGGTGACCTGGCGGGGAACGTGGGGTCTCCGGCCCGGGACCTGACCGGGGGTCGGCATGGAGTTCCGCGAGGTCGTCCGGCGGCGCCGGATGGTGCGCAACTACGACCCGGACCGCCCGGTCCCGCCCGACGTGGTGGACCGGCTGCTCGACCACGCCGTCCGGGCGCCCTCGGCCGGGTTCGCCCAGGGCTGGGGTTTCCTGGTGCTGGAGGAGCCGGAGGACCGGGAGCGGTTCTGGGCCGCGACCACCCCGGGCGGCGGCGGGCGGGAGCGCTGGCTGGCCGGCATGCGTCGGGCGCCGGTGATCGTGGTGCCGCACGCCAACCGGGCCGCCTACCTGGAGCGGTACGCCGAGCCGGACAAGGGCTGGGCGGACCGCTCGACCGAGCGCTGGCCGGTGCCGTACTGGTTCGTCGACACCGGGTTCGCCGCGCTGCTGATGCTGCTCACCGCAGTGGACGAGGGGCTGGGGGCGTGCTTCTTCGGCATCCCGCCGCAGCGGCTGGACGCGTACCGGGAGGCGTTCGGGGTGCCCGGGGAGTACCAGCCGATCGGCGCGGTGACGGTCGGTTACCGAGTACCCGACCATCGGTCACCGTCGCTGCGCCGAGGGCGCCGACCGGTCGGTGAGGTGGTCCGGCGCGGCCGGTGGAGTTGAGGGCGGTTCGTAGGGTCCCGGGTAGGTACCAGCGGTGGCGAAACCGACATGAGGGAGTAAAACGCGGTGTGGCGGGGGCGGTTAGGCTGGCACGGTCATCGGCGCCGCACCGCGCGGCGCCACGGCGTGACCCGGCTCCACGCCGTCGGTCGGCCCGGACGCGGGGAGGGGAGCGTGCCGTGATCTTCAGAGCGGTCCGGGACGGGCGTCCCTACCCGGAGCACAGCTACACGCTCAAGCAGTGGGCGGAGATCCCGCCGCGTCCGCTGCGGCTGGACCAGCTCATCACCACCAAGCGGGAGTTGGCGCTGGACAAGCTCCTCGCCGAGGACTCGACCTTCTACGGCGACCTCTTCCCGCACGTGGTGCAGTGGAACGGCGGTCTCTACCTGGAGGACGGCCTGCACCGCGCGCTGCGCGCGGCGCTGCAGCAGCGCAACCAGATCCACGCCCGGGTGCTGGTGCTCGGCGGTCACGCCGAGTGACGCCCGCCTGAAGAGTCGTTAAGGTGGCCACCATGAGCCCTCTCGACCTGCTGGACATCGACGCGTCGCTCGGCGAGGAGGAGCGGCAGATCCGCGCCGTCGTGCGCCAGCTCGTCGACGACCGGGTACGCCCGCACGTCGCCGGCTGGTACGAGGACGGCCAGGTGCCGGCCCGGGAGCTGGCCCGCGAGTTCGGCAAGCTCGGCCTGCTCGGCATGCACCTGACCGGGTACGGCTGCGCCGGTGCCTCCGCCGTCGCGTACGGCCTGGCCTGCCTGGAGTTGGAGGCCGGCGACTCCGGCGTCCGGTCGCTCGTCTCGGTGCAGGGCTCGCTGGCCATGTACGCCATCTGGCGCTTCGGCAGCGAGGAGCAGAAGCAGCGCTGGTTGCCGGCGATGGCGGCCGGCGAGGCGATCGGCAGCTTCGGGTTGACCGAGCCGGACCACGGCTCCGACCCGGCGTCGATGGCCACCCGGGCCCGCCGCGACGGCGACGACTGGATCCTCAACGGCGCCAAGATGTGGATCACCAACGCGCCGATCGCCGACGTCGCGGTGATCTGGGCCCGCACCGACGAGGGGGTGCGCGGTTTCGCCGTACCCATGGACACGCCCGGGGTGACGGCGCGGGAGATCCGGCGCAAGATGTCGCTGCGCGCCTCGCTGACCGGCGAGATCGCCCTCGACGACGTCCGGCTCCCGGCGGACGCCCAACTGCCCGGGGCGGTCGGGTTGAAGGCCCCGCTGAGCTGCCTGACCGAGGCCCGGCACGGCATCGTCTGGGGCGCGCTCGGCGCGGCCCGCGACTGCCTGGAGACCGCCCTGGGGTACGCCACCACCCGGACCCAGTTCGGCCGGCCGCTGGCCGGCTTCCAGCTCACCCAGGCCAAGCTCGCCGACATGGCGGTCGAGTGGAACAAGGGGCTGCTGCTCGCGCTGCACCTGGGCCGGCTCGCCGACGCCGGCAAGCTGCGCCCCGAGCAGGTCAGCGTGGGCAAGCTGAACAACGTCCGGGAGGCCCTCGCCATCGCCCGGCAGTGCCGGACCATCCTCGGCGCCAACGGGGTCTCCGGCGAGTACCCGGTCATGCGGCACGCCAACAACCTGGAGAGCGTGCTCACCTACGAGGGCACCTCGGAGATCCACCAGCTGGTCATCGGGCAGAAACTGACCGGGATCTCCGCCTTCGCCTGAGCGGGCGTTCACCCGTTCGGGTCGCTCGCCGCGCGCGTGTCGCACCCGGCACGTAACGTCATCCGCAGACGACGTGTCTGACGAGGACGGTGAGGGCGATGGCCCGCGACGGTGACACCAACGAGCCCACCGGGCAGTTTCCGGACGACCCGTCCAGTGGCGACCGCCGGCCTGCCGGCGATGGGCCGGGTGCATTTCGGTGGGCGTCCTCCGGTGGGTCGACGCGCTCCCTTCTCCTGGTGCTGGGCGCGGCGGCGCTGGCCGTGGTGGTGCTGCTCGGGGCCCAGGCCACCGGGATCTTCCCCGACTTCCGCAGCCCGTTCGCCAAGGAGCAGACCGACCGCAGCCAGCCGCCGCTGCTCAAGTCGATCCGGGACCTCAGCCGGTACGTCGCCGCCGAGGGCAACTTCCAGGTGGTGGTCGACCTGCAGAACGACCGCAACAACGTGCCGGAGTTCCTGCTCAACCAGCGCACCCTCTTCGTGGGGGCGGGCAGCGTCGAGGCGTACGTCGACTTCACGAAGATCTCCGAGGGGGCGGTGGTCGAGTCCGCCGACGGGAAGTCGGTCGAGATCAAGCTACCGGCGCCGCAGCTCGGCAAGACCAACCTCGACCTGGAGAAGAGCTACGTCTTCGCCGAGCAGCGCGGCCTGCTCAACCGGCTGAGCGAGCTGGTGAACGGCGACCCCAACCGGCAGCAGCAGGTCTACCAGCTGGCCCAGGATCGGATCACCGCGGCGGCGCGGGACAGCGGGCTGACCCAGCGCGCCGAGGAGAACACCCGCAAGATGCTGGAGGGGCTGCTCCGGTCCCTCGGCTACCAGAAGGTCACCGTCACGTACACGGCCCCCTGACCCGGCCGGGGTCCCGCCCTGCCCCGAACGCCAACGCCCGCCCCGGCTCGCCGGGACGGGCGCTGCCATGTCCCCGCCGCCTCCGGCCCGGCGTGGGCGCGGGCGGCGGGGAAGCGGGCGGCCAGGTGCCGGGCGGGCTCGGGACGATGCGACCTGGTTGAGCTGGGCGGGTAGGCTCGCCGGTCGGTGCCGCCCACACCCGGGCGGTGCCCGACGACCGCCCCGACCGGGGGTGGTCGCGACCCGGGCCGGACCCCGCACCACGGGACGTCGGCGAGGAAGTGCAGCCATGATCAGTGTTTTCGACCTATTCAGCGTCGGCATCGGGCCGTCCAGCTCGCACACCGTGGGCCCGATGCGGGCCGCCCGGACGTTCGTCGCCGGGTTGAAGGCCGACGGGCTGCTCACCAACGTCGCCCGGGTCCAGGCCGAGCTCTTCGGGTCGCTGGGCGCCACCGGGCGCGGGCACGGCAGCGACCGGGCCGTGCTGCTCGGGCTGGAGGGTGAGGCCCCGGAGGCGGTCGACACCGACATCGTGGGACCCCGGGTCGCCGCGATCCGCGCCGACCGGCGGCTGAGCCTGCTCGGCACCCAGGAGATCGACTTCGACCCGGACCGGGACCTGGTGCTGCACCGCCGCCGCTCGCTGCCGTACCACCCGAACGGGATGACCTTCGCCGCGTACGACGGGACCGGCGCGCAGGTGCGCGCCCGTACCTACTACTCGGTGGGTGGCGGCTTCGTGGTGGACGAGGCGGCCGCCGGGGCGGACCGGATCAAGGCGGACACCACGCGGGTGCGGCACCCCTTCTACACCGGCGGCGAACTGCTCGACGTCACCGCCGCCACCGGGCTGTCGATCAGCGAGGTAATGCTGGCCAACGAGCGTTCCTGGCGCAGCGAGGCCGACGTCCGGGCCGGCCTGCTGGAGATCTGGCGGGTGATGCGAGAGTGCGTCGAGCGGGGCTGCGAGCGCGACGGCGTGCTGCCCGGCGGGCTGAAGGTCCGCCGCCGCGCGGCCGAGCTGCGGCGTGGCCTCGAGGCGGAAACCGACTCCACCGACCCGCTGCGCGTGATGGACTGGGTGACCCTCTTCGCCCTCGCGGTCAACGAGGAGAACGCGGCCGGCGGCCGGGTGGTCACCGCCCCGACCAACGGCGCGGCCGGGATCATCCCGGCGGTGCTGCACTACTACACCCGGTTCGTGCCGGGCGCCAGCGAGGACGGCGTGGTGCGGTTCCTGCTGACCGCCGGCGCGATCGGCGTGCTGTTCAAGGAGAACGCCTCGATCTCCGGGGCCGAGGTCGGCTGCCAGGGCGAGGTCGGCTCGGCCTGCTCGATGGCGGCCGCTGGGCTGGCCGAGGCGCTCGGCGGTACCCCGGCGCAGGTGGAGAACGCCGCCGAGATCGGCATGGAGCACAACCTCGGGCTGACCTGCGACCCGGTCGGGGGGCTGGTGCAGATCCCGTGCATCGAGCGGAACGCCGTGGCTAGCATCAAGGCGATCACGGCCGCCCGGCTGGCGCTGCGTGGCGACGGGGTGCACGCCGTCTCGCTGGACAAGGTCATCAAGACCATGCGGGAGACGGGCGCCGACATGAAGGTCAAGTACAAGGAGACGGCACGGGGCGGTCTGGCCGTCAATGTGATCGAATGCTGAGTTGGTCCTACTTGGGGCGTTCGAACACCGACTGCTAGCCTGTCGTCCAGTCTTCTCCAGGCGGGAGGCGGCGGGTGACCTCTGCGGTCGGAGCGTTGTGGTCGCACCGCAACTCGCTGCGGATCCTGGTCAAGCGTGACCTCGCCGTCAAGTACCAGCAGTCCGTCCTCGGCTATTTCTGGTCGCTGATCGAGCCGCTCGGGATGGGCGCGATCTACTTCTTCGTCTTCGGCGTGCTCTATTCCGGCGACACCAGCCGGCATCTCGGGCAGGCCGCCGAGTCGTACCCGCTCTTCCTGATCACCGGCATCTTCGCCTGGATGTGGACCAGCTCGGCGCTGAGCGAGGCGGCCAACGCGCTGACCGGGCAGTCCCGCCTGATCACCACGATGAACGTGCCCCGGCAGGTCTTCCCGATCGGCCGGGTCACCGGCCGGTTCGCCGAGTACGCCGCCGGCCTGCCGATCCTGCTCGCCATCGCCGCCGTCTACGCCGCGCACGGGAAGATCCACCTCGGTTGGTCGCTGCTCGCCCTGCCGCTCGCCGTGCTGGTGCAGGCGACCCTGCTGGTCGGCCTCTCCCTGCTGCTGTCCGCGATCAACGTGCTGATGCGCGACGTCGAACGGTTCATGCGGCTGATCGTCCGGGTGCTCTTCTACGCCACGCCGATCATCTACCCGCTGAGCCTGGTCCGGCAGTCCGGCATGCCGCGCTGGGTGAAGGTGGTGTACGAGCTCAACCCACTGGTCGGCATCTTCCAGCTCCAGCACGCCATCTGGTACCCCGACGAGTTCCCGGACGCCCGGCTGCTGCTCACCACCGTCGCCGGCAGCGTGCTCGTGCTGGCCGCCGGCTGGTGGGCCTTCCGCCGGCTGGAACCGGCCGTGCTGAAGGAACTCTGACATGGCGCCGATCATCGAGGCCGAGGGGCTCGGCATCCGGTTCGTCCGCAACCGCCGGCGTCAGCTGCGCCTGCGGGAACTCTTCATCCACCGGGGTGGGCGCGGCGCCTCGTCCGCGCAGTTCTGGCCGCTGCGCGACGTCTCCTTCACGGTGGCGGCCGGGGACACGGTCGGCGTGATCGGGCGCAACGGCACCGGCAAGAGCACGCTGCTCCGGCTGATCGCCGGCGTGCTCATCCCCGACGAGGGGCGGATCCGGGTCCGCGGCGACGTCGCGCCGCTGCTGGAACTCTCCGCCGGCTTCTCCAGCGACCTGACCGGGCGGGACAACCTCTACCTGGTCGGCGGGCTGCACGGGCTCTCCTCGGCGTACCTGAAGCGGCACTTCGACGACATCGTCTCGTTCGCCGGCGAGCAGGTGGAACGGGCCATCGACACCTCCGTCCGGCACTACTCGTCCGGGATGAAGGTCCGGCTGGGCTTCGCGATCATCGCCCACCTGCCGCATCCGATCCTGCTGATGGACGAGGTGACCGCGGTGGGCGACGCGGAGTTCCGCAAGAAGTGCTATTCGACGATCGACCGGCTGCTCGCGGAGGGCCGGACCTTGGTGCTGGTGTCGCACAACGAGAAGGACCTGACCCGGTTCTGCCGTCGCGGCCTCTACCTCGATGGTGGCCGGCTCACCATCGACGGGACGGTCGCGGAGGCGCTGGACGCGTACCACGCCGCGGTCCCGCCGTGATGCTCGCGATCGTGCTCGCCGCCGGCGCGCCAGCCGCGGGCCTGCCCACCGGCACCGGGGAGACGCTCTCCGACCGGCTCGCCGCCCAGTGGCGCCGGGCCGGGGCGGAGCAGGTCCGGTCCGCCGCCGACCTGGACGAACTGGCAGCCCTGCTCGGCACCGCGGCCGGCCCGGTGATCGTCACCGGCGCCGACCTGGTCGCGCACACCGCCGTACTCAGACACCTGTCCACCAGCCCGGTCGGCCCGACGGTGGCCCTGGTGCTCACCGATCCGCCGGCCGCCGGGCGCAGCGCCGTCCACGAGGAGCGCGGGCAGGTGGTCGACGCTGGTCCGGAGCTGGCCGACGCCACCGGCGTCTTCGGCGGGGCGCTGCGGGTCGGCACGGAGGACCTGCCGGCCCTCGCGGCCGCCGCCCGGGCCGCCGCGTCGCCCGCCGCCGAGGTGCCCGCGGCCGGGCCCGCCGTGGACCGGGTCTTCGCCTCGCTGGTCGGCCTCGGCACGCTGACCTTCGCCCACCGGGTACGCCTGCTCGTCGCGCACCGGGTCGCCGACCCGGACGAGCTCTCCGTGGCCGAGGCGGCGGTGGCCGCGGTCGACGAGGATCGGGCAGAGCTGCGGCTCTCGGTCAAGGAGCGGGACGACTTCTTCACCACCTTCTTCGTCAGCACCTGGTCGCCGTACCTGACGAAGTTCGCCGCCCGGATCGGGCTCGGCCCGACCGCCGTCACGCTGCTCTCGGTGCTCTTCGCGGTGAGCGCGGCGGTCCTCTTCGGCCTCGGCGGGCGTCCCGCGCTGGTCGGCGGGGCGGTCCTGCTCTATCTCGGCTTCGTGCTGGACTGCGTGGACGGCCAGCTGGCCCGCTACACCCGGCAGTTCAGCGCCTGGGGCGGCTGGCTGGACACGATGGCCGACCGGGCCAAGGAGTACCTGGTCTACGCCGGCCTGGGCTTCGGCGCGACGCAGGCCGGGTTCCGGTACGGCTGGGCCCTGGCGATCGCCGCGATGACCATGCAGACCGTGCGGCACATGACCGACGCCTGGTACGGCGTGCTGCACGACGAGGCCGTCCACCGCCCGAGGACGGCGCGGGGCGCCGGCGGCGCGATCGGCGACCGGTTGAACACCGCGTCGACCCGGGTGCAGGCGGACACCGGGTCGGCGTCGTACTGGCTGAAGCGGACGGTGGTCTTCCCGATCGGGGAGCGGTGGGCGCTGATCGCGCTCACCGTGGCGCTGTTCAACCCGCTGGTCAGCCTGGTCGCGGTGCTGGTGTGGGGGACGCTGGCGTTCGGGTACACCGGCGCGCTGCGGACCCTGCGGGCCCGCTGGATGTGGGTGCCGGTGCTGGACACGGTCGACGCGACGCTGCACCGCGACGACGGGCCGCTGGCCGCCCGGCTGCCGGTGGTCCGGCGGGCGGGGCCGTTGAGGCTGGCGGTGGTCGGTGCGCTCGGCCCGGCGGCGCTGCTGGTCGCGGAGCTGCTCCGGCTCGGCGGCGCCGGTGACCCCGGCGGGCTGCTCCGCTTGGTGCCGGTGGCGTTGCTGGTGCTGCTGGTCGCCGGCCTGGGCGCGGGCGCGGCGCACAACGGACCGCTGGACTGGCTGGTGCCGGCGGCGCTGCGGGCCGGGGAGTACCTCTTCGCGATCGCCGTCGGGGTGGTCGGCGGCGGGCCGCCGTGGCTGATCTTCGGGTACGTCTTCGTGCTCACCCTGCACCACTACGACCTGGTCGCCCGGCTGGAGAAGCGGCAGCCGGCCCCGCCGCTGCACCCGTGGACCCTGGGCTGGGAGGGCCGCTCGGTGCTGCTGGCGCTGGCGGCGATTGCCGGTTTGGCGGGCAGCGGGATGGCTACACTCGGTGCGTACCTTTTCGTGGTTTTCGTGGCGAGTGTCGTCCTGACCTGGGTCGTCCTGCCGGCCCGCGCCACCCGGGCGGCGGCCGCTTCGGTGAGGGGTGGTTCGCCGGGCTGACGGACGGGCGGTGAGGATGACCCTGATCAGCGTCGTCGTCCCCGCCTTCCGGGTGCAGGGCTACCTGCGCGAATGCCTGGACTCCCTGCTCGACCAGCCGTTCGGCGACATCGAGGTGATCGGCGTCGACGACGCCTCGCCGGACGCCAGCGGCGACATCCTCGACGAGTACGCCGCCCGCGACCCCCGGGTCCGCCCGCTGCGGCTGACCGAGAACGTCGGGCTCGGCCCGGCCCGCAACGCGGGGCTGGACCGGGCCGCCGGCGAGTACGTCTGGTTCGTCGACGGCGACGACTGGCTGGCGCCGGAGTGCCTCGCGGAGGTGGCCGACCGGCTGCTGGCCACCCGCCCGGACGTGCTCGTCGTCGACCACGTCCGGCGGTACTGGGACGACACCGCCACCCGCAGCGCGATGGCCGAGGTCTTCCCGGAACCGCCCGGCGAGGCGACGTTCCGGCTGCGCGACCGGCCGGAGACCATGCGGCTGTTGCACACGGCCTGGAACCGGCTGGTCCGCCGGCGGTTCCTGGTCGACCTCGGGTTGCGCTTCGCCCCCGGCTGGTACGAGGACGTCTCGTTCACCTATCCGGTGATGCTGGCCGCCGAGCGGATCGACGTGCTCGACCGGGTCTGCGTCAACTACCGGCAGCGGCGGGCCGGGGCGATCACCCGGACCCGGGGTGACCGGCACTTCGAGGTCTTCGAGCAGTGGCACCGGGTGTTCCGGCTGATGGACCGCTGGGGCGAACCGGTGGCCGACCTGCGCCCCGCCGTCTTCGAGCGGATGATCTGGCACTACCTGACCGTGCTCGGCCACGGCGAACGGATCGCCCCGGAGCTGCGCCCGGCCTTCTTCGAGCGGATCACCGCCGACTACCGGCGCTGGCTGCCGCCCGGCGGCTACCCGGCACCGGACGGGGTGGAGGGGCTCAAGCACCGGCTGGTGGCGGCGGGCCGGTGGCGTACCTTCAGCGCGTTGCGTGGCGCGAACCAGGCCCGGGCCACGGCCCGGTCCGCCCGCCGGCGGGCGCTGCCGGTGGCCCGCCGGACCGCCAGGCTGACCCGGGACGCGCTGCTGCGCGAGTACTACCGGGCCGAGCTGCGCCGGCCGATGGACCCGACGCTGGCCGTCTACGCCGCCTACTGGTACCGGGGGTACGCCTGCAACCCGGCCGCCATCGACGCCGCAGCCCGCCGGCTGGCCCCCCAGGTACGCGGGGTGTGGATCGTCCGGCGGGACCGGGTCGACACGCTGCCGCCCGGCGTCGAGTACGTGGTCGCCGGCACCCGCGGCTACTACCAGGCGCTGGCCCGGGCGCGCTGGCTGGTCAACAACGTGAACTTCCCCGACTTCGTCCGCAAGCGGCCCGGTTCGGTGCACGTGCAGACCCACCACGGCACCCCGGTCAAGGTGATGGGGCTGGACCAGCAGCGCTACCCGCTCGGCGCGGCCGGGATGGACTTCGCCGGGCTGCTGCGCCGGGTGGACCGGTGGGACTTCAGCATCACCTCGAACAGCTTCTCCACGCAGATGTGGGACCGGGCCTACCCGGCGGACTACACCACCCTGGAGGTCGGCTACCCGCGCAACGACCGGCTGGCCACCGCCACCGCCGAGGAGGTCCGGGAGGTGCGGGACCGGCTCGGCGTCGCCCCGGACGAGCGGGTGGTGCTCTACGCGCCGACGCACCGGGAACACGTGCCGGGCTACCGGCCGCCGTTCGACCCGGAGCGGCTGCTCGACGTGCTCGGGCCGACCGGACGGCTGCTGATCCGCAGCCACTACTTCCACGACCGGGACGGCCGGGCCCGCCGGCGTACCCGGGGACGGGCCGTCGACGTCAGCGACCACCGCTGCGTGGAGGACCTCTACCTCGCCGCCGACGTGCTGGTCACCGACTACTCCTCGGCGATGTTCGACTATGCCGTGCTGGACCGGCCGATCGTCGTCTACGCCCCGGACCGGGACGCCTACCGGCTGGCTCGGGGGGTCTACTTCGACGTCACCGCCGAACCGCCCGGCGCGGTCGCGCTCACCTTCGACGAGCTGCGGGAGACCTTCCGTGCCGGCGCGGTCGACGGCGCGGGGGCGACCCGGGCGCGGCAACGGTTCCGGGAGCGGTTCTGCGCCCTGGACGACGGGCACGCGGCGGAGCGGGTGGTCCGCCGGGTCTTCCTCGACGACCCGGCCTGATCCGCCCCGGCGGCACGCTGGGCCGTCATAGCGGTGTCACGAGTCGAACATGGCACGTTCACCCGATGTGCTGCCGCAGAGATCCTCGTCACAGTCAAGCGGGATTCCGCCGAGCTGGGGGAGGAGACGGTGACCACCGTCGCGCTCAAGGATGTCACCAAGGTGTTCCAGGACGGGACGCTCGCGGTCGACAGCGTCAATCTGGACGTCAACGACGGCGAGTTCATGGTGCTGCTCGGGCCGTCCGGCTGCGGGAAGTCCACCGTGCTGCGGATGGTCGCCGGGCTGGAGGATCCGACCTCCGGCGCGGTGATGCTCGACGGCGAGGTCGCCAACGACCTGCCGCCGCGCGAGCGCAGGATCGCCATGGTCTTCCAGGACTTTGCGCTCTACCCGCACATGAGCGTCGGCGACAACATCGCCTTCCCGCTGCGGTTGGCCGGCGTCGAGCCGGCCCCGCGCGGCGAGCGGGTCACCGATGTGGCCAGCGCGCTCGGCATCGGCGACGTGCTGGGACGCAAGCCGAGCCAGCTCTCCGGCGGCCAGCGGCAGCGGGTGGCGATGGGTCGGGCGATAGTTCGCCGACCCGGCCTGTTCCTGATGGACGAACCCCTCTCCAACCTGGACAGCGGGCTTCGGGCCGAGCTGCGCGCGGAGATCTCCGGGCTGACCCGGAAGCTGGGCATCACCACCATCTACGTCACGCACGACCAGGCCGAGGCGCTGACCATGGCCGACCGGGTCGCCATCATGCGCCGGGGGGTCCTCCAGGACGTCGGCACCCCCACCCAGGTGTACGGCCGGCCGGCCACCCTCTACGTGGCCGCGTTCCTCGGCAGCCCTCGGATGAACCTGCTGGAGGCGTCGGTCTACGTCCACCTCGACCGGTACGTCACGCTCAACCTCGGCGAGCAGTCGCTCTATCTGCCGTGGGACGACATCCGCAGTCGGGCCGTGGCGCACTACCACGGTGAAAGGATCGTGGTCGGGATGCGGGCCGAGGCGCTGACCCCGGTGGCCCCGGACACCCCGGGCGACGTGCTCCAGGGCCGGATCCGCCACCTGGAGCACCACGGGCACGAGTCGCTGGCTTTCCTCGACATCGGCGCCACCGCCATCGTGGTCGACGAGCTGGGCACCCCGGTGCAGAGCGCCGCCGGTGGCCAGCGCGGTCTGCGCCGGTTCGGCCAGGTGATGCAGCGGCTGACCGGGCGGGCCGCTGAGACCGAGCCGGAACTGGCGGTCGGCGGGGGCAACCGGACCAGCGTGCTGAACGACCCGGGTCGGCACCAACGCCGCCCCGCCGAGCTGGCGGTGCGCCTCGCCCCGTACCCGGCGATCTCCGCGGGCCACCCGATGTCCGTCGCGGTACGCATGGACGCGCTGCACTTCTTCGACGAGCGCGGCGACCGGATCGACGTGGGCTGGCGGTGAGCCGTCGGGCCGCCGCGGAGGAGTCGCCGTCGTCCCCTCTTCTGGTCGCCGTTCGCTGGTCGGCGATATCGCCGGGGTGTCTTGCCGGCAAAGTTACCGACTAGTAACGTCGGGGGCATGTCCATCGACTCGCGCCAGGTGGCGGCCGGAATGCTCCAGGCCGTCCCGTTCGCCCGTACTCTCGGCTTCGAGTTCGTCGAGGTCGCGCCGGAGGCCGAAGGTGGCGTCCGCGCGGTCGTCCGGCTGCCCGACACGCCGGCCACCCACAACCACGTCGGCGGTCCGCACGCCGGGGCCATGTTCACCCTCGGCGAGACCGCGTCCGGCGCGGTGGTGATGGCCGCCTTCGGTCACCTGCTCGACCGGGCGGTGCCGCTCGCCGTCCGGGCCGACATCGCGTACCGGAAGCTGGCCATGGGGCCGGTGCTGGCCACCGCCCGGCTCGGCCGCCCCCCCGCCGAGGTGACCGCCGAGCTGGACGCCGGGCAGCGGCCGGAGTTCCCGGTCGAGGTCGAGATCGGCACCGAGGACGGCACGCCGACCTCGGTGATGACCGTGGTCTGGACGCTGCGCCCCCACCGCTGACCCACCCGTCGGACGTGAATCCGGTCTGCCCGGCCGATCCGGTGGATAGATTCGTACCGTGCTGGGTCTACCCACTCATGTGACCGCCTGTCTCTTCGATCTGGACGGTGTGCTGACGCAGACCGCCCGGGTGCACAACGCCGCCTGGAAGCAGACCTTCGACGACTTCCTGCGGGGCCGCGCGGCCGCCACCGGCGAGCCGTTCCGGCCGTACGACCCGGGCCCGGACTACAACCGGTACGTCGACGGGAAGCCCCGGGCCGACGGGGTGCGCTCCTTCCTCGACTCGCGCGGGATCGTGCTTCCCGAGGGGAGCCCGAACGACCCGCCGGAGGCGGACACCGTCAACGGGGTGGGGAACCGCAAGAACGTCGTCCTGCTGGAGCGGATCCACACCGACGGCGTCGAGGTCTACCCCGGCTCGGTGACCTACCTGCGGGCCGCGGCCGCGGCCGGGCTGCGCCGGGCGGTGGTCTCGGCGAGCGCCAACTGCCGCGAGGTGGTGGCCGCCGCCGGGCTGGAACCGCTGCTCGAGGCGCGGGTCGACGGGTTGCTGGCTCGGGCCGAGGGGCTGCGCGGCAAGCCGTACCCGGACACCTTCCTGGCCGGGGCGAAGCTGCTCGGCGTCGAACCGGCGAACGCGGCCGTCTTCGAGGACGCCCTCGCCGGGGTGGCCGCGGGCCGGGCCGGCAACTTCGGGTACGTGGTCGGTGTCGACCGGGTCGGTCAGGCCGACGGGCTGCGCGCGCACGGCGCGGACATCGTGGTCACCGACCTCGCCGACCTGTTGAAGGGGGCGGCGGCATGATCCGCGAACGCGCCTATCCGGTCGAGCCGTGGCACGTCCGGGAGACCCGGCTGGACATGGACGTGCTCGCCCAGTCGGAGTCGGTCTTCGCGCTCTCCAACGGCCACGTCGGCCTGCGCGGCAACCTCGACGAGGGGGAGCCGCACGGCCTGCCCGGCACCTACCTCAACTCCTTCTACGAGCTGCGCCCGCTGCCGTACGCGGAGGCCGGCTTCGGCTTCCCCGAGTCGGGCCAGACCATCGTCAACGTCACCAACGGCAAGCTGATCCGGCTGCTGGTCGACGACGAGCCGCTCGACGTCCGGTACGGCGAGCTCCTCGCCCACGAGCGGATCCTCGACCTGCGTGCCGGCACCCTGCACCGGGAGCTGCACTGGCGCTCCCCGGCCGGGAGTGAGGTCAAGGTGCGCAGCACCCGGCTGGTCTCCTTCACCCAGCGGGCGGTCGCCGCGATCCACTACGAGGTGGAGGCGGTGAACGGCCCGCTGCGGCTCATCCTCCAGTCCGAGCTGGTCGCCAACGAGACCCTGCCGGCGCAGAGCCGCGACCCCCGGGTGGCCGCGGTGCTGGAGTCCCCCCTGCAGGCCGAGGAGGAGCTGACCACCGACGACGGCGGGCTGCTGATCCACCGCACCAAGGTCAGCGGGCTGCGGGTGGCCGCCATCATGGGTCACGACGTGGACGCCCCGACGAAGGCCACCATCGAGTCCGAGGGGTACCAGGACTGGGTGCGGACCACGGTCGGGTGCGTGCTCAAGCCCGGCGAGACGCTGCGGGTGGTCAAGTACCTGACGTACGGCTGGTCCAGCCGCCGGTCGCTGCCGGCGCTGCGCGACCAGGTCGGCGCGGCGCTCGCCGCGGCCCGCCTGGACGGCTGGGAGGGGCTGCGCCGGGAGCAGCGGGAATACCTGGACGAGTTCTGGGACGCGGCCGACGTGCGGTTGGAGGGCGACCCGGAGGTGCAGCAGGCGGTCCGGTTCGGACTGTTCCACGTGCTCCAGGCCGGCGCCCGGGCTGAGCGGCGGCCGATCGCCGCGAAGGGCCTGACCGGCCCCGGGTACGACGGGCACGCCTTCTGGGACACCGAGATGTTCGTGCTCCCGGTGCTCACGTACACCCAGCCGAGCGCGGTCCGGGACGCGCTGCACTGGCGGCACTCCACCCTGGAACAGGCCCGGGAGCGGGCCCGGACGTTGAACCTGGAGGGTGCGGCTTTCCCGTGGCGGACCATCGAGGGCGCCGAGTCGTCGGCGTACTGGCCGGCCGGTACGGCCGCGTTCCACATCGCCGCCGACGTCGCCGACGCGCTGCGCCGGTACCTGCTGGTCACCGGCGACGAGCAGCTGGAACGGGACATCGGCCTGGAGCTGCTGGTGGAGACCGCCCGGCTCTGGCGTTCGCTGGGACACCACGACCGGAGCGGCCGGTTCCACATCGACGGGGTGACCGGCCCGGACGAATACACCGCGGTCAAGGACGACAACATCTACACCAACCTGATGGCGCAGCGGAACCTGCTCGCCGCCGCCGAGTGCGCGATGCGCCTCCGGGACGACGCCATCGACCTCGGGGTTACCGAGGAGGAGGCGGCCGAGTGGCGGGACGCCGCGCGTGCCATGCACGTCCCGTACGACGAGGGGCTCGACGTGCACGAGCAGGTGGATGGCTTCACCCGGCTGCAGGAGTGGGACTTCGACCACACCCCGGCGGAGAAGTACCCGCTGCTGCTGCACTACCCGTACTTCGACCTGTACCGCAAGCAGGTGATCAAGCAGGCCGACCTGGTGCTCGCCATGCACTGGCGGGGTGACGCGTTCACCGGCGCGGAAAAGCTGCGCAACTTCCTCTACTACGAGCGGCGCACCGTCCGCGACTCGTCGCTGTCGGCCTCCACCCAGGCGGTGATGGCGGCCGAGGTGGGCCACCCGGAGCTGGCCCACAGGTACCTGCGCGAGGCCGCGCTGATGGACCTGCACGACCTGAACGAGAACACCCGCGACGGCGTGCACATGGCCTCGCTCGCGGGTGCCTGGATCGCGCTGGTGGCGGGCTTCGGCGGGCTCCGCGACCACGACGGGACGCTGTCGTTCTCGCCACGGCTCTCCAGCCGGATGAGCCGGTTGGAGTTCTCGCTTCAGTGGCGCGCGATGCGGCTACGGGTGGACGTCCGGCCGCACCAGACGACGTACTCGCTGCGCAACGGCGGGTCGGACACCGTGCTGGAGTTGCGGCACCACGGCGAGACGGTCCGGGTCACCTGCGCCATGCCGGTCACCGTCCCGGTTTCCCCCGCCGATCCGTCCGGACCGGCTCCGGAGCATCCCCCCGGCCGCGCCCCCCTGCTCCGTCTTCCGGAAGGCCGCCCCTGACTCTGCCCGCCCTGACCGGGCCGGCCCTGACCCTGCCCGCCCCCGCGGCCGTCCGGCCTCTGCCGGGTTGATCATGAGGTTGACGGCGTAGTCGATCGCCGATCCTGCCGCCAACCTCATGATCACCGCTGTCGTCGGGCGGCCCGGGTCAGAACTGGCGGCCGTTGGAGGGGCGGCCCGCGGCGTCGCGCGGGCTGGTCGCGCGGGGGTCGTCCGAGGTACGGGCCTTCGCCGCCTCGTCCGCCCAGTCCCGGCTGCGCTCGGCGTCCTCTTCGAGGCGTTCCTGCTCGGCGGTCCGGGTCTGCTGTCGGGCCTTCTGCTCGGCCATGACGTCCTCGCGATCGTCGGGGCGCGGCTGCGCCGGCTCTGCGGTCACCCCGCGGCTTCCCGATCGCCCCGCCGACAAACGGCGTGGGCGCCGGGGCGTCGCCGCCGGCCCTGGTCCGAACGACGTCGCGCGGCCCGCCGCCTGCCTCCGCCCGCCCGCCGCCTGAACCGCCTGCCGCCCGGACCGGTCCGGCCGCCAGTCGGCGATCGCCCCGTCCGCCACGACCAGCCCGATCGAGCGGACCACGGCGCCGAACAGCCCGGCGACGGCGAACCCGGCGGCGAAGAGCGGCCCCGGTCGGGCCGCGCGGTGGAGCAGCAGCGCCCAGCCCGGCCCGACGTGCACGGCGATGGGCTTGGGTGCCGGCGGTGCGGGTATGACCGGCGGACCGGCGCGGAGCCGGAGGCTAGGGAGACGCCGCCGCGGAGCCGGCGGCTAGGGAGGTCGACGATGCGCACAGGCGGCAACGAGGTGACGATTCCGGCCGTGGAGGCGGGACTTCCGGCCGACGTGCTGGTACCCGAGGGGGCGACCGGTGTGGTGGCCTTCGCGCACGGCAGCGGCAGTTCCCGGCACAGCCCCCGCAACGTGGCGGTGGCCCAGGTGCTCCAGCGCGCCGGCCTCGCCACCGTGCTGGTCGACCTGCTCACGCCCGAGGAGGACCGGCTGGACGCGGTCACGGCCGAGCTGCGTTTCGACATCGGGCTGCTCGCGGACCGGCTCGCCGGGATCGTGGACTGGCTGGGCACCGAGGTCACGCTGGGTCGGTTGCCGGTTGGCCTGTTCGGGGCGAGCACCGGCGCGGCGGCGGCCCTGGTCGCCGCGGCGGCCCGACCGGACCGGGTGGCGGCGGTGGTGTCCCGGGGTGGCCGTCCCGACCTGGCCGGCGCCGCGCTCTCGGGGGTACGCGCGCCGACGCTGCTGCTGGTGGGCGGCCTCGACGAAGAGGTGATCACGTTGAACGAGCAGGCCGCCGCGGCGCTTCAGGCGCCCCACGAGCTGCGGATCGTGCCCGGCGCCACCCACCTCTTCGAGGAGCCGGGCAAGCTCGACCAGGTCGCCGACGCGGCCGCCGATTGGTTCGCCACCCACCTCCGCGTCCCCGCCTGACCGCCACTCCGCTGTCTTCGGGTGCGTCTGTCGTCGCTCCGGCGACAAGAAACGCACCCGAAGACGCCCGCCGGCGGCGGATCAGGCGGGGGCGGACGGGGGTGGCGTGGCGCGGGCGGCGGCGGCCCGCTCCCGGTGCCGCTGCACGGTGTCGACCACTCGGTAGGTGACGGCGGCGATCGGCACCGAGACGAAGGCGCCGGCGATCCCGGCGATCAGCGTGCCGGCGGTGACCGCCACCAGGATGACCACCGGGTGCAGCTGCACCTGTCGCTTCATGATCAGCGGTTCCAGCAGGTTGCCCTCGATCTGCTGGACGGCGATCACCGCGGCCAGCACGAGCAGCGCCGTGGTCGGACCCTTGGCGGCGAGCGCCACCAGCACCGCCACCGTGCCGGCCACCGTCGCCCCGATGATCGGCACGAAGCCGCCGAGGAAGGTGATCAGCGCCAGCGGCAGGGCCAGCGGCACCCCGAGCAGCACCAGCGCCAGCCCGATGCCGATCGCGTCGATCGCCGCGATGATCATCGTGCCCCGGCTGTACGAGCCGAGCGTCCGCCAGCCGACCCGACCGGCCTCGGCGGTCACCTCGCGGTTCGGGCCGGTCAGCCGGCGCAGCACCCAGCGCCACATCGACCGGCCGTCCTTGAGCAGGAAGAACAGAAGCACCAGGGCGAGCAGGGTGGAGCCGGCCACCTCCGCGGCGGTCCGCGCCCCGCCCACCGGGTCGAAGCCGCCGCCCATGCCGTCCCGTACCTGCTGGATCAGCTTGTCGAGCTGGGCGTCGCTGATCGGCAGGGTGGAGGTGACGAAGTCCCGGCTGCGCTGCAGGCCCTCGCCGAGCTGCTGGCTCAGCTCGCTGAACTGGGCGGCGGTCAGGTTCCACACCAGCACGCCCGCCCCGACCAGGATGCCGAGCAGCAGCAGGATGGTGAGCAGGGCGGCCGGCGCCGGCGGTACCCGCAACCGGCGCAGGCGCAGCAGCACCGGGTCCAGCAGCGCGGTCAGGAAGAGCGTCACGGCCAGCGCGATCGCCAGTGGCGCCAGCAGCACCGCGACCTTCCCCAGCAGGTGCAGCCCGACCACCACGACGATCACGCAGGCACTCCAGACCACCGCGGTGCGGACCAGCCAGGGCAGCGCCGCCCAGGCCTGGCGCGGCGCCGGGCGGGTGCCCGCCGTCGTCACCTCGGGCGTACTCCCGTCTCTGTCATCGACCACGTCGACCCTCCTCGTCTCGCCGGGGTCGATACCCGACCGGCCGTGTCGCGACACCCGGTGGCTCAACGTCCCGCCGGAACCGGAGTTCCGCTCAGCGCAGTTCCGGCCAGGCCGCCAGGTGGCCGCCGTCGTCGGGCCGCGCCGTGGGGCGGTTCCGGCACCCTCGTCCACCGGGCCGCCACCGCCGCCACGGCCGGAGGCGGCGGCCATGCCATGGACCGCGCCGGCGAGGACCGTCCATGTGGTACGCCGCTTCAGGTCCGCAGAGAGCGGCACCCAGGCGATCCGGGCGAGCAGGAGCCTCCCGGCGAGCTGCCGGCCGGTCGATCCTACGGGTGTTTGCGGCCGGGACCCGGGGGAAGGCAGAAGGCAAGGAATGAGGAGGACCGTGATGAGTGACTTCAGGGACAAGGCCCAGGATTTCGCCGACAAGCACGACAAGCAGGTCGACCAGGGCCTCGACAAGGCCGGCGACTACGCCGACCAGCGCACTGCCGGCAGGCACGACGAGCAGATCGACAAGGGCGTCGACATGGCGCAGCAGCGCACCGGTGAGGGCGACCAGGATCGCTGATCCGTCCTTCCCGTTGCCGGGCCACCCGATCCGGGTGACCCGGCAGCGCTGTGTCCACACCCGCACACCCCTGCTGACCGTCGACCTGCGGGGAGCCGGCCTGGTTGGCCACCCCGCCGGCGTCCGCGTCGTGCTCGGCGACCCGCGGTTCGGTCGGCGCCGGCAGGTCAGATCGGGGCCGGCGTCCTGAGCAGGGCGGGCAGTTCGGTGAGGGAGGCGATCACCGGGCCGTCCCAGGTCGGGTCGGTGTCGTTGTGCTCGGTGGTGCGGAGCACGGTCATGCCGAGCGCCGCCGCCCCGGCCAGCTCGCCGTCCGAACCGTCGCCGACGAACACGCAGTCGCCGGGCGCGACGCCGAGCCGGCCGGCTGCGGCCAGGTAGATCGCCCGATCCGGTTTGGCCACTCCCAGCTCGCAGGAGAAGATCGCGGCGTCCAGGCGCCGGGCGAGCCTGCTCTGCGGCCACGCCTCCGCCGTCTCCGAGGTGGCGTTGCTGACCAGGGCGAGCCGGTGTCCGGCGGCCCGGAGCGCGTCGAGTGTGTCCAGGGTGGTGGGTGGAACGGAGTCGAGCACCCGCCGGGCCAGCGCACGGCGGAGCGACCCCGCGCGCGCCACGACGTCGTCCGGGGGCGTGCCGCCGAGCCGCCCGGCGAGGATCCGGACCGTCTCCTCCACGTCCCATCGGACCAGCCGGTCCCGCCAGGTGGCGTGGTAGGCGGCGACCAACGCGGCCGGTTCCACCCCGACCATCGCGCCCATCTCGGCGACGACCCGGTCGCGTTCCTCGTCGGCTCCGCGAACGAGGGTGTCGAAGAGGTCGAGGACCACGGCTCGCGGCATCGCCGGATCCTAACCGGTGCGGGGCATCGGCGCTGAGACGCCGAAAGGGCCGGCCTCCCCGTGCGGGGAGGCCGGCCCTCGTCGGTCGTGCGCTGGGATCAGGAGCTGTAACCGCGGCCCGCGATCCAGTTCGCCACCTCGGTCACGTCCATCCAGTACTCCTGGACGTCCGGAGCGGCCGGGTCGGCGATCTTGACGATGTTGCCGTCGTCCTTGTACTCCACCACGGTCACGTAGTGACCGGGGTAGCTGTGCTCGACGCCGTCGACGTCCACCGCGCCGCCCAGGATGTTGGCGACGACCGGGTCACCGTCGTCCACCGCGGCCTTGATGTCGGCCCGGAGCCGCTCGACCTGCTCCTTCGAGGCAGTGTCCGAGCTGATCTCGGTGGTCTTGTACTTGCCGTGGGTGTACTCATTCAGCACCCGGGTGATGTCGATCGCCGAGTCGGTGCCGTTCTCGGTGGTGCCGAGCTTCTCGGCCAGCTCGTCCTGGCTGACCGTCTTGCCCTCGGCCGACAGGGCGATCCGGGTCGAGGCCGGGCCGCAGTAGAAGAAGTTCGGCTGGGCCTGGTACTCGAAGCCGGCGCGGCGCTCGGCCTTGCCCTTGTCGCCGCCCTTGTCGGACTTGCCCTTCTCGGCCTTGTCCTTGTCGCCGCCCTTGTCGGCGACGACGGAGGTGGTCGGCTTCTCGGCCGGCGCGGCGTGCGCGGCCACGGCGGGGCCGGCGACGGCGCCACCGGTCATGATCAGGCCGGCGACGGAAAGCATGCTGTTACGGAAGATCGTGTTCATGGTCGAAGCTCCGCTCGGGGATTGACGTCCGGCGTCGGGGACGCGGACGCAAGCATCGGGAAGGGCACTCGAGTGATCGGTGTGCCGGGGCGCTCGGCCCGCTCGCTCACCGGGGATGTAACGACCGGTGGCCCTGGGCCATTCCGGCCCGTCCGCCGTGCTGCTCGGTCATACGGAGGGTGTAACGACCGGTGGCAGGCGGCGATTCCGCCCGAGGGGTGGCGCTGGCCACCGACAGAACGGACATCCGGGTGAAGACCTCGCGCCCGATCCTCGGAAGTGGTCGGGTGGTCAGGAACCGGATGCCGGGGGCAGGCTGCCCAGCAGGCGGGTGACGGTGATCTCGATGACGACCCGTTCCGGGTTCGGGCGGGGCTGCCGGTAACGCTCGGCGTACCGGCGCTCGGCCTCGGCCACCGACGCCGGGTCGGAACGGAGCACCGCCCGCCCCTCGATGGTGAGCCACCAGCGACCGCCGACGTGGCAGACCGCCACCGGGGTGCCCGCCGCGCCGGCTGCGGCCACGTGCCGGGCCTTCGCCGAGCCCCCCGACGTGATCACCCGGGCCAGTCCGGCGTCCGCGTCGAAGGTGACACCCACCGGCACCACGTGCGGGGTGCCGTCGGCGCGCAGGGTGGTCAGCGTGGCGAGGTGCCGCTCCCGACAGAAGGCGAGCACCCGCTCGTCGTGCGGGTCCAACCGATGGTCGCCCGCCATGTCCGTCCCCCGTCTCGCGGCCGGGCGTCGCCCCGGTCCGGCTCCGATCATGGCACGGTACGGCGTACCGGTTCCTGGTCCGGGGGAGTGTCCGGCTGACCGGGCAGCCGCCGGGCGGCCGTACGACGCTGGTGGACCAGCCGGGTCAGGAAGAACAGCGCCCCGGCGAGGACACCCATGTCGTCCAGGTAGATCGGGTCGGGGAGCAGGTCGACCGGGAGGATGGTGTAGATCAGCGCGCCGTAGAAGGCGACCTTGCCGCTCACGCCGAGCGCGCCGAGCAGCCGCCGGGTGCGGACCACCCGGATCGCCAGCAGCACCGCGCCGACCAGCGTGGCCAGCGCCAGGATGCCGCCGACCACCACGAGGACCCACGTCTCCCGGGACATGTCGCCACGCTAGCCGAACGACGCCCGGCCCGCCCGGGACGAGCCGCCGCCGGCCGTTGTCCGATCAGTACGCGGCGGCCGCCGCCCGACCGCGCGCCACGGCCGCCGACTCCCGGGTCGGCTCCGCCACCGGCCGCCGGGTCTCCGGCATCGGCACCACCGACTCCGACTCCTCCGGCCTGCGGTCGAGCGCGGCGAACGCCTCGTCGCGCAGGCTCCGGGCGGCCGAGGCGGCGATGTCGGCGTCCCGCCAGGCTGCCTGCTCCCGCTCCACCGCGGCCCGGTGCCGGGCGGCCAGGTTGTCCCGCGCCGCGCGGCGCAGCAGCAGCTCCTGCTCCACCGGGTGCCGGCGCGGGTCCCAGCCGGCGCGGTGGCCGAAGACGTCGCTGAGCTGCTCGACCGAGAACTCCTTGCGCCAGTACGCGTCCAGCGCCGCCCGGTGCAGGTACCGCTCCCGGTCGGCGTACTCGGCCGGGGTGCGCACCGTCCGCGGCAGCGGCATGGCTGCGGCGGCGGAGAGCCGGCGGACGTCCGCCTCGGCGGTCTCGTACGCCTGCCAGGCCGACTCGACCTCCTCCTGGACGGCCAGCCACTCGGCCCGCCGCCGCTCGGCGGTCGCCGCCGCGCGTTCGGCCGCCACCGCGACCTCCTGGGCGTACCGGGTGCGTTCCCGCTCCTCCTCGGCCAGCTCGAGGTCGCCGGGGAGCGCGGCCTCCCGGAACCGGCCGGCGAGGGCGAGCCGGAACAGGTCCGGGCGGACGACCAGGCCCGCCACGGCGACGGCCGCGACGGCGAGCAGGGCCAGCCAGATCAGGGCGGCGGCGGGGACGTCGGGCAGGACGGCGGAGAAGACGGTCTGCATCACCAGCACCTCACGGTGGGAACGATGTGGAGGGACGAGCGGGGACGGGGTCGGCGGCCGGTGCGAGCTGGCGGGCGCACCCGTGGGACCGGACCGGGCGGCCGCGGCTGCGGCGGTCGGGTCCGACACCCGGACGGGTGTCGCGAGGGTTCAGTGCCGGGGCGGACCGCGCCGGCCGGTGGCGTCCCGGACCGGGTCCGTCGTCGCCGCCGGCGCCAGCGGCGCCGGATGGGCAGAGGCGGCGGCACGCCGGGCCGGGAGCGGCCGGGGGGAGGTGTCGGCGGCCGGCGCGTCGGTCGGCCGGGCGGTGGCCGGCAGCTCGGCGACCCGGGAGGCGACCACGCTGGGCCGGACCGGGGCGGAGGCGGCGGCGGACGGGCCGGTGGTGCCGGCGACCGCGGCGCCGAGCACCAGGGTGGTCACCGCCAGCCGGGTGAGATCGCGCATCACGCGCAGCGTCGCCGCCCAGATCGGACGGGTGGTCGCTACGGTCGGCACGCCACCAACCTAACGCCTCGGGCCGGAGTGTGCAGCGGCACGACGGCGAGCGGACGGGTGACCCGGGCCACCCGTCCGATGTGGATGGGTGGCGGTCGCGGTCGCGGCCTGACCGTTCAGCTCAGGAGCCGGAGCCGGCCGGTTCGCCGGTGAAGAGGGCGAGCAGGTGGCCGACCTGGCGGTCCGCCTCGGCCGGGTGTCGAAAGTGGCCGCTGGGGTTGACCGTGTACTCGTTGCGCCGGCCGACCCGGGTGCGTCGCAGGTAACCGCCGGCCTCCAGGTCGGCGACGATCGCCTGGGCGGCCCGTTCGGTCACCCCCACCTCTTCGGCGACGTCGCGCAGCCGGGCGGTGGGATTGCGGGCGATGGCGAGCAGCACGTGCCCATGGTTGGTGAGGAACGTCCAGTTCCTGGTACTCCCGTTCTCGTTCGCTGTAGTCGCCATGCCCGCCATGGTATGGCCCGGCCTTCGGGTTTTCGGCCCTGGCCTCCGCGCATCGTCCGGCCTGTCCGGCTTAGCCGGGTGATACCAGCGGAAAGCATGAAATCTATATCACGTAAATCTTGACGTATCTTCCGCTGCGTGTGACGGTGGGACGGCGGCCGCCTCCGTCGCCGGCCGGGTTGACCAGGCCGATCGCGGACCGAGGTGAGGCAATGGCCCCGACCACTCCGACCCAGGCGCTCGCCGAACTGCACGCCGGAAACCGGCGCTTCGTCACCGGCGCCCCACGCCACCCCAATCAGGACGCCGGCCACCGGACCGCGGTCGCCGACGCGCAGCACCCGTTCGCGGTGATCGTCGGCTGCTCGGACTCCCGGCTCGCCGCGGAGATCATCTTCGACCGGGGTCTCGGCGACCTCTTCGTGGTCCGGACCGCCGGGCACACCGCCGGCCCCGAGGTGCTGGGCAGCGTCGAGTACGCGGTGACCGTCCTCGGCACGCCCCTGGTGGTGGTGCTGGGGCACGACGCCTGCGGCGCGGTGCAGGCCGCCCGGGACGCCGCCCGTACCGGTACGCCGCCGGCCGGCCATCTCCGGGCGGTGGTGGACGCGGTCTGGCCGAGCCTGCGGCGGGCGGCCGCCGAGGGCGTCGACGACATCGACGGCATCGTCGACATCCATATCGCGTACACCGTCGAGGCCCTGCTCGGCAACTCCGCGATGCTGGCCGCCGAGGTGGCCGCCGGGCGGTGCGCGGTGGTCGGCATGTCGTACCGGCTCACCGCCGGTGAGGTGCGGACGGTGGCCGCGGTGCCGGCCGGCGGACCCGCCACCGCGGTGCCGGCCCAGCCGGGTCCCGACGGCCGCGCCTCCGCCGTCGCCGGCTGACCCGCCCCCGGGTACGCGACGAGGGCCGCCCCGCACTCGGCGGGACGGCCCTCGGTGGTACGCGGCGGCGTCGTCAGAGCATCGACATGTGTACGTGGTCGGTATGGTTCGACGGCCCGCTGTACGACCTCCACCCGGTCGCCGGGAACCAGATCTGCCGGTTCCAGATGACGTAGTAGATGCCCAGCCGGTCCGCGTTGCGGATCAGGAACGCGGCGAGGTTGTTGCCGTACATCCGGGTGTCGTTGTTGTACCAGGGAGCGAAACCGCTCCTCTGCAGCGACCAGTCGCAGGCCTTGCCCTTCGGGTGCTCCCACGGCCCGCCCGACCGGTAGCAGCCGGCGAAGCGCTTGAAGCCCGCCCGGCGGACCTCGTTGTAGGCGTGCAGTGTGCGCGGCGTGATCAGGCCCGAGGTGGTCGGGTCGTTCTCGGTACGGTACTCGGGACGCCAGTCGCCGTCCGCCGTCCGGCCCGGCCCGATCCGGGCGACCGGTGACGTCGCGTTGACCAGGCCGCCGGTGAAGCCCTCGCCGCCGACCAGCGCGAGGGCCTTCTCCGCCTCCCGACTCTCCCGGGCCATGTCGTTGGTGAGCCGCTGCTGCTCGCGCACCTCGCCGTCGAGCGCCAGCTTGGCCTGTTCCGCGCGGTTCTTGGCGGCGGTGATCCCGCTGAGCTTCTGCGCGTTGACCATGTTCAGCTCGTCAAGGGCGGAGGCGCGCTTGACGAACGAGTCGGGGTCACCGCTCTCCAGCAGCATCGCCACCGCGCCGATCCGGCCGGTCCGGTAGGACTGCGCCGCGATCTGGCCCACCCGCGGCCGCAGCGCCTCCAGCTCGTCCTGGGCGCGGCGTACCTCGAGTGCGAGCTGCCGTTGACGCTTCTTCGACTTCTCCAGCTGCGACTTCGCCTTGGAGTACTCGCGGTTGCGCAGCTCGATGACGTCGGTGAGCAGCTTGGGCTCCCCGTCCTCCTCGTGCCCCGACGGGGTCGGGGTGGAGGGCGCGGCTATCGCGGGGGCCGGCCCGGCGACGATCGCCAGGGCGGCGAGCACGGCCACCACCGGTGTCAACCAGCGGCGCAGGGGTGCCGTCACAGTGTTCCCTTCCCTCGACCGCCGACCGAGTTAGCTGACGGGTTCGGGACGGAAGTGGCCCCTACCGCTGTCGCGGATTCACCCCAGATACCTGGTTCCCCGGCTCGCCGTGCGGCGATTGGGCGGTGGCACCGCAGGCGCCGCTGCGCGCCTTCGGCGGTGACCGGCAGCGAGGTTACCCGAGAGGAGTACCAGGGATCTACGTCCAGAACCCGACTAAACGCGTTATTTCGCAATGGCGGTGCGTGATCAGTGACGCGGTTATCAGCCTCCGCGCCGCGGGCGGTCACGCAGCGGAGTGTCACCATGCCGTGTCCGTGTTCCTTTCCGGGTCGGGCCACCGAGCGGGGGCCGGGGTGGACGTGCGGCCGTGCCGCGGCGCGCTGAGCGCCTCCAGCGCCGCGGCACGGTCGACCGGGGGGCGGGGCGTGGGCGCCGGGCCGTCCGGCGGCGCCGAGTCGGGGGCGGGTCCGCGTCCGGCGGTGGTGACCAGCGCGGCCAGGCCGGTGGTCAGCGGCACGGCCGCCACCAGGCCGAGCGTCGCCACCGCGCTGCGGACGATCTCCTGGGCCAGGAACTCGCTGGTGAGGATCTGGCTCACCGGCCGACTGTCGGCGGTCAGCAGGAGCAGCAGCGGCAGCGAGGCGCCGGCGTACGCCAGCACGATGGTGTTGACCGTGGACGCGATGTGCGCCCGGCCGACCCGGGTGGCGGCCCGGTAGAGCTGCAACCGGGACAGCCCGGGGTTGGCGTGGGCCAGCTCGGTGACGGTGGCCGCCTGGGTGACGGTGACGTCGTCGAGGACGCCCAGCGAGCCGATGATGATGCCGGCCAGCAGCAGGCCGTGCAGGTCGACGTCGCGCTGGTACATCGACAGCGTGGTGGCCTCCTCGCTGCCGTACCCGGTCAGGTGGGTGGCGGCGGTGGCCAGCGTGCCGAGGATCCCGGTCAGCACCAGGCTGCCGAGCGTGCCGAGCACCGCGACCGAGGTTTGCGCGGTGACCCCGTGGGTGAGGTACAGCACCACGAACATGATCAGCGCCGAACCGGTGATCGCGATCAGCAGCGGTGAGCCGCCGGCGGAGATGCCGGGCACCACGAAGGCCAGCAGGATGGCGAAGCTGGCGGCCAGGCCGGCCAGCGCCGCCAGCCCGCGCAGCCGCCCGAACGCCACGATCGCCGCCGCGAAGAGCGCCACCAGCCAGACCAGCGGCTTGCCCCGCTGGTGCTCGGCGATGTTCCAGCTGCTGGCCGTCGGGTCCGCCGGGTCGGAAAGCTTGACCAGCACGATCTCGTCGTGCACCGCCACGGTGGGCGCGCCCGGCCCGGACGGCATCGGGGTCTCCACCTGCTTCCCGGCGTCCGGCCCCTGCTCGACCTTGACGGTCACCGTGCCGCACGGCCCACCGGCCACCCCCGGCGCCCCCTCGGGGACCTCCGGCGTGGGCGGGCAGGGCTCGTTCACCACCCGGGTCACCGTGCCGTGGTAGCGCGGCACGTCACCCCCGCCGTCCGGCTCCCGGGTGTCCTGCGGCCAGAGCACCAGCGCGGCGATCACCGTGATGACGAACAGCGGGACCACCGTCGCGACGAGGATCCGTCGCACCCGGCGCGGGGTGGACGGAGCGGGACGGGTGTGGTCGGCGCCCATGGTGAGTCTCCTGACGATCCGGGGCAGGGTACGTGTCAGCCGGCTGGTCGGTTCACCGGCGGCACGGCCGGACCGGGACACGGGCCCGGGCGTCGACCCGGGGTGCCGGCGTCGTCACGTACGGCGGGCGGACGGCGCGGTGGCCCGGAAGGCGGCACGCCCGCGCGCAGCACGACCGGGACGCCGCCCACGGGAGCCGGCCCCCGGCGCGGTGCGCGGGCGGCGATGGCGGTGGACGGAGGGTCATCGTTGGAGAATGGTAGCCATCCCGGCCGCTGGTCCGCCCGGCTCGCCGACCGGGTGTCCGGGTCAGCCGCGCTTCATCAGGCGGCCGACGGCGGCCATCATCTCGCCGGCCATCTCGTCGGCGCGGCCCTCGGCCGCCCCCTCCCGCATGCAGTGCCGGGCGTGCCCGTCCAGCAGCCCGAGGGCGACCTTGTCCAGGGCGGCCTGGATCGCGGAGATCTGGGTGAGCACGTCGATGCAGTACCGGTCGTCGTCGACCATCTTCTCGATGCCGCGGACCTGGCCCTCGACGCGGCGCAGCCGCGCGAGCAGTTGGTCCTTGCTGGCGGTGTAACCCCGGGTCGGGGTGCTCGGTGTGGTCATGGCGACAAGGATAGCCTACCCCCGGGGGGTATGCTACGGTCTCCGGGCAAGCTACCCCTGGGGGGTATAGCATCGGAGCTGGGAGGAGAACTGCCATGGTCACCACCACGTACCAGGTGCAGGGCATGACCTGCGGGCACTGCGTCAACTCGGTGAGCGCCGAGGTCGGCGCGATCGAGGGCGTCACCGGCGTCGAGGTCGACCTGGCCACCGGCCGGGCCACCGTCACCAGCCAGAGCCCGTTGGACACCGACTCCGTGCGCGCCGCGGTCGACGAGGCCGGCTACGACCTCGTCGGGGCGGGACGGGTCACCGACGAAACCGAGGTACCACGATGAACACGGCTACCAGGCTGAGCGGCTTCGCCCTCGGCCTCGCGGCGGTGTTCGGCGCGGCGTACGGGGTTGGCCACCTGGCCGGCCCCGTCACCCCGGCCGCCGACACCCGTCACGACTCCGCCGGCGCCGGCCACGACGCCGACGACTCCGGCGGCCACGACGGCACGGCCACGGCGCACCTGCCCGGCGGCCTGCTCGTCTCCGACCGCGGCTACACCCTGCAACCGGTGGCCGCCCCGACCGGGCAGTTCGCCTTCCGGGTCACCGGTCCCGACGGCGCGCCGGTGACCCGCTACGACGTGGCGCACGACAAGCGGATGCACCTGATCGTCGCCCGGCGGGACCTGTCCGGCTTCCGGCACGTCCACCCCGAGCTGGGCGCCGACGGCACCTGGCGGGTCGACTCGCCGCTCGGTGGGCCGGGCGTGTGGCGGGCCTTCGCCGACTTCACCCCGTCGGGCGGGGAGCCGCTCACCCTCGGGGTCGACGTGACCGTCCCCGGCCCGCTGGCGCCCCGGCCGCTGCCGGCGCCCGCGACCAGGACCACGGTCGACGGCTACACGGTCACCCTCAGCGGGACGCCGCAGCCGGGGCGCACCAGCCCGCTCACCCTGACCGTCAGCCGGGACGGCCGGCCGGTCACCGACCTGGAGCCCTACCTCGGGGCGTACGGTCACCTGGTGGCGCTGCGCCAGGGTGACCTGGCGTACCTGCACGTGCACCCGGAGGGCGCGCCCGGCGACGGGCGGACCCCGGCCGGGCCGGCGGTGACCTTCTCCGCCGAGGTGCCGTCCGCCGGCGCCTACCGGCTCTACCTGGACTTCCGGCACGGCGGGGCGGTGCACACCGCGGAGTTCACCGTGCTGGCCGGCGCCACCGCCCCGGCCGCCGGCACCGCCACCACCGGCGGCACGCCGACCGCCACGGGCGGCCCGACACCCACCCCGACCGCCGGCCACGGCGCCCCCGGTCACGGGCACAACTGACAGGAGGTGCGGCGATGACATCCACCGCGAAGTCCCTGCCGGTCGCGCCGAATCGGATCGAACTCGCGATCGGCGGCATGACCTGCGCGTCCTGCGCCGCCCGAATCGAGAAGAAGCTCAACCGGATGGCGGGCGTGACCGCGACGGTCAACTACGCCACCGAGAAGGCCACCGTCCAGTACGCCGAGGAGGTCACCCCGGACGAGTTGATCGCCACGGTGGAGAAGACCGGCTACACCGCCGTCCTCCCGCCGCCGCCCGCCCCGTCCGGGGCGGAGCCGACCGGCGAGCCGGTGGACGAGCTGCGCGGCCTGCGTACCCGGCTGTGGGTCTCGGTCGCGCTGACCGTGCCGGTGATCGTGCTGGCGATGGTCCCGGCCTGGCAGTTCACCTACTGGCAGTGGCTCTCGCTCACGCTGGCCGCCCCGGTCGTCGTTTACGGCGGGCTGCCGTTCCACCGGGCCGCCTGGATCAACCTGCGGCACGGCGCCGCGACCATGGACACGCTGGTGTCGCTCGGCACCCTGGCCGCGTTCGGCTGGTCGCTCTGGGCGCTCTTCCTCGGCGACGCCGGGATGCCCGGGATGACCCACCCGTTCCGTCTCGACATCACCCGCACCGACGGCGCCGGCAACATCTACCTGGAGGCGGCGGCCGGGGTGACCGTCTTCATCCTGGCCGGCCGGTATTTCGAGGCCCGCTCCAAGCGGACCGCCGGCGCCGCCCTGCGCGCCCTGCTGGAGTTGGGCGCCAAGGACGTCGCGGTGCTGCGCGGCGGCACGGAGACCCGGATCCCGGTCGACCAGCTCGCGGTGGGGGACCGGTTCGTGGTCCGGCCCGGCGAGAAGATCGCCACCGACGGCGTGGTCGACGAGGGCACCTCGGCGGTGGACGCCAGCATGCTCACCGGCGAGTCGGTGCCGGTCGAGGTCGGTCCGGGCGACACCGTGGTCGGCGCGACCGTGAACGCCGGCGGCCGGCTGGTGGTCACCGCCACCCGGGTCGGCGCGGACACCCAGCTCGCCCAGATGGCGAAGCTGGTCGAGGAGGCGCAGACCGGCAAGGCGGCCGTGCAGCGGCTGGCCGACCGGATCTCCGGCGTGTTCGTGCCGATCGTGATCGCCCTGGCCGCCGGCACGCTGGGCTGGTGGCTCGGCACCGGGGCGGGGCCGACCGCCGCGTTCACCGCCGCGGTGGCCGTACTGATCATCGCCTGCCCCTGCGCGCTCGGCCTGGCCACCCCGACGGCGCTGCTGGTCGGCACCGGGCGGGGTGCCCAGCTCGGCATCCTGATCAAGGGGCCGGAGGTGCTGGAGTCCACCCGCCAGGTCGACACCGTGGTGCTGGACAAGACCGGCACCGTCACCACCGGCCGGATGACCCTGGTCGACGTGCTCCCCGCCGCCGGTGAGGACCGCGCCGAGCTGCTCCGGCTCGCCGGTGCGCTGGAGGCCGGCTCCGAGCACCCGATCGCCCGGGCGGTCGCGGCGGGTGCCGCCGAGGCGGGCATCCTGCCGGCGGTCACCGGGTTCGCCAACGTCGAGGGGCTCGGCGTCACCGGCACGGTGGACGGCCGGGAGCTGATGGTCGGGCGGCTGCGGCTGCTGCGGGAGCGGGGTCTGGACGTACCGGAGGAGGTGGCGCGGACGGCGACCGACGCGGAGGCCACCGGCCGGACGGCGGTGGTGGCCGGCTGGGACGGCCGGGCGCGGGGCGTCCTGGCGGTGGCCGACGTGGTCAAGCCGACCAGCCGGGCCGCGATCGCCGGGCTGCGCGGGCTGGGCCTGACCCCGATCCTGCTCACCGGCGACAACGCCACGGTCGCGAAGGCGGTGGCGGCCGAGGTCGGCATCGACGAGGTGATCGCCGAGGTGCTGCCGGCCGACAAGGTGGACGTGGTCAAGCGGCTCCAGGCCGAGGGGCGGACCGTGGCCATGGTCGGCGACGGGATCAACGACGCCGCCGCCCTCGCCCAGGCCGACCTGGGCCTGGCCATGGGCACCGGCACCGACGTGGCGATCGAGGCGTCCGACCTCACCCTGGTCCGCGGCGACCTGACCGCGGCGGTCGACGCCATCCGGCTCTCCCGGCGCACCCTCGGCATCATCAGGGGCAACCTGTTCTGGGCCTTCGCCTACAATGTGGCCGCCCTGCCGCTGGCCGCCGCCGGCCTGCTCAACCCGATGATCGCCGGGGCCGCGATGGCCTTCTCGTCGGTCTTCGTGGTCGCGAACAGCCTGCGGCTGCGGGGGTTCCGCCCGGTCGCCTGAGTCGCGACGCGCGCCGCCGGTCCCCGTCCGCGAGGCCCGGCGGCGCCGTCGTGCTCTCCGGGGGTACGCGGGGCGCCACTGTGGTCGGCCGCGCACTCGGTGACCGTCGGTGATCACCCGTCCGTGGAGCGAGTTTCCCGATCGGACGGTGGGGTACATCCAGGACGTCGGATGAACTGCTACTTGGAGGTTCGCATGGGTATCGACGACAAGATCGACAACGCGTCCGAGAACACCACCGGCAAGGTCAAGGAAGGCGTCGGCCGGGCGACCGACAACGAGCGCCTCGAGGCCGAGGGCCGCAACGACCAGGCGGACGCCAACCTCAAGCAGGCTGGCGAGAAGATCAAGGACGCCTTCAAGAGCTGACGAACGCTTTCCGCGACGCCGGGCCGACACTCGTCGGCCCGGCGTGCTGCGCGTCGGGTCGCCACCTCCGCCGCACGGCGCGGCCGGTAGGTGCCGGTGCCGCCGCGCGGACAGCGGAGAGTGACCGTCGTCGGGGCAAGGTCTCGACGGGCGATATGACTCAGAGTCATGAATATGCCTCTGCGGCATCACCGGCTCACCTGCCATGCCAGCCGGCCGGCCCGGTGGCCGCCGAGCGGCTCGTGATCGGCCGGTCGCGCCACGACCGGTGTCGCGCGGCTGATGCGACCGGGCCTCGCTCCACGCCGACGTACGCCGTCCCCGCCGGACGGCCGACAACCGAACGGGGAAGCCGATGTTCCGCAGCTCCGCCAGCACCCTCGCCCTGGTGACCCTGGCCGCCCTCGCAGCCGGATGCCAGAACGCCGGGGACGACCAGCCGCAGAGCGTCCCCGCCACCACTGGTGGCACGCCCACGGCCGGCGCCACGCCGACGGTCCTCGTCGCGCCCACCGCGAGCGCCTCCCCGTCCGTGGGTACCGCGGCCAACACCGCCGCCGTCTGCCGGGCGGTCGACCAGCTGATCATCGACGGCAGCCGGAGGATCGCCGTCGACTCGTCGGCGGCCACCGAGCGGGAGCTGACCCCGGAACAGCTCAACGGCCAGCTCAATGGCAGCCTGGCTCGGCTCGCCGACGACGTGCGCGACGAGGGCGCGAAGGCCGAGGACCCACGGATCAGGAGACTGTTGACCGACGTCGCGGGGCGGCTCGACGCGGGCGCCGAGGCGACCAGCCCGGCGAAGTGGATGCAGACCAGCTTCGTCGACATCCCACAGCGGCTGACCCGCGACTGCCACGTCTGACGCCCACCGTCCGGGGCGGACGGCAGGTCAGCGGAGCACCCGGTAGGTCAGGTGCGTGACGGTCGGGCCTCGCCCAGCCCGGCCGCCCGCAGCTCCAGGTAGCGCCGCTCCGGGAGGCTGGTGGTCCGCCGGGCGGCGGTCAGGCACGCCTCCCGCGCCGCCGCCGGCTCCCCGGCCAGCTCCAGCAGGTGGGCCCGGACGGCGGCCAGCCGGTGGTGGCCGGCGATCCGTTCGTCGGCGTCGAGCGGGGTGAGCAGGGCGAGCCCGGCGTCCGGTCCGTCCACCATGGCCACCGCAGCGGCCTGGTTGAGGGTGACCATCGGGTTGGGCGCCACCGCCGCGAGCACCCGGTAGAGCGCGACGATCTGCGGCCAGTCGGTGTGCTCCGCCGTCGGCGCCTCGGCGTGCACCGCGGCGATCGCCGCCTGGAGCTGGTACGGGCCCGGCGGTGACCAGGTCAGCGCCTCGGTCACCAGGGCCACCCCCTCGTCGATCGCCGCCCGGTCCCACCGGGAACGGTCCTGCTCGGCGAGGGGCACCAGCTCGCCGGTCGGCCCGGTACGCGCCGCCCGGTGCGCGTCGGTGAGCAGCATCAGCGCCAGCAGTCCGGCCACCTCGCCGTCCCCGGGCAGCGCCCGGTGCAGCTGCCGGGCCAGCCGGATCGCCTCCGCAGTCAGCTCGGCCCGGTGCAGCTGGGACCCGCTGGACGCGGTGTAGCCCTCGTTGAAGATCAGGTAGAGCACCTGGAGCACCGCGCGCAGCCGCTCGTCCCGTTCGGCCGGCGACGGCAGGACGAACCGTGCCCCGGCCGCCTCGATCCGCTGCTTGGCACGGCGGATGCGCTGGCTCATCGTGGGCTCCGGCACCAGGAACGCCCGGGCGATCTGCGCGGTGCTCAGCCCAGCGACCGCCCGCAGGGTCAGCGCCACCTGCGCCGACCGGGGCAGCGCCGGATGGCAGCAGAGGAAGAGCAGGGTGAGGCTGTCGTCCCCGGTGGACGGTTCGGCGTCGGCGGGCGGGGCGACCGTCGCGTACCCCGGCTCCCGGAGCGCGACCGCGACCTCGCGCTCCCGGCGGGCCCGCTCGCTGCGCCACTCGTCGGTCAGCCGCCGAGCCGCGACGGTGAGCAGCCACCCCTGTGGGTGCTCCGGCACGCCCTGCTCCGGCCACCGGGTGGCGGCCGCGAGCAGCGCCTCCTGGACCGCGTCCTCACAGGCGGAGAAATTTCCGTGCCGGCGGGCCAGGGTGCCGAGGACCTGCGGCGCCAGGGTGCGCAGCAGGTCCTCCACCTCCCGGACAGTCACATCTCGGTCCCGGCCTCGTCCATCACCGGCCGTACCTCCAGCACACCGAAGCCCATCCGGACGTCGGGCCAGCGGGCGGCGATCTCGGCGGCCCGCTCCGGGCTGTCGCAGTCGACCATCAGGTAGCCGGCGAACTGCTCCTTGCTCTCCAGGAACGGCCCGTCGGTGATTTCCGGCCGGTCCCCGGCCAGCCGCACGGTACGGGTCTGCGACGGGTCGGCCAGCGCCTGGCCGCCGACCAGCTCACCGGAGGCGGTCAGCTCCTTCATGATCTCGTCGACCTCGCCGAAGAGGGCGGTGCGCTCCTGCTCGGAGAGCCCCTCGACGAAGCCGGGCCGGTTCCAGATCAGCAACATGTACTTCACGGCAGCGCTCCTCAGGTACGGCCACGACGTGGCCTCTCGGCAGGGGATCGGAGCCGGCGGCCCGGATCCGACACGGGTACCGCAGGATTTTCCCCGAAAGGTCAGCGCCGGCCGGGCAGCGGCCGGGGCGGCGGCGCGCCGACGGCCAGCGACGCGCGGTCGGCGGCGGAGGTGCCGGAGTGCCAGCCCTCGGCGTCCCGGACCGTCAGCCGGGCCCGGGTGACCCCGGGGAAGAGGGTCTCCATCCGCTGGCGGACCGCGTCGGAGCGGGCGGCGAGGACGGGGAGCAGCCGTTCCGGGCCGGCGGCGTCGGCGGCCTGCCGGTTCGCCGCCTCGGTCGCGGCCCGCAGCCGCTCGCCGATACGCAGCGCGAACGCGTTGAGGAACGACTCGTCGTACCCCTTGGTCCGCCGGCCTTTCGCCTTCCGCTCGACCCGCCCGCGCAGCATGGCGGCGGTGGCCTGGACCAGCAACGAGGTGTAGAGCAGCTCGACCGCCTCCAGGTCGCCCTCGAAGCCGAGCACGGTGGCGAAACCGAGGTCGTCGGACCAGATCGACTCGCACCGGTTCGCCGCCGCCACCTCCTGCACCAGCAGCGCCTTGGCGCCCGCGTACGGGGCGTCGGCGCCGAGCCGGACCCCGCCGGGCAGGTCGGGGCGTTCGGCGGCCGCCTCGACCAGCGCCCGGTCCAGGCTGTGCCGGGCGATCAGTTCCTGCGCCTTGCCGGTCAGCGCCTCCGCCTCGGCCGGGAAAGTGGTCGACTCGGCCTTGGCCAGCAGCGCCCGTACCCGGTCGAGGATCCGCGAGCCGCTCGGCCCGGCGGCGTTCCGGCGCGCGACGGTGGGCCCTCCGCCACCCGGCGGCGGGCGCAGCACCGCGACCGCGGGCAGGCCGTCGAGCAGGGCCAGCACCTCGACCGCCTCGCGCAGCGCGGTGATCCGGTCCTCGCCCTCGCGGGCCGCCCAGCGGGCCAGCCAGCCGGCGTCGTCGTCCCACCACACCCGGGCGTCGAGGCCGTCGAGCTGCTCGTCCCACCAGGGCGGGACGTCGCCGGCCTGCGCGCGCCGCTGGGCGGCGAGCGCGTCCACCACGAGCCGGCCGGGGCGCGGGCCGAGCCGGCGCGGGACGATCCGGGCCACGTCGACCGGCTGCCAGCCGCGTGGCCAGAGCCGGGCCAGGGTGGCGACCAGGCGACCGAGCAGGGCGGCGTCCACCGCCGCCGCGCCGTCCGCGGCGCCGGTGCCGACCACCAGCCGGTCCAGCTTCCGCTCCGCGTCGCGTACGTCGGTGCCGCGCACCGCCGCGACCGCGGCGGCGATGAGGGCGTCGGCGTCCGGCACGGGTGGTCCTTTCCGAGGGGTGACGGGCCGGGGTTGTCCGGATCGTCGGGAGTGTCTGCCCGGCAACGGTACCGGGTGCGGAATCGGTGCCCGGATCACTCAACCCTTCGGGCTGCGCCCGCGTACTCCTGGCCGGAGCGACCGACCGGGACGGAGGCGAGGGCGGTGAGCCTGACGGTGAGCGGGGTGGCCGACCGGGGCCGGCACCGCGGGCGGCGGCGGGCGGCGACCCGCGCCGGCACGCGGACGGTGGTGCTGGTGGTGGCCGTCGGCCTGGCGGCCGGCGGAGCCTGGGCGGCCCGGCGTGGCGGGGGCGACGTCGTCGGCGACCTGATCGGCGACATCCGCCGTGACCCCGCGCCGGGCGGCCCGGCGGCCGCCGTCGTGCCTCCCACACCCGCCGTTGCGGGCGCGCCCGACCGTCCGGACGCACCGCCGGCCCCGCCGGCGCTGCGCTACCCCGACCGGGGTACGGGCACCTGGCGGACGGCCACCGCCCGGGGCGCGGTGGCCGGGCGCGGCGGCGAGCTGCTGCGATACCGGGTGGCGGTCGAGGGCGGCATCGACGACGTCGACGTGGAACGGTTCGGCCGGGAGGTCGCGGTGGTGCTGGCCGACCGCCGGGGCTGGACCGCCGACGGGCGGTGGCGGCTGCAACGGGTCGGCCCGGACGTACCGGCCGACTTCACCGTGATGCTGACCACCCCGGTCACCCGTGGCGAGCTGTGCGGGGACACCACGGACCACTACACCTCCTGCCGCGACGGCGACCGGGTGGTGGTCAACGTGGCCCGCTGGGCGCGCGGGGTGCCCGGCTTCGACGGCGACCTGGCGACCTACCGGGCGTACGTGCTCAACCACGAGGTGGGGCACCGGCTCGGCCACGGTCACGAGCTCTGCCCGGCGCCGGGCGGACCGGCGCCGGTGATGCAGCAGCAGACGCTCGGCCTGCACGGCTGCGTCCCCAACGCCTGGCCGCAGGTCGACGGCGGCCTGCGTACCGGCCCGTCCGGCGAGTACGACGACCCGGTCCCCGCCGAGGGCTGACCGCCGGACCGTAGGTGCGCGCCGCGAGGAGTGTCGTTACGCTGGTCCGAGCCGATCTCCGCCTTCTGCTACGAGGGAATGAGGCCGGCCGACGCAGGGAGCAGGCGTAGTGCACTCGGACGGACCGCACCTCCACTCCACGTCGACGACGGGCCTCCAGCTCACCCGGATCCGCGTGGATGCCGGGCGGCTGCGGGTGCGGGTCGCCGGCGAGGTCGACCTCGCCACCGCCGGGGAACTCCGGGACGCGCTGGACGTGGCGCTGGACGGCCTCACCGGCACCGTCCTCGAGGTGGACCTCGAGGACGTCCGCTTCCTCGACTCCTCCGGGGTTCTCGTGCTGCTCACCGCCCATGCCCGCGCGGCCGGGCAGGACTGCCCGCTGGTGGTCAGCAACGCGCAGTCGGGCGTCCTCCGGGTGCTGGAGATCACCGGCGTCTCCGCCATGCTCATCGGCGACTGACCACCCTCACCGGGGCGCGGTGATCTCACCCGTCTCCACCAGCCGGTGGGCCACCTCGACCAGCTTCACGTTGAACCGCTGGCTCGCCGTCACCAGCAGCTCGAACGCCTCGTCGCCGGTCAGCCGGTGGCGTTCCATCAGGATCCCCTTGGCCTGACCGATCAGGTCCCGCACGTCCAGCGCCCGGCTCAGCTGGGCGACCTTGCGCGCGCCGCCCATCGCGACGGCGGCGTGCGCGGCGAAGAGCAGGCCGACCCGTTCCGACTCGTCGGTGAACGCGTGCGGCTCCGGCGCGTACAGGTTGAGCGACCCGAGGTTGTCCCGGGCCAGGTAGAGGTGGAACGACAGCATGCTGCCGACGCCGAGCGCGGACGCCCGCGGGGTGAAGTCGGGCCACCGGTCCTCGACGGTCATGTCCGGCAGGCGGACGGTCCGCTCCTCGTGGAGCGAGGTGAGGCACGGGCCCTGGCCGGTCGCGTACTGCGCCTGGTCCACCCGGTGCACGAGGTCGTCGGTGGCGGCGGGGGTCCAGACCCGGCGTCGCCCCTCGATCTCGGTGATGCCGGCGTGCCGCGCGCCCGGCACGGTCTCGGCGGCGGCCCGGACGATGGCCCGCAGGGTGTCGTCGACCGTCCGCTCCGCCTGCAACGACCGGGCGAGCCGGGAGAACCGGACGGCGAGCGTGTCGACCTCGGCCGCCTTGCCCCGGAAACTGAGCGACGGCTCACCATGCCGGGGGGACGGTGCGCTGGACGGGGGGGACAGTGCGCTGGACGGGATGCTGCTCTGCACGGCGTCTCCTCCCCACCGCCCGGGTGGGACAGTCGGCAGGTCAGCCGATCCCGGAGCGGTCCCTCGAATCGGAGCAACTCCCTACCCGGCGGTCGCGGACGCCAATCCCGACGCTCAGCCCGGTGGGCCGTGCCAGCGGACCAGCAGCACGGTGGCGTCGCCGCCGACGTCGTAGCTGGGCTCCAGCGCGCCGTTGATGGTCATGCTGACGGTGGAGAAGGTCAGCGGCGGCAGGTGGGCGCGGAGCATCTCGGCGGCCAGCCGCATCGGGGCCGGACCTCCCGGGGTACCCCGCCGGACGCCGCGCGGAACGTCGGCCGCCGGCCGCTCGCGCGGACCGGGCGGTCTCAGTGGCGGGGGACCGAGGCCCAGATGTTCTTGGTGCTCTCGGTGGCGTACCAACCGACGTCGAGGGAGACCGCCATGGCGATCTGCAGGCCCCGGCCCCCGGCGCCGAGCGGGCGGGTGTCGGCCTGCTCCGGGATGGTGCTCAGGTCGTGGTCGGCGACGTCGAGGAGGAAGCTGTCGTCGGCGATCAGGAGGCGGACGATGGTCGGCGGCCTGCCGTGCTTCAGCGCGTTGGTCGCCAGCTCGGTGGCGACCAGGACGACCAGCTCGGGGACCTCGGCGAGCTTTTCGCCCGCGACGGGCGCCGCGCCGGTCAGCTCCTCGTGCAGGGACGCGCGCAGGGCGCGCAGGTGGGCCGGTTCGGCCAGCTCCCACCGCCGCAGCTCGGTGGCCTGCGGCGGTGGTGGCGAGGTGGGCAGCTGTCCCATGATCCTGGCTTACCCTGCGTAGCCCTCCGCTAAGCGGAATCCCGGTGTCGGGTGGCCGATCGCGGCCATGTAGCCCGGCTGTCCGGATCCCCGCGCCCGGGGCCGACGTCGACGGAGGGTGACGGCAGCGGCGACCTGCTCAACCAGCTCACCGGGCACCGGCAGCGGGGTCGCGGTGCTGACCTCGCGTCCCGGCCTGATCCGGGCGGGCGCGACGTCAGGAGGTCGGCGACCACACCCACGGGGTGGTGGTGCTGACCTCGTGCAGGCCGAGCCGTCGCAGCGGGCGAACGCGAACCCCCGGGTCGGGGTGGCGATCCGGAGGACCGGCCCGTCCCACGACGGCTGCCAGGTGCGCGGCAACCGGTCGGCGATGGTGCCCCGTACCTGTTGGTCGTGCAGGGTCAGGAGTCGCTCACGTGTCGTCACCGGCCGGATTCTGGCAGCCCCGCCGGGCCCCGGCAACGCCGTTACCACCGGCCGGCGGTGCGGGTGTGGCTGCCGGGCGGTGCCGGCCGGACCCCCGTTGAGATATCGTCGCCAGGTGATGGTCGAGGAGCACTGGTGGAACGGGGACGCGTCGGCACGCGGTCGTCGCGACGTGTTTATCTGCACGGACGGGCGGCGGTGGGAAGTGCAGGCGCAGATCGGTGGCGCGTACGGCCGGTCGAAGGTGCAGGAGTGCCCGAGCCGTAGCGCGGCGAGCATCCTCGCCGGCGCCTGGCGCGGGGGCAACCCGGCCTGGCGCGAACTGCCCCGCTGACCCGGGGACCTGCCGCCCCGGTGGACCCGCCGGTCAGGCGGCGGGACCGCCGTTGGCCGCGGCGTGCGGGAAGTGCAACCGCACGCTGGTGCGACTCTCCCCGCTGTGCGTGGTGACCACGTCGGCGAACTGGCGGGCCAGCCAGAGACCTCGGCCGCCGACCGTCCCGGTCCGGTCCGGCCGCTGGTAGCCGGCCGTGGGCGGGATCCGCTGACCGCCGCAGTCGTCGACCTGGACGACGAGGGTGTTGCGGTGGTGCCAGCACCGCAGGCGCACCGGGGGCGCGCCGTGGACGAGACCGTTCGTGGTCACCTCGGTGACCGCGACGATCAGGTCCCCCGTCGCGTCGACGCCGAAGGACCTGTCGCCGGCCCAGCCGCGCAGCGCGCCCCGGAGCAGGCTGAGCTCGTCGAGGCCGGTGAGACCGACGTCGAGGTCCACCACCGGCGGCGCCGGCTCCAGCGGGACCTCGCCGCGCACCGTGAGGTAGTCGGCCGCGGCGATGTGTCCGGCGTTGGGCGCGTGGCCGGTTTCGGTGAGCTCGTGGTTGTGCAGGCTCCGGACGCCTTCGATGAGGATCGTCGGGTGGTGGCGGCTGTCCCACAGGCAGGTGACCGGGCAGCCGTACCCGGCGTACGCGTCGCAGCAGGCGGCCTCGTACGACAGGTGGGCGGCGGCCCGGTCCGGGTAGCCCGGATCGGCGTCGGTGGCGACGTCGGGTTCGGTGATCACGTGGACGGGACTGTGCGCGCCGTGCTGCGCGGCGAGATACCGCCGTAACCCCTCGTACGCGAGGCCCAGCCGGACGTAGAACTCGGTGCGGTCACCCCATTCCAGCCGGTCGGCCAGCGCGCCCAGGCTCTCCCGGACCACCCGTTCGACGTGCGGGCCGACGACCAGGAACACCCGCTCGTGGGCGTCGAGCGAGCGCCGCAGGGAGGGGACGAGCCGCGACCGCAGCGTGTCGTCCGAGTCGACGATCAGCGCGGTGTGGACGAAGCGCCCCGGGGCGAAAGCGTCCTGACCGAGGGTCATCGGCCCGTCCCTCGAGGCGGGTCGAGGGGCGCTCGGGCTGGACGCGGTTCCGCCACGTGACACACGCCTTCCGGGCGATCGAGGGGGCGGCCGGGCTGTACGGCGTCCGGCGTACGTGTCGAGGCGGCCGCCCGATCGGGCGCAGGGCCCGTTGGCCGAGCGTATCGCGGTCCACCGGCATCCGCTCGGCCGCGGGGGTCGGCGGCGGGACGAAGCCGACGTACAGGTCAGCGCTCCGTCACCCGGGTGGCGGTGGTCTCGTAGCCGCCGCCGGGGTAGACCCACGTGCTGCTCATCGTGTCGCCGTCGGCGCTGAACCGGGTTCGGCAGTACGCCGGCGAGCCCTTCTCGCCACCCCAGATGACCAGCTCGTCACCGTCGAACTCGTGGACGTACCGCAGGGTGTCACCGTTTGAGCCGTAGAACCGGGAGGTGATCTGCTCGCTCGGCTCGCCCCCGAACGGGCGGTCGTGGCCGATCACCTCGAGGCCGACCACGTGGTTGCCGGCGTGCACCAGGTCCACGTGCTGCAGCAGGAAGAACCCGCCGGTCAGCCACTCGTAGCGCACCGTGCCCACGGCCTCGCCGGTCAGCCGCCAGGTGCCGACCAGCCGGTCGAGCCGACGCATGTCCTCGCTGATCCCGCTGCTGGGCCCGCTGTCGTTCATGTCCGTCCTCCAGTCCCCTCGCCGATCCATCATCGGGCCTCGTCTCCGAGGGATCCGCCTCGACACGGTGCATGGACCGACCCCCCGGCCAATGTGAACTGTCTTCTTCGGTTTGGTCGATCGGATCGGGGTAGGACATAAGCGCAAGGCCAACCAAGAGGAAGGAAACAGCTCATGCGCGTAGCACGCCTTGGTGTTACCGCCGCAGCGCTCGCTGCGGGGGCAGGACTCATCCTCGGTAGCACCGGAGTTGCCCAGGCCGCGCCGGTGACCCAGCAGGCCCCGGCCGTCGCGCCGGCAGCGTCCACGGTGAGCACTCCCGTCACGGGCAGCTTCACCGACGCCCTCGGCGGGACCGGCACCTTCGCAGGTACGTTCACGCCCACCCGTTTCGTCAACCAGAACGGTCAGCTGGCCGCCGTCGGCACGCTGACCGGCACGCTGACCAACTCGGTGGGCACCTCGCTCGGCGCCGTGACGCGGCAGGTCACCGTGCCTGTGCAGGCCAGCGTGCCGGCGCAGGCCGTCGCCAGCTGCGACATCCTCAACCTGGAGCTCGGGCCGCTCGACCTGGACCTGCTCGGCCTCCAGGTGCACCTCGACAAGGTGGTGCTGGACATCACCGCGCAGCAGGCCCCGGGCAACCTGCTCGGCAACCTGCTCTGCGCCGTTGCCGGCCTGCTCGACAACACCGGTGGTGGCGGCGCGCTGGACGGCGTCGTTGCCCTGCTCAACCGGATCCTGTCGCTGCTGGGCTGAATCGGAGACACCAGCCTCGGAGCTGAGGATGGAGGCCGTCGGGACGTTCCCGGCGGCCTCCACCGCGTCCAGGGTGGTGATGGCGGCTCCCGGGTGTGGCCGCTGTCGACGGTGGACCGGGCGACGTGCTCGCGGGCCGAGACGATAACCGCGTTGAGCCGGGACCGGATCCCGGTCAGCTCCCGGACCTGGCGGTCCCCGCGGCCGGACCCTGCCGGCGTCGAGGATCAGCGCGGCGGTCCGCTCCGGCTCGTCCACCTGGACGTAGTGCCCGGCGTCGGGCAGCAGGAGCAGGTCGGCGGAGGGGAAGGCGGTCGCGAACCGGCGGGCGACGGTCGGGTTCAGGTAGCGGTCCCGGGCGCCGAAGACGACGCGTACCGGACGGTCGAACCGCCGGAGGTCGGCGACCCGGCGGCGTCGGGACCAGACCGTGCCGAGCAGGTCGTCGTTGAGCTGCCAGAAGGCGGCCGCCCCCAGGCGCCGGAGCGTCAGGCCCTGCGGAGCCAGAACGTCAGGCCGAGCGACTCGTCGGTGAACGGCTCGGGGTCGGCCCACGACGGCTTCCCGTCGGCGCAGTCGGCCGCCAGCACCTCCTCCGCCACCAGGTCGCGATGCTCGGCGAGGGCCAGCGCGGTCTCCTCCCGACCCGCCCGGTACCGCAGCACGATCCGGTCGGTCACCTCGAGACCGCTGGCCTTGCGCGCCTCCTGGATCTGCCGGATCGCGTCCCGGGCCACCCCGGCCCGGCGCAGCTCGGGCGTGAGGTGCAGGTCCAGCGCCACGGTGGCGCCGGCGTCACTGGTGACCGCCCAGCCCTCCCGGGGCGTCTCCACGACCACCACCTCGTCCGGGCCCAGCGTGACCGGCTCGTCGCCCACCACCACGGTCGCCGTCCCGGATTCCCGCAGGGATTCCTTCAGGGCGGCGGCGTCGGCCGCGGCGATCGCCGCGGCCACCTGCTGCACCGCCTTCCCGAACCGCTTGCCGAGGGTACGGAAGTTGGCCTTCGCCGTGGTGTCCACCAGGGACCCGCCGGCCCCGCCCACGGCGGAGACCGCCCCGACGTTCAGCTCGGCCGCGATCTCCGCCAGCAGGTCGGCGGTGAGTTCCTCGAAGCCGTTGGCCGAGGCGAGCGCCCGGGACAGCGGCTGCCGGACCTTCATCCCGGACTCGGCCCGGGCCGCCCGGCCCAGCTCGACCAGCCGACGGGCGAGCGCCATCTGCCGGGACAGCGCCGGGTCGATCAGGGACTCGTCGGCGACCGGATAGCCGGCCAGGTGCACCGACTGCGGCGCGTCCGGGGACACCGGCACGACCAGGTCCTGCCAGACCCGCTCGGTGATGAACGGCGTGACCGGCGCCAGCAGCAGGGTGACGGTGGAGAGGGTCTCGTGCAGGGTGGCCAGCGCCGCCGGGTCGCCCCGCCAGAAGCGCCGCCGGCTGCGCCGGACGTACCAGTTCGACAGGTCGTCGATGAACGTGGCCAGCAGCCGGCCCGCCTGGTGCGTGTCGAAGGCGGCCATCGCGGCGTCGACCTGCCGCACCAGCGTGTTCAGCTCGGAGAGCAGCCACCGGTCGAGGACCGGCCGATCCTCGGGCGTCGGGTCGGCGGCCGAGGGGGACCAGCCGGCGGTGCGGCCGTACAGGGTCTGGAAGGCGACCGTGTTCCAGTAGGTCAGCAGGATCTTGCGGACCACCTCCTGGAGCGCGGTGTGCCCGACCCGGCGCGCCGACCAGGGCGAGCCGACGGCGGCCATGAACCAGCGCACCGCGTCCGCGCCGTGCTGGTCCATCAGCGGGATCGGCTCCAGGATGTTGCCGAGGTGCTTGGACATCTTCCGGCCGTCCTCGGCCAGGATGTGACCCAGGCAGACCACGTTCTCGTACGCCGAGCGGTCGAACACCAGCGTGCCGACCGCCATCAGGGTGTAGAACCACCCGCGCGTCTGGTCGATCGCCTCCGAGATGAACTGCGCCGGGTAGCGCTCGGCGAACAGTTCGGCGTTGCGGTACGGGTAACCGAACTGCGCGAAGGGCATCGAGCCCGAGTCGTACCAGGCGTCGATCACCTCGGGCACCCGACGGGCCGTCTCCCCGCAGCGGCAGGGGAACGTCACCTCGTCGATGAACGGCCGGTGCGGGTCGAGCCCGGTGACGTCCGAGCCGGTCAGCTCGCTCAGCTCGGCCAGCGAGCCGACGCAGGTCAGGTGGTCGTCCGCGCACCGCCAGATCGGCAGCGGGGTGCCCCAGTAACGCCGCCGGGACAGCGCCCAGTCGACGTTGTTGGTGAGCCAGTCGCCGTACCGGCCGTACTTCACGGTGGCGGGGTGCCAGGTGGTGCGCTCGTTCTCGCGCAGGAGGGCGTCACGGACGGCGGTGGTCCGCACGTACCAGGAGGGCTGGGCGTAGTAGATCAGGGCGGTGTGGCAGCGCCAGCAGTGCGGGTAGCTGTGCTCGTACGGGACGTTGCGGAAGAGCAGCCCACGGGCGGCCAGGTCGTCGACGAGCGGGCGGTCCGCCTCCTTGAAGAAGAGGCCGCCGACGAGGGGAAGCTCCGGGGAGAACCGGCCGTCGGGCCGTACCGGGTTCACCATCGGCAGGCCGTACGCCCGGCAGCTGGCCAGGTCGTCCGCGCCGAAGGCCGGCGCCTGGTGGACCAGGCCGGTGCCGCTGTCCGTGGTGACGAACGACGCCAGGATCACGATGTGCGCGTCGGCGACCTCCAGCAGGTCGAACGGGGCCCGGTAGCTCCACCGTTCGAGCTCCTTGCCGGTGAACGACTCCCCGGTCAGGTCCCAGCCGTCCCCGAGCGCCTGGGCCAGCAGCGGCTCGGCGACGACCAACTGCTCGGCGCCGTCGGTGGCCACCACGTAGTTCACGTCGGGGTGCACCGCCACCGCGACGTTCGACGGCAGGGTCCACGGCGTGGTGGTCCAGACCAGCAGCGACGCCCGTCCGGCCAGCGGGCCGGAGGTGAGCGGGAAGCGGACGTACACCGACGGGTCGACGACCGTCTCGTACCCCTGGGCGAGCTCGTGGTCGGACAGGCCCGTCTCGTCCCGGGGGCACCACGGGGCGACCCGGAAGTCCTCGACGAGGAGGCCCTTGTCGAAGATCTGCTTCAACGACCACCAGACGGACTCGATGTACTCCGGGTCCATGGTCCGGTAGGCGTCGTCCATGTCGACCCAGTAGCCCATCCGCTCGGTGAGCCGGGCGAACGCGTCGGTGTGCCGGGTCACCGACTCGCGGCAGCGCGCGTTGAACTCCGCGATGCCGAACGTCTCGATGTCCTGCTTGCCGGCGAAGCCGAGTTCCTTCTCGACGGCGAGCTCGACCGGCAGACCGTGGCAGTCCCAGCCCGCCTTCCGGGCGACGTGGAAGCCCTTCATCGTCTTGTAGCGCGGGAAGACGTCCTTGAAGACCCGCGCCTCGATGTGGTGCGCGCCGGGCATGCCGTTGGCGGTGGGCGGCCCCTCGTAGAACACCCACTCCGGCCGGCCCCGGGACTGGTCCAGGCTGCGCGCGAAGATGCTGTTCGCGTGCCAGAAGTGCAGGACCTCGTGTTCGAGCCCGGGCAGGTCGACCTGGGTCGGTACGGTGCGGTACATCGCTCCTCCGTCGGACGCATGTGCGGAAGCTCCGGCGGAGGGACGAGGCCGGCGGCCCCGCGGTACCACCCTCCTTGGCCGCGGACGGCCCTCTCGTTTCGGGTGCGGTCGGTTCTACTCGGCCGGGGCCTTTCCTCCGACGGCTCCGGGGTGATCTTCCCGTCGCGCAACACCCCCGGGCTTCCACCGTCCCCGGGTCGCTCGTGGCTGCGTACGGCGGTACTCGTCCCCATCTGCGCCTCGCGGTCGCATCGTAACCCGGTCGATGACGACCCGTGTGCGGTGACCGCCATCACCTGTCAGCCGACCTCCGTGAAAACCGCGTCAAGAAATGGCGGATCGCCGTCATGGTCCCGTTATGGACCCTGTCCATTCACCGACGGCGGCGTTGTGATTGCCCGGCGCGGCCGGAAGGCGGTCGTGACGAACGAGTCCGGTAAGAGGAGTCAGCTGTGCCTGACGTGTTGTTCGTACTGGTGACGGTGGGGCTGTTCCTGGCTCTCGCCCTCGTGGTGAGGGGTGTGGAGAAGCTGTGAGCGCCGTCAACGCCGTCGGCCTGGTGCTGGCGATCGGCCTGGGTGTGTTCATGGTCGTGGCCCTGCTCTTCCCGGAGCGCTTCTGATGACCATGACAACAGCCGGTGTCATCTTCATCCTGTCCCTGATCGCGGCGCTCGTCGCGGTCTACAAACCCTTCGGCGACCACATGTACCGGGTGGTCTCCGGCGCCCGGCAGTCCCGGGTCGAGCGGGGCATCTACCGCCTGGTCGGGGTCAACCCGGCCGCCGAGCAGTCCTGGGGCGTGTACGCCCGCAGCGTGCTGGCCTTCTCCGCGGTCTCGATCCTGTTCCTGTACGCGTTCCAGCGCCTGCAGAACCACCTCTGGCTGTCGCTCGGCTTCGACCCGGTGGTGCCGCACGGCGCCTGGAACACCGCGGTGTCCTTCGTGACCAACACGAACTGGCAGTCGTACTCGGGTGAGTCGACGATGGGCCACCTGGTGCAGATGGCCGGGCTGGCGGTGCAGAACTTCGTCTCCGCCGCCGTCGGCATCGCGGTCGCGGTGGCCCTGGTCCGGGGCTTCGCCCGCAGCCGCACCGGCGAGCTGGGCAACTTCTGGGTCGACCTGACCCGGATCACGCTGCGGATCCTGCTGCCGATCGCGGTGCTCGGCGCGCTCGCCCTGATGATCGGCGGCGCGGTGCAGAACCTCTCCGGCGGCACCGACGTGACCACCCTGACCGGTGGCAGCCAGACCGTCACCGGCGGCCCGGTGGCCAGCCAGGAGGTGATCAAGGAACTCGGGACGAACGGCGGCGGCTTCTACAACGTCAACAGCGCCCACCCGTTCGAGAACCCGACCGACTGGACGAACTGGCTGCAGATCTTCCTGATCCTGCTGATCCCGTTGAGCCTGCCCCGGGTGTTCGGCCGGATGGTCGGCCAGAACCGCCAGGGGTACGCCATCGCGGCGGTGATGGCCATCCTCGCGCTGGCCAGCATCGCCCTGACCAACGTCTTCGAGCTGGCCGGCAACGGCACGGTGCCGCAGGCGGTCGGTGCGGCCCTGGAGGGCAAGGAGGTCCGGTTCGACGTGTCGAACTCGGCGACCTTCGCGGCGGCGACCACCCTGACCTCGACCGGTGCGGTGAACTCGTTCCACGACTCGTTCACCTCGCTCGGCGGCATGATGACCATGGTCAACATGATGCTCGGCGAGGTGGCCCCCGGCGGCACCGGTTCGGGCCTCTACGGCCTGCTCATCCTCGCGGTGATCACCGTATTCGTGGCGGGTCTGATGGTCGGCCGCACCCCGGAGTACCTGGGCAAGAAGATCGGCTCCCGCGAGATCAAGTTCGCCTCGCTGTACTTCCTGACCACTCCGGCCCTGGTGCTGATCGGGACGGCGGCCGCCTTCGCCACGGGTAACAACTCGACGGCGTTGAACGTCGGCCCGCACGGCCTGTCCGAGGTGCTCTACGCGTTCACCTCGGCGAGCAACAACAACGGCTCCGCGTTCGGCGGCATCACCGTGAACACGACGTGGTGGGACACCGCGCTGGGGCTGTGCATGCTGCTCGGCCGGTTCCTGCCGATCATCTTCGTGCTCGCCCTGGCCGGTTCCCTCGCGCGGCAGCGACCCACCCCGGCCTCCGAGGGCACCCTGCCGACCCACCGACCGCTCTTCGTCGGCATGGTCGTCGGCGTCACGGTGATCCTCGTCGCGCTGACCTTCCTGCCCGCCCTCGCGCTCGGCCCCCTCGCTGAGGGGCTGTGACCACCATGAGGAAGAACGACATGACCGTCACGCCCGTGACAACTGGCGGCGGCGACGCGCCGACCGCCGGAACCCCCGCCACCCACGGCAACCGCGTCGGCGGCGGGCTGCTCGACCCGAAGCAGCTGTTCCACTCCCTGCCGGACGCGCTGCGCAAGCTCGACCCGCGCTCGCTGTGGCGCAACCCGGTGATGCTGATCGTCGAGATCGGCGCCGCCTTCACCACCGTCCTCGCGGTGACCGACCCGTCGGTGTTCGCCTGGGCGATCGCGATCTGGCTCTGGCTGACCGTGCTCTTCGCCAACCTGGCCGAGGCGGTCGCCGAGGGCCGGGGCAAGGCGCAGGCCGCCACCCTGCGGCAGGCGAAGAAGGACACCATCGCCACCCGCCTGATCGGCTGGACGCCGGGCGCCGCGGCGAACGCCTACCGCGACGAGGCCGTCCCCGCACCGGAGCTGAAGCAGGGCGACTTCGTGCTGGTCGAGGCCGGGAACATCATCCCGGGCGACGGTGACGTGGTCGAGGGCATCGCCAGCGTGGACGAGTCGGCCATCACCGGCGAGTCCGCCCCGGTGATCCGGGAGTCCGGCGGCGACCGCAGCGCGGTCACCGGCGGCACCAAGGTGCTCTCCGACCGGATCATCGTCCAGATCACCCAGAAGCCGGGGGAGAGCTTCATCGACCGGATGATCGCGCTGGTCGAGGGCGCGAACCGGCAGAAGACCCCGAACGAGATCGCGCTGAACATCCTGCTCGCCGCGCTCACGATCATCTTCCTGCTGGCCGTGGTGACGCTCCAGCCGCTGGCGATCTTCTCGAAGGGCTACCAGGCCGCCGCGCCAGACACCGGGGCGATCACCGACGCCGGCGTCTCCGGCGTGGTGCTGGTGTCGCTGCTGGTCTGCCTGATCCCCACCACCATCGGGGCGCTGCTGTCGGCGATCGGCATCGCCGGCATGGACCGGCTGGTGCAGCGCAACGTGCTGGCCATGAGCGGCCGGGCGGTCGAGGCCGCCGGTGACGTCAACACGCTGCTGCTGGACAAGACCGGCACGATCACCCTGGGCAACCGGCAGGCCGCCGAGTTCGTCCCGGTGGAGGGGCTGACCGCGGCCGAGGTCGCCGACGCCGCGCAGCTGTCCAGCCTGGCCGACGAGACCCCCGAGGGCCGCTCGGTCGTGGTGCTCGCGAAGAACGAGTTCGGGCTGCGCGAACGCGTTCCCGGCCTGATCCCGCACGCCACCTTCGTCCCGTTCACCGCGCAGACCCGGATGAGCGGCGTCGACCTGAGCGCCGACGAGGGCGTCACTGGACCGGCGCGGCGGGTCCGCAAGGGCGCCGCGGCCGCCGTGATGAAGTGGGTACGCGAGAACGGCGGCCACCCCACCGAGCAGGTCGGGCAGATCGTCGACGAGATCAGCGGCGTCGGCGGGACGCCGCTGGTGGTGGCGGAACACGTCGACGGTCAGCCGGCCCGTGCCCTCGGGGTGATCCACCTCAAGGACGTGGTGAAGGCCGGCATGCGGGAACGGTTCGACGAGATGCGCCGGATGGGCATCCGCACCGTGATGATCACCGGCGACAACCCGCGTACCGCGAAGGCGATCGCCGACGAGGCGGGGGTCGACGACTTCCTCGCCGAGGCCACCCCGGAGGACAAGCTCGCCCTGATCCGCAAGGAGCAGGAGGGCGGCCGGCTGGTGGCGATGACCGGGGACGGCACCAACGACGCTCCCGCCCTGGCCCAGGCCGACGTCGGCGTTGCCATGAACACCGGCACGTCGGCCGCGAAGGAGGCCGGCAACATGGTCGACCTCGACTCCGACCCGACCAAGCTGATCGAGATCGTGGAGATCGGCAAGCAGTTGCTGATCACCCGCGGCGCGCTGACCACGTTCAGCATCGCCAACGACATCGCGAAATACTTCGCGATCATCCCGGCCATGTTCGCCGGCCTCTACCCGAGCCTGGACGCGCTCAACATCATGCGGCTGGCCAGCCCGGAATCGGCGATCCTCGCCGCGGTCATCTTCAACGCTCTGGTGATCATCGCGCTGATCCCGCTCGCCCTGCGCGGCGTGCGGTACCGGCCGGCCAGCGCGTCGAAGCTGCTCAGCCGCAACCTCTGGCTCTACGGCCTCGGCGGCATCATCGTGCCGTTCATCGGCATCAAGCTCATCGACCTGCTCATCCAGTTCATCCCGGGGATCTGACAATGCGCCTTCCCAGCTGGCTCTCCCAACACCTCGCCGCGCTGCGCGCGCTGCTGGTCTTCACCGTGCTGCTCGGCCTGGCCTACCCGCTCGCCCTGGTGGCCGCCGGCCACCTGCCCGGCCTGAACGACAGGGCCGACGGCTCGCTGCTGACGGCGAACGGGCGGACGGTCGGCAGCGCGCTGCTCGGCCAGTCCTTCACCGACGTGGACGGCAACCCGGTCCCGCGCTACTTCCAGTCCCGCCCCTCGGCCGCCGGCGACGGCTACGACCCCACCTCCACCGCGGCCAGCAACCTCGGCCCGGAGAGCGTGGTCGACACCATCGCCACCGACCCGGAGGAGTCCACGCAGAGCCTGCTCAGCCAGGTCTGCGCCCGCAGCAGGGCCGTCGGGGAACTCGACGGCGTCGACGGGCGTCGGCCGTACTGCACCGCCGACGGGGTCGGGGCCGTGCTCGCGGTGTTCCGCGCCGACGGGCTGACCGGCCGGGTGACCCGGGTGGTGAGCGTGAACCAGGCCGCCCCGGCCACGCCGTTCGTGACCTCCTGGCAGGGCGTACCGGTGGAGCTGGCGCAGCCGGGCGAGGACTACGTCGCCGCCGGTGGGCTGATCACCCCGGTCCGGGGCGACGCTCCGGCCGAGCCCGCCGTCCCCGCCGACGCGGTCACCGCCAGCGGCAGCGGCCTCGACCCGCACATCAGCCCGGCATACGCGCAGATCCAGGTGAACCGGGTCGCGCGCCAGCGCGGCGCGGATCCGGCGGCGATCCGCCGGCTGGTCGACCAGCACACGACCGGCCGGGCGCTGGGCTTCATGGGCGAACCGGGAGTCAACGTCCTGGAGCTCAACCTCGCCCTCGACGAGCAGTTCGCCGCCCGCTGACGCACGACCTCAGGCGGGGCCGGCCCCGGGGCCGGCCCCGCCCGAACCGCCTTCGTGCCCGGCGACCCCGCCGGTCATCCCGCCGACCCGGTGCTGACCGAGGCGGGTTCACCAGCGGCCCCGGACCAGAGAGGATGTTCTGCGTGTCACGAGGAGAACTCCGCGTCTACCTGGGGGCCGCCCCCGGCGTCGGCAAGACCTACGCCATGCTGGAGGAGGCCCAGCGGCGCGCTGAACGCGGCACGGATGTCGTCATCGGCCTGGTGGAGACCCACGGCCGGCCGCACACCGCCGCCATGATCGGCGACCTGGAGCAGGTGCCCCGCCGGACGATCAACTACCGGGGCGCCGAGTTCACCGAGATGGATCTCGACGCGGTGCTGGCCCGCCGGCCCGAGGTCGCCGTGGTCGACGAGCTGGCACACACCAACGTGCCCGGCTCCCGTAACGAGAAGCGCTGGCAGGACATCCAGGAGCTCCTGGATGCCGGGATCAACGTGCTGTCCACGGTCAACGTCCAGCACCTGGATTCGCTCAACGACGTCGTCGCGCAGATCACCGGCACCACCCAACGGGAGACCCTGCCTGACCAGATCGTCCGCGCGGCCGGGCAGGTCGAGCTGGTCGACATGACCCCGGAGGCGCTGCGGCGGCGGATGGCGCACGGCAACATCTACCGGCCGGACAAGATAGATGCCGCGCTCGGCAACTACTTCCGGGTCGGCAACCTCACCGCCCTGCGCGAACTGGCGCTGCTCTGGCTCGCCGACAAGGTCGACGAGCAACTCGACCGGTACCGCGCCCAGCACGGTATCTCCGCCATCTGGGAGGCCCGCGAACGGGTCGTCGTCGCGCTCACCGGCGGGCCGGAGGGCGACACCCTGGTCCGCCGCGCCGCCCGGATCGCCGCCCGCAGCAAGGGCGCCGACCTGCTCGCCGTGCACGTCGCCCGCAGCGACGGCCTGGCCGGCGCCGACCCCGCCCAGCTCGCCCGGCAGCGGGTGCTGGCGGAGAGCCTCGGCGGGACGTACCACCAGGTGCTCGGCACCGATATCCCGGCAGCGCTGCTGGACTTCGCCCGCGGCGTCAACGCCACCCAGCTCGTCCTCGGCGCCAGCCGCCGCGGCCGGTTCGCGCAGCTCTTCTCCCGGGGCGTCGGCGTGACCACCACCGCGCTGTCCGGGCCGATCGACGTACACCTGGTCACCCATCCCGAGGCGGGCCGCGGCCGGCGGACGGCCGGGGTCCCGGCGGCGCTGTCCCGGCGCCGCCGGCTGCTCGGCTTCGCGCTCGCCGGGATCGGCATGCCGCTGCTCACCCTGCTGCTGCGGGCGCTGCCGGACCTGAGCCTCACCAACGACATCCTGCTCTTCCTCGCCGGGGTTGTCGGCGTCGCGCTGGTCGGCGGGCTGTGGCCGGCGCTGGTCACCGCGCTCGGCGGCTCCCTGCTGCTGAACTGGTTCTTCACCCCGCCCTTCTACACGCTGACCATCGCCGAGGCGGAGAACCTGCTCGCCCTCGGCGTCTTCGTCGGCGTCGCCGTCGCCGTCAGCTGGGTGGTGGACGTGGCCGCGCGGCGGACCCGGGAGGCCGCGCGGGCGTCCGCCGACGCGCAGACCCTGGCCACCGTCGCCGGCGGTGTCCTGCGCGGGGAGCGGCCGCTGCCGGCGCTGCTGGACCGGCTGCGGGAGACCTTCGGGCTGCGCGCGGTCAGCGTCCTGGAGCTGGCCGCCGGCGCCGAGGGACGGCCCGACCGCGCCCGCGACGAGGGCGCCTGGCGGGTGGTGGCCAGCGTCGGTGACAGCCCCGCGGGCAGCCCCAGCGCGGGCGAGACCGCGGTACCGGTCGACGACCGGCTCACCGTCGTGCTCAGCGGCCGGCGGCTGGAGGCCGCCGACCGGCGCATCGTCGAGGCGTTCGCCGCCCAGGCCGCCGTCGCCCTGAAGCAGGAACGTCTCGCCGAGGAAGCCGCCACCGCTCGGCCGCTCGCCGAGGCTGACCGGATGCGTACTGCGCTGCTCGCCGCCGTCAGCCACGACCTGCGTACGCCGCTCGCCTCGGCGAAGGCGGCGGTGAGCAGCCTGCGCAGCCCGGACATCGAATTCGACGCCGACGACCGGGAGGAACTGCTGGCCACCGCCGACGAGTCCCTCGACCGGCTCGGCCGCCTGGTGGCGAACCTGCTGGACATGAGCCGGCTGCAGGCCGGCGCGCTCGGCGTCACCGCCACGACGATCGGCCTGGAGGACGCCGTACCCCGGGCCCTGGACGAACTCGGCCCGGCGGCGGCCGACGTCACCACCGACATCCCCGCCGACCTCCCCGCCGCCACCGCGGACCCGGGCCTGCTGGAGCGCGTCCTGGTGAACATCGTGGCCAACGCGCTGCGCTACAGCCCGCCCGGGCGTCCGCCCACCGTCACCGCCAGCGCCCACGCCGGGCAGGTCGAGCTGCGAGTCATCGACACCGGCCCCGGCATCCCCGAGGACCAGTGGGAGCACGTGTTCCTGCCGTTCCAGCGGCTCGGCGACCGGGACAACCAGACCGGGGTCGGTCTCGGCCTCGCCCTGTCCCGCGGTCTCGCCGAGGCGATGGGTGGCAGCATCACCCCGGAGACCACCCCCGGTGGGGGACTGACCATGGTGCTGCGACTGCCCGCAGCCGGGGAGAGGCCGGAGCTGTGACCCGCATCCTCGTCGTCGACGACGAACCGCAGATCCTGCGTGCCCTGCGGATCAACCTGCGCGCCCGTGGTTACGACGTCGAGGTCGCCGAGAACGGCACGGCCGCGCTCAAGGCCGCCGCCTCCCACCCGCCGGACCTGGTGGTGCTCGATCTCGGCCTGCCCGACATCGACGGCGTCGAGGTGATCCGTGGCCTGCGCGGCTGGACCACCGTGCCGATCATCGTGCTCTCCGGCCGGGCCGGCAGCGAGGACAAGGTCGCCGCCCTGGACGCCGGCGCTGACGACTACGTCACCAAACCGTTCGGCATCGACGAACTCCTCGCCCGCATCCGCGCGGTCACCCGCCGCCTCACCGTCACCGCCGCCGTGCCGGCCCTGCGCGTGGGCCGGCACACCGTCGACCTCGCCGACCGGACCGTCACCCGCGACGACGGGGTCGAGGTGAAGCTGACGCCCATCCAGTGGGCCATGCTCGACAAGCTCCTGCGCCACCCCGGCAAGCTGGTCAGTCAGCGCCAGCTGCTGCACGACGTGTGGGGTCCGGAATACCAGAACGAGACCAACTACCTGCGCCAGTACATGGCCCAGCTCCGGCGCAAGCTCGAGGACGACCCCGCCCGCCCCCGGCACCTCATCACCGAACCGGGCATGGGCTACCGCTACCGACCCTGACCGCTCGCTGTCACGCCCTGCGGTGTCGCTCATCGTCATGCCGAGGTCGAGCCCGGTACGCAGGGCGACGATCTCGTCGCGCCGCTTCGCGGGGCTTTCCCCAGTTACCAGGTTCCCTGTCCGAGTACCGGCATCGTGCGGCCCGACGGCAACATGATCGCGCGCGTCGCGGGCGTCATCTCGGCCTCCCTGGCAGCCTGAGTGCGGTCCTCGCCATTCCGGTGGCCTACCCGCCGCCGAACCGGGCGAACCGTAACGACGCCAGCCGCTCCACCCGGTCACGGATGGCCGAGGCGAACCTTGCGGATGCGAAGATCGGCTGGTGGGTGACGAGCTGGCCGCGGCGATGGCGCGCGTTCGAGATGCGTTCGCCCGGTACCCGCGCCGGACGGTGCTTGACGGCTGCCCGCATTGCCGGGGCTCGGTGCTGGTCGACGAGCACGACCTCTTCTCGTTGACCATCAGCCTCGGCAACACGGTGGGCGGCCTCGACGACGTGAAGAGCCTGCTACCTGTGCTTCTTGAGCGCTTGGTGGTGTCCGTGGAACTCGACCCCGGCATGGTTCTGGCAAAGCTCCCCCGTGGGGAGTGGCGCACCTGGCCGGCGGCCGAGCAGGAGGCCGTCGACGGATATCTCGATGCGGTGTGGCGGTCGTTGCTGGCGGATCACCCGTCGCGGGTCGGGTCTTTCCTCGACGCGGCGACCTTCCTCGACGCGGCCGGTAGCACCGGGGAGAGCGTCGACCGGTTCCTCGATCTCTGGGATGTCACACTCGGCTCGCCGGCAGACCGTCACCTGGCCGAGACGGTGAGCGGATTCGACTTCGCGGCCCGGAAGCCGAGCGCCCTTGGCGACTGGCTGCGCCGCGAGACGGTCCGCGACCGGCTGCACCGAGCGTTCGAGCGTGACCACGATTCGGTGTGGGCCGACGACTTCGCGCGGGCCTACGACCTCCTTCGTAGCTGAGAAGGCGGCTCGGATTCCGGTCGCCACCCGCTCCATTTCGGTCGGCCAGGAGAGCCCTGCCGTCCTTCGAGGACGAGGACCTGGAGGTGGTCCAGATCTCAGGCAAAGTACCCCCTGGGGGTATATGGTGATCGCGAGGAGGCGATGAGATGTCCCACTATGAGCGCCACCACGACGGCCACTCGCCACGGGGTGCGGCGGCTGGAGCGGGTGCGGAGCGGCATGGCGGCCGGCCTGACCACGGCCCGGGCGGGCACGGTGGACACGACAAGCACGCCGGGCACGACCCCGAGATGTTCCGCCGCAAGTTCTGGCTCAGCCTGGTTCTGACCGTGCCGATCGTGGCGACCAGTCACATGGTGATGGACTGGTTCGGCTACCGGCTGGACTTCCCGGGCATGTCCTGGATCGGCCCGGTGCTGGGCACGGTGGTGTTCTGCTACGGCGGTTGGCCGTTCCTGGTCGGCGCGGTCCGGGAGGTGCGCGATCGGGCGCCCGGCATGATGCTGCTGATCGCGATGGCGATCACCGTGGCGTACGTCGCCTCGCTGGCCACCGCGCTCGGCGCGTTCGACCTGGACTTCTGGTGGGAGCTCGCCGCCCTGGTCACCATCATGCTGCTGGGGCACTGGCAGGAGATGAAGGCCATCGGTCAGGCGCAGGGCGCGCTCTCCGCCCTCGCGGCGCTGCTGCCCGACGACGCCGAGCGGGTGACGGCGGGCGGCGAGGTCGAGCGGGTGTCCGTCACCGACCTGCGGGTCGACGACGTGGTGCTGGTCCGGCCCGGTGCGCGGGTGCCGGCCGACGGCCGGATCATCGAGGGCGGCGCCGAGCTGGACGAGTCCATGGTCACCGGTGAGTCCCGTCCCGTCTCCCGTGCCGAGGGGGACCGGGTGGTGGCCGGCACGGTGGCCACCGACGCGGCGATCCGGGTCCGGGTCGAGGCCGTCGGCGAGGACACCGCCCTGGCCGGCATCCAGCGCCTCGTCGCGCAGGCCCAGCAGTCCAGCGGCCGCGCGCAGGTGCTCGCCGACCGGTTCGCTGCCTGGCTGTTCTACATCGCCACGGCGACCGCCGTGGTGACGCTGGTGACCTGGGCCCTGGTCGGGAATCTGGGTGAGGCCGTGGTGCGGACCGTCACCGTCCTGGTGATCGCCTGCCCGCACGCCCTCGGCCTGGCCATCCCGCTGGTGATCGCGCTGTCCACGGCCGTCGCGGCCAAGGGCGGGATCCTGGTCAAGGACCGGCTGGCGCTGGAGCGGATGCGTACCGTCGACGCCGTGCTGTTCGACAAGACCGGCACGCTGACCCGCGGCGAGCACGTCCTCACCGCGGTCGCCGCCACCGCCGGCACCGACGAGGACGAGGTGCTGGCGCTCGCCGCCGCCGTGGAGGCCGACAGCGAGCACCCCCTGGCGAGGGCCATCGTGGCGGCCGGCGAAGAGCGCGGCGCGCGCCGGCGGGCCACCGGGTTCCGGTCGCTGACCGGGCGCGGCGTCCGCGCCGAGGTCGACGGCAGCGGGTACGCCGTCGGCGGTCCCACCCTGCTCCGCGAGCTGCACGCCGACATCCCCGCCGACCTCGCGCAGCGGCAGGCCGACTGGTCCCGGCGCGGCGCCGCCGTGCTGCACCTGCTGCGACTCGACGGTGACACCGCCCGCGTGCTCGGCGCCCTCGCCCTCGAGGACCAGGTACGCCCCGAGGCCCGGCAGGCCATCGCCGAGCTGCGGGAGCAGGGCGTCCGGAAGATCGCCATGATCACCGGAGACGCGCGACCGGTGGCCGAGGCGGTGGCGGCCGACCTCGGGTTCCGTTCCGGCGAGGACGAGGTGTTCGCCGAGGTGCTGCCCGCCGACAAGGACGAGGCGGTGGCCGACCTGCAGCGACGCGGACTCCGGGTGGCGATGGTCGGCGACGGCGTCAACGACGCGCCCGCGCTGGCCCGGGCCGACGTGGGCATCGCCATCGGCGCCGGCACCGACGTGGCGATCGAGTCCGCCGGGGTGGTGCTCGCCTCGTCCGACCCGCGGGGTGTGAGCGGGGTGATCCGGCTGTCCCGGGCCTCGTACCGCAAGATGGTCCAGAACCTGGCCTGGGCCGCCGGCTACAACGTGGTCGCCCTGCCGCTGGCCGCCGGTGTGCTGGCCTGGGCCGGGGTGGCGCTCAGCCCGGCGGTCGCGGCGGTGCTGATGTCGGCGTCCACCATCGTGGTGGCGCTCAACGCCCAGCTGCTGCGCCGGGTGCGGCTGCGCCCGCAGGAATGACGATGCGGCGTACCAGGTTCGGGGGGACCCGGCGGCACACTAGCGTGGTCGTCGTGCGAGCTGCGGCGGCGGTGACGACCGGACGTGTGGTCCGGTTCGCGCTGCTGGCGTGCACCCTGGTGGGGCTGGCGGCCATGCACAGTCTGGGCCACGACGCCGCCATGCGGGTGGCGGCGACCGCCGCCCACGCGATGCACGCGGAGTCGGCGATGTCGCCCGCCGCCGTGGCGAACGACGAGTGCTCCGGTGACGGGTGCGGCCGCCTGCTCGCGGCACCCGCCGACCGGGACCACGGACACGTTCCCGGCTGGGCGGTCTGCCTCGCCGTGGTCGGGTCGTTCGCCGTGGCGGTCGTGCTCGGTGTCCTGCTGTCAGCCGGTAGGGCTTCCGGGCAACCCGGCCGGCGTCGTGCGGGACGTACGACGAGCTCTCGCGGGCCGCCCGTGGGGATGGTCGGGCTGCGATTGGCCACGGTGTCGGTGCTGCGCATCTAGGAGCGAAACCGACGCGGGACCGTCGGCGCGTTGACGCGCCGCTCCCGCGTCCGTTCGCGTGCGCACGTCTACCCACCGAATCGAAAGGCTTTCCTCGTGACTACTCGTACCTTCCTGCGCCGTACGGCTCTGGCCGGCGTGGGCGTCGCCGCCGCCCTCTCCCTGGCGGCCTGCGGCTCGGACGACCACGGCTCAACCTCGGGCATGGGCCACGGCATGTCGAGCTCGCCGTCCACCGCCACCACCGGCGGCAGCGCGGCGGCCGGCAACGGCGCGGACGTGATGTTCGCGCAGATGATGATCCCGCACCACCAGCAGGCGGTGCAGATGGCCGAGCTGGCCGACACCCGGGCCGCCGACCCGGAGGTCAGGCAGCTCGCCGGACAGATCAAGGCCGCGCAGGCGCCGGAGATCGCCACCATGAGCGGCTGGCTGACGGCCTGGGGCAAGCCCGCCCCGATGGCCAGCGCGAGCGGCGGCATGCCAGGAATGACCGGTGGCAGCGGCATGCCGGAGATGGACCACGGGATGCCCGGCATGGTGTCCGCCGCCGACATGGACAAGCTCGAGGCCGCCTCGGGCAAGGACTTCGACAAGCACTTCCTGACCATGATGATCGCCCACCATCAGGGCGCCATTACCATGGCCGAGGACGAGGTCACCCGGGGCGCGAACACCGACGCCAAGGCCCTCGCACAGCGGATCATCACCGCGCAGCAGGCCGAGATCGCCACCATGAACAAGATCCTGGCCCGACTCTAGGACTCGTCGGCGCCCGGGCACTGGGCGTTGTTCGCCGATTCGTGCGGCCGGCGAACAACGCCCGGTTCGTGTTCCTCAACCCCCGCGCGAAGGACTTCTACGTCCATTGGAAGCGCGCGGCGGACGACATCGTGGCGAGGCTGCGCGCGGAGGCCGCCCGGAATCCGTACGACCGGCGTCTGAAGACGGGTTGAACCTGCTCGCCAGCTGGACCGCGCCCCCGAGCCAGCAGCAGCCCGTGGGGCGCGCCGCCGACGAGGCGTAGGGAACCTCGCCAGCGGGCAGCGGGCAGCGATGACAGCGTGGGTCAGGCGGCGGGGCGCAGCTCGGCGAGGAGCTTCTCTACCCGGGTACGGATCTCGTCGCGGATCGGCCGCACGGACTCGACGCCCTTGCCGGCCGGGTCCTCAAGCTTCCAGTCCTCGTAGCGCTTACCCGGGAAGACCGGGCAGGCGTCACCACAGCCCATGGTCACGATGACGTCAGAGGACTCCGCCGTCTCGTACTCCAGCAGCTTGGGCGTCTGGTCGGTGATGTCGATGCCGACCTCCCGCATGGCCTCGACGGCGGCCGGGTTGACCGTCTCCGCGGGGGCGGAGCCGGCGGAGCGGACCTCGACGGCGTCGCCGGCGAGGTGGCGCAGCCAGCCGGCGGCCATCTGGGAGCGGCCGGCGTTGTGCACGCAGACGAACAGGACGCTGGGCTTGTCGGACATCAGGAGCCTTTCTCGCAGTACGGGTCGCAGGGCCGGTTCACCGGCGCCTCGGAGTGGTCTGCGGGCAGCGACCAGCGGGGGTCGCTGTTCCGGTCGAGCAGCCGGTAGCGGCCAGCGGGACGCAGCGGGTTGAGCAGGTCGCGCTCCGACCTGTCCGCTCCGACGTCCTCCGGGTCGCTGGTCATGCGCCGTGGTCCAGCGCCGGGTCGCGGCCGTCGGTGGGCACGACCACCTGGTCGGCGGCCTGCCCAGCGTCGGGGTAGAGCGCCGCAAGAAGTCCGATCCCTACGGCGAGGCCAACGAGCTGCGCGATGACGAAGCCGGGCAGCGAGGCGGGCGCGATGCCGGCGAACGTGTCGGTGAACGCCCGGCCGACCGTCACCGCGGGGTTGGCGAACGAGGTCGACGAGGTGAACCAGTACGCCGCGCCGATGTAGGCGCCGACCGCGGCGGGGGCGACCGGGGCGCGGCCGGACCGGGCGAGGGCGAAGATCAGCAGGATCAGCCCGGTGGTGGCGACTACCTCGCCGAGCCACAGGTGCGCAGCCGACCGGTCCTTGCCGGAGAAGTCGACGGCGGCCAGGTCGAACATCAGGTTCGCCACGATCGATCCGGCGATCGCGCCCGCGACCTGGGCCACGACGTAGCCGCCGAGGTCCCGGGCGGTGAGGCCGGTGCCGGCGCGGCGGCCGAGGAGCCAGTCGGCGGCGGAGACGACCGGGTTGAAGTGCGCGCCGGAGACGGGTCCGAAGATCAGGATCAGCGCGCCGAGGGCGAACGCGGTGGCGATCGAGTTCTCCAGCAGCTGGAGGCCGACGTCGTCCGGGGAGAGGGTGGTGGCCATGATGCCGGAGCCGACCACGGCGGTGACCAGCAGGACGGTGCCGGTGAACTCGGCCAGCAGGCGCCGCCAGAGTGCGATGGTCATCAGTCTGTTGTCTCCCATTGCAGTGACTTCCCGAGCCGCCTGGCGCCAGCTCCGCGGCTCACGCAGCGGCTGCCGGCTCGACGGTGAGCAGGGCGGCGAGCTGGCGCAGGATGGCCGGCCGGGCCCGGTAGTAGACCCAGGTGCCGCGCCGCTCGGCGTCGACCAGGCCGGCCTCGCGCAGCGTCTTCAGGTGGTGCGAGATCGTCGGGCCGGTGAGGTCGAAGGCAGGAGTGAGGTCGCAGACGCACGCCTCACCACCCTCGGCGGAGGCGATCATCGACATCAGCTGCAACCGCACCGGATCGCCGAGGGCCTTGAACGCCGGCGCGAGCACCGCGGCGGTCTCCGCCGGTACGCGCCGCTCCGCAAGGGGCGGACAGCACGGCGCGTCAGCGGCCAGATCGATGATGGCGAGGGGAGCCGATTGCTTCGACATGGCTCTAGGTTGACATCTATCTAATCAGCGTGCAACTCTCTGTTTCGACGGACGTCAAGATAGTTGTCCGAAGTTGGCGAGGGTTGTTAGATTTCATCGTCTATCGGCGATAAACGATTAAGGTGATGGTGGTGGACGAGCTGCTGGATCGGGCGACGGCGCAGACCTATGCGTCGTGGTTCCGGGCCCTCGCGGACCCGACTCGGGTGCAGATCGTGGAGTACCTGGCCCGCCGCAGCCGGCCGCTGAGCGTGGGGGAGATCGTCGCGGCGATCGGGCTCGCGCAGTCCACCGTGTCGCAGCACCTGAAGATCCTCACCGAGGTGCGGTTCGTACTGGTGGAGGCGGTCGGCACGGCCCGGCACTACCGGATCAACGAGGTGTGCGTCGGGTGCTTCCCGTCCGCCGCCGACGTCGTCATGGGCCGCCCCGCCCCCAGTCCGAACGGAGTCTGCTGATGGCCGACACCGCCATCCGCCCCATGCGCACCGACGACGCCGACCGGGTGCTGGCGATCTACCAGGCCGGCCTCGACGGGGGCAACGCCAGCTTCGAAACGGTGGCACCCACCTGGGCCGCATTCGACGCGGGCAGGCTCCCCGACCATCGCCTCGTGGCCGTCGACGGCGACGACACCGTCTTCGGCTGGGTCGCCGTCTCGCCGGCCTCGACGCGCGCGGTCTACGCCGGCGTGGTGGAACATTCCGTCTATGTCGACCCGACCGCCCAGGGCCGAGGCATCGCCCGCCTGCTCCTGGACGCTCTGATCGCCTCCACCGAATCGGCCGGGATCTGGACCATCCAGTCCGGTGTCTTCCCCGAGAACACCGCCAGCCTCGCCCTGCACCAGCGGGCCGGGTTCCGGGTCATCGGCGTCCGCGAGCGTGTCGGCCGCCACCACAGCCGGTGGCGCGACGTCGTCCTGCTCGAACGGCGCAGCCCCGTCATCACCTGACCACCCGGTCCCCACCGGTCGGGCCGCCGTCCACCTACTTGATTCGATAGTTCTCAACGCAGAGGAGTTGTCTGATGAACACCCTGAACGACCTGCCCGTCGTCGTGATCGGCGCCGGCCCGGTCGGGCTGGCCGCCGCGGCGCGCCTCCACGAGCGCGGCCTGCCCTTCACCGTCCTCGAAGCCGGCGACACCGCCGGTGCGGCGGTCCGGCAGTGGAGGCACGTGCCCGTGTTCTCCCCGTGGCGGTACAACATGGACCCCGCCGCCCGCCGGCTCCTGGACGACGCCGGTTGGGTCGCCCCTGACCTGGAGGCGCTACCCACCGGCGGGGAACTGGTCGACGACTACCTCCAGCCCCTCGCGGAGCTGCCGGGCCTCAAGCCGCACGTACGCTACGGCGCTCGCGTCGAGGCGATCAGCCGCCTCGGCCTCGACCGGCTGCGCACCGCCGGCCGCGAGACCACCCCGTACCTGGTCCGCCTCGCCGACGGTGACGAGGTGCTGGCCCGGGCCGTGATCGACGCCTCCGGCACCTGGGGCACCCCGAACGTACTCGGCGCCTCCGGACTGCCCGCCCACGGCGAAACGGACGCCGCCGCGTTCCTGGAGCACGCGCTGCCCGACGTGCTCGGCGCCGACCGAACCCGGTTCGCCGGCCGGCACACCCTCGTCGTCGGCGCCGGCCACTCCGCCGCCAACACCCTGCTGTCCCTCGCGGAACTGGCCGCCGACCAGTCTGGCACCGAGGTGACCTGGGCGATCCGGACCGTCTCGCCGGCGCGCACCTACGGCGGCGGCGACGCCGACGCCCTCCCGGCCCGCGGGGCCCTCGGATCCCGGCTGCGCGCGCACGTCGACGCCGGCCGGATCCGGCTGCTCACCGGCTTCTCCGTGCACGCCCTCACGCCCGCCGGCGGCCGGGTCGCGGTGGTCGTCCGGGATGCCCACGGTGGCGAGGAGTCCGTCACGGTGGACCGGATCGTGGCGGCCACCGGCTTCCGGCCCGACCACTCCATTGCCACCGAGCTGCGCCTGGACCTGGACCCGGTGCTGGGCGCCACCCGCGCCCTCGCGCCGCTGATCGACCCGAACGAGCACTCCTGCGGCACGGTGCCCCCGCACGGGGTGGACGAACTGTCCCACCCGGAGGCCGGCTACTACGCGGTCGGCATGAAGAGCTACGGCCGGGCGCCGACGTTCCTCATGGCGACCGGCTACGAGCAGGTCCGCTCCGTCGTCGCCGCCCTCGCCGGCGACTGGGACGCCGCCCGCGACGTGCAGCTCGACCTGCCCGAGACCGGCGTGTGCAACAGCAACCCCGCCGACTCCGCTGGCGGCGACAGTTGCTGCGGGCCCGCGCCGGCCGCCGAGTCGGCGGGGCGGGGTCTGGCCACCGGCATCTCGGGCGGCCTGCTGGCCGCGCCGCTGAATCTGGTCACCCTCGACGCCGCCCCCGCTGGCGGTCAGGCCGGCGGCTGCTGCGGCAGCTGAATGCCCACCACGACCGGCGGGCCCGGCAAGGCCCGGACCAGCCTGAGCGCGCCGCCGCGGCTGGCCCGGCCGAGGCGGTCGCCCGGGCCGGGCCCGCTGGAAGGGCACGCGCCAACCTGATCTTCCCCATTGCCTGGAAAGCAGGCCACCACCCGGTCGACGTCGGGGCGTTCTTGTGGCAGCAGGACCTAACCGGTGGCCCGCTCATCGGTATCGGCCTCGAGATCAGGATGGGCGAGGAACAGTGCCAATGCCTGCTCGACCCCGTCCCTCCGAGGGGCAGGCGGGTCGACCCGACCGTCGACAGTCAGGGCGTTGCGGCAGGTTTCGACCGTGCGGCGTGTGCGCGGACCTTGGCGCGGTTGCCGCAGGTGGCCATGTCACACCAGCGTCGGCGGCCGCGGAGGTCGAGGAAGAGCCAGCCGCACTCGTCGCCCGGGCAGGCGCGGACCCGGTGGTGTGCGTCGGCGCTGGTGAGCAGGCTCTCGGCTGATCGGGCGACGGCGAACAGCGGGAGGGCCAAGCCGACGGTGTCCGGCAGCACCCGGCGGGGCGCCCCGTCGGGGTCGATCTCGAGCCTGGTCGCCTGGAGCGCCGACTGCGCCACTGTGGCGAAGGTGTCGAACGCGTGCCGGTCGTCGGGGTTGAGCAGTAGCCGGTACAGGTGGTCGCGTAGCCGGTGGGCGCGGTGGAGGATCTTGTCGGCCTGGTCGCGGTCGTGGTGGGCGTGGCGTCGGATCCGTCGGGTCGTCTCGGGGGTGAGCAGTTGGACGTACCCGGACCAGAGCGCGAGCCGGTCGTATGTCGGCAGCCATTCGCGCGTGAGGTCCGGCTGTCCGCCCAGGTTGCGGCGGGGGGTGTTCCAGCCGGCCCAGGTATTGCAGAAGTCCAGCGCGGGGTGTCCGCCGTAGCGCTTCGGCAGTGGCGTCCCCTCGACCTCGATCCAGTGCATGGCTCAATTCTGCCTTGACACGGGTCGCCGGAGACGGTTGGTTGGAGCTAACCGAAGATCTGTCATCTACCGGTTAGGAAATGAGTATGCGAACCAGCCGTTCCACCATCGGTGCCGTCGCCGCCGGGCTCGCGGTCGCGGCGTCTGTCGCGGTCCCGGCCACCTCGGCGTCGGCGCAACCCGCGCCTGGACCGGGTACGACGCTGCCGGGCGGCCTCACCTGGGAGCCGTACCGCTCGCAGCCGTTCCAGGTGGCCGCCGGGCAGCGCTGTGCCTTCCCGGTCGCCGGTGAGCCGGTGAAGGACGAGGAGCAGATCGCCACGCTGGCGACCTTCTCCGACGGCAGCCCGCGGCACCAGGTGATCACCGGTGACCTGCGGTTCCGGTACACGAACCTCGACACCGGCGCGAGCGTCGAGCATGACCTCAACGGCACGGGCTTCATCGAGTACGGCACCGACGGCTCGATGGTGCAGCGCTTGGTCGGGGCCGCCGCGGTCGGCTTCCGCGCGACGGACCGGTTCCCAAAGGGGATCTGGGCGTTGGACGGGTATCACGAGGTGTACTTCGCCCCCGATGGCGGCTACCGGGAGATCCGGGTGGACGCCGGCACCGAACACAACGTCTGCACCGACCTGGACTGACACACACCGAGGACGTCCTCTTACGGGCGCCGGTGGGCAGGCGGTGCCCGCCGCGGGCACCTGCCGTCCCCCAGGAAATTGCGGACAGCGTCCGTGGCACAGGCCGATGGGCCCAGCGCGCCGTGACCGGCGCCCTGCCCCGAGATCAGCACCGCGCTCGGCAGACGAGGAGCCGGTGGCGGGCGTCGGGCGGGCTGGCCAGCGAACGCTCCCACTGTTCGGCGATGGCGTGTTCGGCGAGTGCCTCGAGGACCTCGTCGGGGAAGACCTTCGCGTACGCCCCCCGCCAGGCGCGGACCTGGACCCGGGCGACGTCGCGCGCGTCGGCGGCCCAGGCGATCCGGAAGCTGACGTCGGCGGGGTGGTCGCTCATGCGGACCGTCCTGTCAGCCGATGGCGGCACCGGATCGGGCGGCGGCCCGGCAGCGGCTCGCCCGCTGCGCTGCTCACTGCCTGGTTCCCGGTCTGGCTCACTGCTTGGCTCGCTGGCGGGCGCGATAGGTGCGGGTCTTCTGCCGGTTTCCGCAGACGCCCATCGAGCACCAGTGCCGCGAACGGTTCTTCGAGGTGTCGTAGAACGCCCACTGGCAGTCCTCGGCGACGCAGAGCTTCAGGCGTACCCACGCGTCGTCGGACTCCGCGTCGGCCACCGCCACGAGAAGCCGGGCCAGGCCGCCCCTGGCGCCGCCGACGGTCGGGGCGAGCCGGGGACGGGTGCCGTCGAAGACGATCCGGAGCGGCAGGCAGGTGGCGGTCGCGTCGAGGTCGGTCACCGTCGAGGTGTGGTCGCCCTCGTGGTGACGCAGCATGGCGGCACGCAGCCCGGAGCGGAGGGTGCGCGCGAGGTCGAGGTCGTCCCCGTCCGCCCGCTCGTCGGGTCCGAGCAGGTCGCGGGCGCGGAGCCAGTCGGTGAGCACGGCCGCGTCGGTGAGCGTGTCCGGGTCGGGCAGGTCCACGTCGAGGGTGTTGGCGAAGGCGCACAGCAGGTCCGCGTGCGCGGGCGTTCCTGTGCCCTTGCCCGGACTGGTGGTCGCGATCGTGATCACCCCTCGAGTCGTTCCTGGCGCTGCGGATCTCGACACCAGCATAGCCCGAAAGCTGGTTGACTTCCGAGCGCAACCGGCATAACTTTTTTGCTGGTGTTGAAGGCCGACGTAAGGAGCACGGCATGGACCCGTACGTGAGCGAGGCTCTGGCCAGCGCGTGGATCCGTGAGCGGAGATCGACGACCTCGACCTCGACGCGCCCGGCCGGGTGCTCTGGTGGGGAGGCGCAGAGGTGACGCCGCACCAGAGCCTCGTCCACGTGCTGGCCGAGACGAACCGACACGCGGGGCATGCCGACATCCTCCGCGAGCAACTGGACGGCGCAGTAGGGATGAGCGCCGACGTGAGAGAGGGAGCCACGTTGTCCGACGATGTCGTACCCACCGGCCAACGGTCCTCGGCGGTCGCCACCGGACGGCCTCGCGTCCTGGTCATCGGCGGCAAGCTCAAGCATGTGCGCAAGGCCTGGGAGCTCGGCCTGGACGTGGTTCACGCCCAGTTCCCGGACGAGTATGACCGCGGCCACTGGCCCTACGTCGATCAGGCGCTGCTGCTCGACTACGGCGACATCGACCGGCTCCTGCCGCTGATCCAGGCGTTGCACGAGGCGTACCCGTTCCAGGCGGCCGTGTCGCTGTTCGAGCTCGGGCTGCTGCCGACGGCGCGGATCAACGAGGCGCTCGGCCTCGGCGGCGAGTCCGTCGCCACCGTGGAACTGCTGCTGGACAAGTGGCGGATGCGCCGGCACCTGGCCGCGAGGGGCATCAGCCCGGTGGCCTCCGCGGTCGGCCGTTCCGCGCAGGACGTTCGGGAGTTCGTTCAGGCGCACGGGCTCCCGATCATCGTCAAGCCGATCCGCGAATCGGGCAGCCTGGGGGTGTTCTGCATCCGCGACCGAGCCGACGTGGACGTCGTCGCCGAACGGTTCCGATCCCTCGACGACGGGCATTGGGCCGCCAGGGACCTGTCCTGTGCCGAATCCTTCGACGAGTTCCTCATGGAGGAGTTCCTGGACGGCCCGGAAATCAGCGTGGAGACCCTGACCTTCGACGGCCGGCATGTGGTCGTCGCGGTGACCGACAAGGAGTGCGGTGGCCCTGGTTTCGTCGAGATCGGACATTCGCAGCCCAGCGGCTGCTCGGCCGAGACGCTGCGCGAGGTCACGCGGTTGGTGACGGACTTCCTCGACGCGGTGGGGCTGCGCAACGGTCCAGGGCACACCGAGGTCAAGCTGACCTCGCGCGGCCCGCGGATCGTCGAGTCGCACAACCGCATCGGCGGTGACCGGATCAACGAACTGGCCGAGATCGCGTACGGCGTCGACATGGAGCGCTACGCGCTGGGCGCCAGGTTCGGCGTGGTGGAGCCGCTGACCACGTCGCCCGAGCCTCGGGGCGGAGCGGCCGTCCGGTTCCTCACGCCGGAGCCCGGACGGGTCGTGGAGGTGACCGGCGTCGACGCCGTGCGCGCGGACCCGGCGTTCGTCGACCTCCAGTTGGAGGTGGAGCCGGGCGACGAGGTACCACCGCTGACCTGGAACGAGGACAAGGTCGGTCACGTCATCGCCCGCGGCGCCACTGCCACCGAAGCGATCGCCCACGGCAGGCGGCTGGCCGCGGCGATCCACGTGCGCACCGAGGCCGTCGCGTGAGCATCGCGCCGCCGGACCTGTCGGGCGTCGACGAGCCGCGATTCCGCGACGCGCTGCGCAGCCTGCCCGGCCGGGTGTGGATCATCAGTCTCGGCATTCTGGTCAACCAGGTCGGCAACTTCCTGCCCGTGTTCATCGTGCTCTACCTGACCGAGCGCGGCTATTCCGCCGGTGCCGCCGGGTTGGTGCTGGGCGTGTCCGGTCTGGGCAAGGTGCTCGGCAACGCCGTCGGCGGCTACCTCGCCGACAAGATCGGCCGGCGATGGACCATCGTGCTGTCCGCTGTGACCACCGCCGGGCTGACGGCGATCGTGCCGTCCCTCGAGCCGCTCCCGCTCATCGTCGCGGTGGTCGGGCTCATCGGCGTGACGTCGCAGATCTACCGGCCGGCCGCGGCCGCGGTGCTGCTCGACTCCGTGGCGACCAACCAGCAACGGCTCGCCGCCTTCGGGGTGTTCCGGTTCGCGATGAACATCGGCGCTGCCCTAGGCGGCGTCATCGGCGGTGTGCTGGCCAGCACCTCCTATGTGGAGCTCTTTCTGGGTAATGCCGCCGCGTGCCTGCTGTTCGGCGTGGTCGTGGCGGTGCTGCTGCGGGATGCGCCCCAGCCGCGGTCCGACCAGGTCGACGCGGACACGCAGGCGGGCCGGGCGGTGGGGTACCGGCAGGCGTTCGCCGACCACACCCTGGTGCGATTCCTGCTGATGACCGTGGTCGCCGAGTTCGTCTACATCCAGTCCACCGTCGGCCTGCCCCTACACGTCAGCGACGTGGGTCTGAGCGCGCGCGACTTCGGTCTCCTCATCGGGCTCAACGGTCTGCTGGTGTTGGTGTTGGAGCTGCCCATCACCGGCGCGGTCTCCCGGTACCGGCCGGAGTACGTACTGGCCATCGGCAACCTGCTCATCGGTGTCGGTCTCGCGCTGACCGGGTTCATGCCCGGCATGGTCCTGCTGTCGGCGACGGTGCTGATGTGGACGCTCGGCGAGATGATGTCCAGCTCCGTCGCCAACGCCTACCTGGGAAGTCTGGCTCCGCCGCGGATGGTCGGGCGCTACCAGGGGTTGTACGGCGTCGCGTACACGATCGGTGCGGGCGCCGGACCGCTCATCGGCGGCGCCGTGTACGCGATCGGCCCATGGGCGCTGTGGGCCCTGGTCGGCGCGGCCGGGCTGCTGTCCGCCCAGCTCTGTCTGCCGCGCCGCCGCGCGGCGTCCCCAGTGCACGAACCGGATTCCTGACCTGGGGGTGGAACGATGGACGACGCGACGTCACCGGCCGCCGGCGTACACGAGATCTGCGACGCCGACGTGACCGACTACGCCCGGCTGCAACCCGCCGCGGCGACCGAGTTCGGCATCAGCGGCCACGACGACGACCTGCCCGACTATTCGCCGGACGGGCATCGGGCGCGCGCGGAGCTGGCCCGCCACCCGCCAGGTCCACGTGGTCGGGTGACCGCCCATCCGACCGGTGCCTGAGTGGCGCAGCAGTACGGGCAGGTCATCGACGTGCTGGTCTCAGCCCGCTGGGACGCCGACGCGGCCTGGCGATTCTTCCGCCGGGCATTGTCGGCGTTGAAGGCGACACCCAGCGAGGCCGTCACCGACGCCGCCGCGATCTACCCGCGGTGCTCGACGAACTGGTCCCCTGGGCGTGGCAGCACGTCGAGCGTCCACAGCTACTAACCAGGCTCGAGAGTGACACGCTGAGCGATCTCAACCGAGGCGTGCGCGCAGTTCGGTGTCAACGGGCCGATCGGCCGCTCGCGAAGAGTTCCGGGTCGCCGGTCAACCTTCGGGGCCGAGCCATCGTCCTTGTTGGCGACGGAAGGAGAGCCCGTGCGTTGGAAGCGAAGCTTCGAGGGTCTGGACAGCCTCGTCGCTGAACGGGGCAGTGCCCTGCTCGCGACGGCGGTACTGCTGACCGGCAGCCGTGCCGCCGGGGAGGATCTGCTTCAGGCGGCGCTGGAGCGGCTGATGCGGCACTGGAACCGGATCCACGGGAACAAGGAGGGGTTCCTGCGCCGCACGATGTACCACCTCGCGGTCGATCAGTGGCGCAGCCGTAAGCGGCGGCCGGAGGTTCTGGTCGACGTGGAGCCGCCGGGGCAGTCCGACGGTACGGACGTGCTGCATCTGCGGCAGGCACTGATCCAGGGGCTGGGCTTGCTGCCGCCGCGGCAGCGGGCGGTGCTGGTGTTGCGCTACTGGGAGCAGTTCAGCGAGGCGGAGGCTGCCGAGAGATGCTCGGGTGCTCTGTCGGGACCGTCAAATCAAACGCCTCGCGGGGGCTGTCTCGCCTGCGTGAGGTTATGGCTGCCTGGGCGGTTGACGACGTCCCGGCCTGGAACGGAGCGGGAAGATGAACACTGACATCGAAGAGCAGTTGATCGCCGGCATGCGCCAGGAGGTCGCCGGCGTCGCGCTGAGCACCGATATCGTCGGTGAGGCGGCGCGACGGCACGGGCGCCGTACCGCCGTGCAGCGCAGCGCGTACGCCGCGGGCGTCCTCGGCCTGGCCGGGGCGTTGGCGGCCGTCGTGGCGGTCGGCGGGCCCGGCCAGTCGACGCCGGGCGGCGGCCGGCCCCCGGTCGCGAGCGCCGAGTCGGCGAACCTGCAACTGGCCTCGGCGATCTCGGCCAGCGAGAACATCAGCTACAAGTTGAAGATCACGGCTGGCAGCAAGGCCGACCCGGACGGCTGGGGGACCGCGGAGGGTGCCTACGATCCGGCGACGTCCACCGGCTACCTGAACTCCCCTCAGCTGGACGGTCCGGGCGTCTGTTACCAGCGGCTGATCAACGGAAAGCTGTACCTCGGTTCCAACGGTACGAAGACGTGGAAGCAGCAGGGGAGCAACGGCAAGTTCGAGTACGGCGATGCGCTGGGCGGGGCTGCGGGCGCATCCGCGGACCCGGAGGAGCTGCTTCGGGCGTTGCGGCAGGTAGACGCCAAGATCACGCAGATCGGTGACAGCGTTTACCACTTTGAAAGCATCCGTCCGTACGACGACAAGGCCATGACCGGAACCAAGATTCTGATCGGCGATGTGACGCTCAATGCGGACAAGCGGATCGCCAAGGTGACCTACGAGTCGACGAACAAGGGGCAGATCAAGCCGGGGGTGAAGAAGGGCTACAAGGGTGGCCTGGCCTTCAACTCGACTTCTGTGCTGACCCTGGAGTTGTCGGACTACGGAACGCCGGTACGGGTGGAAACGCCGACTGACGTGATCGTCGCCCGGTAACGCGGCATCCGGGTTCATTCCCGTTTCATCGATGAGCTGCCCGCGGCTGTCTGAAGGCCGCGGGCAGCGTTGTCTCGACCGGAAGGATGAGTTGACGTGTCCAGGCTAGATCAGACCGCGTCTGAGCTGCGGAACCCGTATTGCCTGTCTAACTGGCGGTCTTCGGGGAGAACGTCAAGAGGTGCCTGACCCCTGTTGTGGGAGGCCAGACGCCCCTTGATCTTGTGCGCCCGAAGGGACTCGAACCCTAACCTCTGATCCGTAGTCCGAGCCGAACGACCGCGCGATTGCTGCGTCCACTACCAGGCAAACCGCAAGATCCACGAACGGAGGCGCCGAGCCACTGGGACATGCCCCGTCTGGTGCTGACCGGTGTGCTCCATGTGCGCTCCCTCGGTCGGAGACGGGACGCCTGGCATACGTGAGCACCGGCGGGCACTCCTGGATACTCGGGGGCATCCGCTGGCAGGTAGGCTGGGCGCTCGCGCCCTCGTAGCTCAGGGGATAGAGCATCGGTTTCCTAAGACGGTGCTCGATCCGCGTCTGCAGGCTGACAACCTGCATCCCCTCTGATTCTGCCGCACGTGTGCCGCTCGCAACGGGTAGGCGCTGTGCTCGTCGGCCGGTAGATCAGCAGGCTGGCTGTAGGACCTGCTTGACCGCCTTTCGCGGTTGCCCTGCTCACGTGGCGGCCGCTCGTAACCTTCTGATTCGTAGCCTGGGCCAGACTGTCCGACTCGGTGCAGGAGGCTCCACAACTACTGGTCGCAGCGCCTTCAGTCGTCCGCTGTGGCGTCGGACCGTCCAGCGCCGCTGCTGTCATCTGTTGCTGTCATCGCCCTTGCGGCAACAATCATCTTGCCCGGTGGCCCGCCTTCCACGCATCGAGTTTGCGGAGCACCCGACCTGGCGGGGTGTGGCGCCCCACAGCCTGTCACCGCCGGAAACGATCAGTTACCGGTCTCAGTACGTACGGGCCTCAGTACGGCAGGTCGATGCCCCGACGGCTGGCGAACTCACGGTGGGCGGTGACGATCGCGTCGAGCCAGCGGGCGAGCATCTCGTCGGCCCGGTGCACCCGGGCCATGCGAACCTCGAAGTACTCCCGGTCGTAGTGGTAGGCGGAGTCGACCTCGGGCTGCGCGGCGAGCGCCTCCTCGAGCAGGTCATCGGGGTCGGGCTCGTGGCCAGGGACGAAGCTGGGCTGGACGAGCAATCCCACCTCGTCGTCGAAGCTCAGCCCCCAGTTCAGGCCGTCGTCGCTGCCAACCGAGACTTGCGCGCAGAGGTCGGGGCGGCTGATGGTGAGGGTGTGACCCGGCCACACCTCCTCGATCGTCGTCAGCACCGCCGGGATACGGTCGAGGACGGCGGCGACGGGTGGGCAGGTGGCGAGCTGGTCGCCGCGGTAGCTAATGCGGGGCAGGTCATCGGTGCCGCGTAGGGGCTTGATGGCATGAAGGAGCGGGGCCTCGCTCCTCGTGGGTCCCGGGCGGGATGCTCGGGGTGCTCACGTCTCACGACGAAGGAGGCCCCTCATGCAGGCACAGGACGACGGTCGGCAGATCGTGGGTATCGATCTGCATCGGCGCAGGTCGGTGATCGTGCGGATGACCGAGACGGGCGAGAAACTCGACACGGTGCGGATCGACAACGACCCGGTCGCGCTCGGGCTGGAGATCGCCAAGGCCGGTCCCGACCCGGAGGTGGTCCTGGAGGCCACCTATGGCTGGTACTGGGCGGTGGACGTGCTGACCGCGGCCGGTGCCCGGGTGCATTTGGCGCATCCGTTGGGAGTGAAAGGGTTCGCCTACCGGCGGGTGAAGAACGACGCCCGGGACGCCGCCGACCTGGCCGATCTGCTGCGCATGGGCAGGCTGCCGGAGGCGTATGCGGCCCCGCCGGTGGTGCGCGAGTTGCGGGAGCTGGTGCGGTATCGGGCCAAGCTGGTCGCGTGGCGCAGCGGGCTGAAGGCATCCGTGCACGCGGTGCTGGCCAAACAGGGCGTGCACATCCCTGTCTCGGATCTGTTCGGCGTTGGTGGGCGGGAACTGCTGTCTCGCGCACCGTTGGACGGGGCTTATCGGGGTCGGGTGTCCTCGCTGTGCCGGCTGATCGACGCAATCGATTTCGAGATCGACGCGGTCGCCGGGCCGATCCGGGCCAGACTCTCCGGGCACCGTGGTTACACCGCGGTCCAGGCCATCCCCGGTGTCGGCCCGGTCCTGGCGGCGGTGTTCGTCGCCGAGATCGGCGAGGTCGACCGGTTCCCCGGCCCGACGGAGCTGACCTCCTGGGCCGGGCTCACCCCGCGGCACCGCGAGTCCGACCTTGTCGTGCACCGGGGACGGATCACCAAGCAGGGCTCCACCCTGGTGCGGTGGGCCGCGGTCGAGGCCGCCCACGGCGTCCCGCACACCGCCGCCTGGTTGACCTGCACCCGCGCCCGCATCGCCGAGCGACGCGGACGCAACATCGCCACCGTCGCGGTGGCCCGCAAGCTGCTCACCCTCGTCTACTACGGCCTGCGCGACGGGCACATCCGCGCCCTCGCACCGGCCAAGGCGGCGGCGTGAGCAGGTTCGGACGTGACCGGACGCGAGGTCGTTCTGTGTCTGACCCCCGTCGGCCGACGGCGTGGCCGCCCGCTTGATTGACCCCGTCCGGTCACGGTCGCACATCACCATGCCCCGAACCCGCAGGGCGAATGGATGACCGGCAGCCGAACCCCTCGGCCTGCCCTCCGACATCTGGTCGGAACCTGGTGACGCGACCACCCACAACGCCTTCCGGCATCACGAGCATGGCGCGCACGGCGCCGGCGTCAAGGCCACGCCCCTGCGGGGTGGGCCTACGGCCCAGCCATTGACCCCGGCACCGCACACACGCCTGCCCGAAACCCATTGCCGGAACCGGAAAAATCAACGTCAGCAGGTCAAAACCCCAGCCTTGACCGGCCCCGCTCCTTCATGGATGACATCGGGCACCGCGTAGGCGGGCAGTGGAGAGGTCATGGGCTCAGTCCTTATCACAACCCGATCCGCCCCACTGAGCGAACGCCGCGCCGATGGCACGCGGCATGATCGTTGCCATTGGAATCGAAGCCCTGGTGAAGACTTGCGTCCGGCTGGACGAGGCGGCCGCGGCGCGGGATGCGGACTATTTGCGGACTGGCACGGCCGGCGGCGCGGTCGACCTCGGAAAGCGGCGAAGCCCAGGTCGTTGACCTGGGCTTCTGTGCCGAGCCGCCTGACGGAATCGAACCGTCGACCTACGCATTACGAGATCAAGATTGGCGGCCCGGGGACCTGCCCGAGTGGGCTCCTTATCTGGCGGACACGAAAAAGCCCCCAACCCTGCCGTTTCGGCTGGTCGAGGGCTTCTCCCTGCTATGTGCGCCCGAAGGGATTCGAACCCCTAACCTTCTGATCCGTAGATTCCCAAGACCATGTCTAGGCCGTCCGACGCCGTCCGCCTGGTGCTGGTCCTCAAGCGCTCGGCAACCCGATCGGTCCCGTCCCGTCCGGTCCAGTCCGCCCCGGTGGCTCCCACGCATGGCTCCCAGAATGTCAGCTTGGGAACTGTACAAGATCCGCGGTGTTCGGCACAGCGGCGTCCCACACGGCCGGCGCGCTGCTCTGTGGCGACTATGATCCGGTAGGTAGTCTCCGCTCATGATCGCGCTGCCCCTCCCCCACGTTCATGGCGACTCCGCGCGTTCATGGCGACTCCGCGCCGCAGCGGCTGTCGCCGCCGCTCTCGCGGGCTGCCTCGCGGTCCCGTTGGCTGGGCACGCCGTCAAGACGGTAGAAGCGGACCGGGGTGAGGCGACCCCTGTTGCTGTCGCGAACGCCTACCTTCTGGCGGTGTTCAGCGGCTGCTCCGTTGGCGAGCCGCGCATCCGCCGCTGCCTATACCGCGACCGCGAATCGGAACTTTTGGCGGAAGTGCTCGCGCCAAGGTTGCCGCAGTAGATTCCGAACTCAAGGATACTCCATTCGAAGGAGGATTGGGTGATGAAGGTCAATTCGAAGGTGCTAGGGTTGATGATAGGCGTATTCTTCATTCCATTATCCTTGATTGGGTGCACAGAGAACGGGGAGTCAAGCGGGGAAACAAAGATTTTCGAAATCGCAAATACCGAAGAGGTTGTCGGCAAGAAGGGCGAAGAAGTGTTGACGCTCAGGAAGCATTATATGATTCTGAATTCACCAGAAGATCTGATAGATTTGAAGGATTTAGTTGAAGGATACGTCAAGAATCATCCAGTCGAAAGCGAGAACAAATTCGTTGATTTGTCTTTCTACAGGGAAAGCAGCGATTTGCCAAGAAACTGGCAACCTGATGAAAGCTACATGAATACGGATCGACTGGAACATCATAAAAGCGATCTCATTGCATCGATCACCTGGTCAGATACCCAAACGCAAAAAGAATACGATCTTTATGATAAAAGTAAGGAAGGAAAAATCCTGAAGCGGATGCGTTTCATTGAGGATCGGCTTGTTGAGTGAGTGCGCCAGACCGGCCCCGGCGGGTCTCATCCAAGCCCAGGACCCGCACCGGTTCCGGCTCCAAGGGCAGCACCCGCCGTGCGTGAACGACCGTCGCGGACATCACGACCGGCCGCGACACGCCGCGATCACGAGCCAACTGGACCACCGTCCGGCCAGCATCACCGACCGCCGCCCCAGCAGACTGGTGAGATTCCACAACGCTCGCTGCTCGGCCTGGTCCTCGACCAGGTCGCCGAAGTCGTTGGTCAGCTCATCGGGGCGGGCTCAGCCACTCGAACAGGACCAGCGCCTCGTCATGGCTCAGCCGGACGACTACCTCGCGCACCTTCATGGCAGGAAGCCTAGCTAGGTCACTCGCAGCTTGGGAATTGTCGGTCTCCGGCCGTCTGCTGGGTTGGCGGCCTAGTCCCGGCGGTCTCTCGTGGCCTCGGCTCGCCCATGCTGTCCTGGCCCAATGGCACGCTAATGGCACACCGCAGACCCCTGCCTTTGGGCGACGGATCGATAGGATCATGAAGCATGAACCCGGCAGATGAACTGCCTCTCCTTGAGGCGCTCCTCGATGCGTTCGACCGGCTATTCGACCGACAGACCACCGTGGTCGACGTGCATGCGCTGCTCTTCGCCACGAGCCGGGCTCTGGCCGGCTCGGCCTTCGTTAAGGACATGGCAGCCGCCGAGTCAGCACTGGAGGAGATCATGAGATCAGGCCGGGGGTCGGCTGAGGCTGTTGAGCAGGCTCTTGACGCGGTGGATCCACTGAGGCGCCGCATCGCCGACCGGTTGTAGCCACGTCAATGGGTGTTCTTGGTTCTGCGTGGCGATGCTGGCCCGGTTCGGGCAGCGACGAGTTCGGCCGCGCCGGAGCAATGCTTGAAACCTGTGGATGACCTTGGGAGGGGCGTACCTTCCCGGGGATAGCCGATGAAGGTTTCCAGCAAGGCCCGCGCCTGCCAGCGCGGGTCGGGAAGGTACGCCCGTGCTCACGGTAGTCAACCCTGATGACCCCACGCCAGCGACCGGATCGGTCCCGGCCGGGGCGGGTGGGTCGTTGATCGACGAGATCGTGCGGGACGGTGCCCGCAGGATGCTCGCCGCCGCCCTCGAAGCCGAGGTCGCTGCGTATATCGCTGCGCACGCCGGCGACGTCGACGATGCCGGGCGGCGGTTAGTCGTGCGTAACGGTCACGCCCAGCCGCGGAAGGTCCTGACCGCGGCCGGGGCCGTGGAGGTCGCCGCGCCGCGGGTCAACGACAAACGCGTCGACGATGCCGGCGAGCGTCAGCGGTACTCGTCGGCGATCCTGCCGGCGTGGTGCCGTAAGAGGTCGCGCGGAATGGATGGGGGTCATGGGCGGCGGGTGGGGCGGTTGTCCCACCGGTGGGTGGTCCAGGTGCGGCGGATCAGGCTACGGACGGTGATGATCGTGTCGGCGAGGTCGAAGTACGCGTCGATGACTTTCTCGGTTCGTTCGTAGCAGCGTTGCAGCCGGTTGAACGAGTTGTGCCAGCTGTTGGTGCATTCGACATGCCAGCGTCGTCCTGCTTGGAGGGGTGCTTTGTCGCCCTTGCGGGCGATCTCGCCGGTCAGGCCGCGGTCAGCGAGCAGGGTGCGGGTGACGGCAGAGTCGTATCCGGCGTCGAGGTGCACGGTGACCTCGTCGGGCAGAGGGCCCAGGTCGTCGAGGTGGTCGAGGGTCGGGCCGAGCAGCGGTGAGTCGTGCCGGTTCGCGCCGGCCAGCACCCGGCCGAGGGGGATGCCGTGGCCGTCGACCATCGATGAGCGTTTCATGCCTTGTTTGCCACGGTCGACGGGGGACCGTCCGGCGCAGTCACCGCCGCCGGGGGCCTTGGTGATGCAGCCGTCCACGGCGATGTCGTCCAACACCAGGCCGACGAGCCGGTCGTAGGCGTCCACCGCGATCTGTTTGAGCTGGGCGAACAGACCGATGCTGATCCACTCGTCACGGCGGTCACGGATCGTCGTGGCCGAGCAGGTGCTGTCGGCGATCGCCTCGTAGGAGCAGCCGAACCGCAGCACCTGGATCAGCTTGTCGAACACGATCCGGTCATCGACGCGTTGACGGTGGCAGCCCAACGGATGAGTCGGGGCGTAGGTCGGCCGCTCGGGTAACAGCGCGGCGAACTGGACCCACAGCGGCTCGATCAGCCATGCTGGGATGGCAGGCACAGAACCTCCCGTGATCACGAGGCGTAAGCACCTTCATGATCACCGGTTCTGTGCCTGCACCCGTTCGGACGCGCCGGGCAACCCCACCATTCCGCGCGACCTCTAAGTCGCCGAAGATCACCGAGGTGTTACCGCTGCTCTACCTGCATGGCCTGTCGTCGCAGGATTTCGCCCCCGCGCTGGAGAACTTCCTCGGCACCGGCTCGGGACTGTCCGCGGCGGTGATCACCCGGCTGACCGTGCAGTGGCAGGACGAGGCTCGCCAGTTCGCCGACCGCGACCTCTCGGGTGTGGACTATGTCTACCTGTGGGCGGACGGGGTGCACCTCAACGTGCGCCTCGACGAGGAGAAACTGTGCCTGCTCGTCATGATCGGCGTCCGCGTCGACGGCACCAAGGAACTCATCGCCCTGGCCGAGGGCTACCGCGAGTCGTCCGGCTCCTGGGCGGACCTGCTACGCGACTGCAAACGCCGCGGGATGCGCGCCCCGGTCCTGGCCGTCGGCGACGGCACGCTCGGCTTCTGGTCGGCGTTACGTGAGGTGTTGCCCGAAACCCGTGAGCAGCGCTGCTGGTTCCACAAGATCGGCAACGTCCTCGCGGCGCTGCCGAAGTCCGCGCATCCCGGCGGCCGGGACCTGTTCCCGCACTGGATCACCATCAGCGGCAGCTGCAACACCCGCGAGCAGGTCCTCAAGCGCGACGGCACCTCCGTCGTCGTCGACAGCTCCTGCGCGGCCACCTCCGGTCGCTGGTACAGCCCGTACGACGGCGCCACCTGGTACGCCGCCTCCGACGTTGACATCGACCACGTCGTGCCCTTGGCGGAGGCGTGGCGGTCCGGTGCCAGCTCGTGGACGACCAGCCGGCGGCAGAGCTTCGCCAACGACCTGACCCGGCCGCAGCTGATCGCGGTCACCGACAACGTCAACCAGGCCAAGGGCGACCAGGACCCGTCGACCTGGCAACCGCCGCTGTCGTCCTACCGGTGCACCTACAGCAAGATGTGGATCACCGTGAAATACAGCTGGGGCCTGACCCTGCAGTCGACGGAAAAGTCCGCGCTGCAGAGCATGCTCAACACCTGCAGCTCCTGACCACGCTCAAGTTCCCGGCCAGCGGCGCCATCACTCGCGAGGCGACCGCTGGCCGGGCCCTGGAGCAATCACTGGGGCGGGGACGAGGCAGCGTCACCGTCTTGCTCGCGCCAACTCCCGCCGGCGTCCGCGGCAAGCAGGCGCTGGATCAGGGCGAGAGCTTCGGACTCGGTGTCGAAATCCCACCGCAGTACCCGACCCGTCTCGGCATCGCCAGCGCGGGCGACGACCTTCCACCGAACCTCGCGGGTCAACCACACGTCCCGGCGGCCTAACCGTCCCCAGATGCCATTCCACCAGCGCCCCGCCACTTCCCGCACCACCGCATCGTACAAGCGTTCGATCGGCGCTGTCGGGCGAGCCGATGGTCGGGGGCGGTGTGGCGGCCTGCACCGATGGTGGCCGCCCGCGTCGAGCTACGTCGGGTCGTTGCGCCGGGTCAGGACCGGGCTCGTTGATCGGGGTCGCGCGGAGTACCGCCACAAGTTGCGGGTTGTCGGACCTGTCGAGGAAGTGCATGCATGTGTCACCAGGTGGGGATGCTTTCGTACGATACGAGCCGTATGCGTGTTACAACCGGTTAGGGTGATTGAGCGTGCGGTGAGGTGAATGGGGGGGGCTGGGTGGACTCGTACCCCGCGGTGGAGGCACACGGCTTGATCGGCGACCTGCAGACCGCGGCGCTGGTGGCGATGGACGGGACGATTGACTGGTTCTGCGCCCCCCGGTTCGACTCGCCGAGCCTGTTCGGCAGCCTGCTTGATCGGCGCAAGGGCGGGCACTTCCAGGTGGCGCCGGAGGGCGTCGAGTACGTGAGCAAGCAGTTGTACCTGCCCGGTACGCCGATCCTGATCACCCGTTTTCTCAGCGCGGACGGCGTGGGTGAGCTGGTGGATTTCATGCCCGTCGCGGGGGATCAGGCTACCGACCGCCACCGCGTGGTGCGGATGCTGCGGATGGTCCGAGGCACGATGCGGTTCCGGGTCGACTGCCAACCCCGCTTCAACTACGGGCGGGATCCGCACGAGCTCGACGAATACCCCGAAGGGCACGTTTTCCGCAGCTCTGCGCTCTCCCTCACCACGAACATAGTTCGATACCCCGAAACCCGGCCCGGCGAGCAGGGAGTCCGGCGGAAGGAGGGGGGCATATGGGCGATCGCCACGCTGCGCCAGGGCGAGGCGGGGGGTGTCGTCCTGGAAACCGGAGTGTCGCCTGACCGGCCGCGCTTTTTCACCCCGGGCGAGGTGGGCGACATGCTCGCGCAGACCCGTGACTTCTGGCGGCGCTGGCTCAGCCGCTCCCGGTACACCGGCCGCTGGCGGGAGATGGTCGAGCGGTCGGCGATGACGCTCAAGCTCATGACGTACGCGCCGACCGGCGGGCTGGTCGCCGCCCCTACCGCCGGGTTGCCGGAGCAGATCGGCGGGGAACGCAACTGGGACTACCGATACACCTGGATCCGCGACGCGACAATCTCCGTACACGCCCTGCTCGCCCTGGGGTTCACCGACGAAGCGTGGCAGTACATGCACTGGGTCGACGACCGGGTCCGGGAGGCCAAGGAACGGGAGGTGCCGCTGCAGATCATGTACCGCGTCGACGGCTCACCCGATCTCAGCGAGGAGGTGCTCGATCACTTCGAGGGTTACCGCGGTTCAGCGCCCGTGCGGGTTGGTAACGGCGCCGCGAACCAGCTGCAACTCGACATCTACGGCGAGGTACTCAACGGCCTTCACGAGGCTGACAGCCATGGTCTGCAGCTCTCCCACCAATTGTGGCTGGACACCATGCGACTGGTGGACTGGCTCTGCAAGCACTGGGACCAGCCCGAAGACGGGATCTGGGAAACCCGCGGTGGCCGCCAGGACTTCACCTACGGGCGCCTGATGTCCTGGGTAACCCTGGACCGGGCGGTCCGCCTCGCGCAGCGACGCGGACGACCGGGCGACACCGACCGGTGGGTGCGTAACCGAAACCAGATCTACGAACAGATCATGACGCGTGGCTTCCACCCCGGGCGCGGGGCCTTCGTGCAGCACTACGCAACCGACGTCCTGGACGCGGCGCTGCTCACCATGCCGTCGGTCGGGTTCGTTGCGCCGACGGACCCGATGTGGCAGTCAACGTTGCGGGCGATGGACGCAGAACTGGTTTCCGACAGCCTGGTCTACCGGTACGACCCGAACGCCTCGCCCGACGGCCTGCCCGGCCAGGAGAGCACCTTCACCATGTGCAGCTTCTGGTACGTCCGGGCTCTAGGAGACCCCTGAACAAAGGGTGTTGAGGGGTGGGCGGGTGCCGACAAGGCCGTCTGTGCGGCGTGAAGGTCAGA